>CAJXIY010000023.1 GCA_913054495.1 uncultured Gammaproteobacteria bacterium | reverse complement strand
TGCGGAATACCGTTTTTGAACACGGGATAATCTTCACCCTGAATCAGCGGCGAGAAGTAGGCTCGTGCCGCAGCGGTAATATGAAAACCATCGCTGCTGATATATTTCCTTGGCATGGTTTTTTCCACGTTGGCCACATCTGCCAGGCTGGCTTCCCCGATGCGCCAGGTGTATTTCTTTCCCTTGCCCCTAATAATAATTGGCATAACGGCGTTCTTGCCATCAAGCGCGAATTCTACAGCCGCCTTGCCAACCGCGTAGGCCTGCTCGACATCGGTAGCCGAAGCGATGTGGCGCGCCGACCTTTGCAGATAGTCGGCCACAGCCCAGTGGTACTTGTATCCCAGTTCGGCCTTGATCAACTGGGCCACGAAGGGTGCAACGCCGCCTAGTTGTACATGTCCGAAAGCATCGGCGCCACCGGCATCGGCCAGGAAGGCACCGTTGGCATACTGTGCGCCTTCGGATACGACGACGGCGCAGTATCCATATTTCCTGACACAGGATTTTACTTTCCTCAGAAATTTCTGTTTGTTGAATGGGATCTCGGGGAAGAGGATGATATGTGGCGCATCGCCTTCGACTTCGCTGGCGAGTCCCGCAGCACCGGCTATCCAGCCCGCATGTCGACCCATTACCTCCATCACGAACACCTTGGTCGAGTTCTCACACATAGAGGCGACATCCAGTCCTGCTTCGCGAATGGAGACGGCTACATACTTGGCGACGGAACCAAAGCCAGGACAGTTATCGGTAATTGGCAGATCGTTATCTACGGTTTTAGGAATGCCGATGCAGGTGATTGGGAAGCCCTTTTCCAGACTGAGTTGAGAAATCTTGTTGGCAGTGTCCTGTGAATCACCGCCACCGTTGTAAAGAAAGTAGCGAATATTGTGTGCCTGAAACACATCCATCAGGCGTTCGTATTCGCGCTTGTTTTCGGAGTAAGACCTGAGCTTGTAACGACAGGAACCAAATGCGCCGGCGGGGGTGGAGCGTAGTGCGGCAATCGTCTTTGCCGATTCCCTGGAGGTGTCTATGAGTTCTTCCCTGAGCGCGCCAACGATGCCATTCCTACCGGCGTAGACTTTGCCAATCTTATCTTTGTGTTGTCTCGCGGTTTCGATGACACCGCAGGCACTGGCATTAATAACGGCGGTAACACCACCGGATTGGGCGTAGAAAAGATTGGCCTTGCTCATAGATTGGCTTCGTTGGGCAGCGGTGAAGAGTGGGAGAAGCGTCATGTTACTAGCTGTTGCTAGCGGCCGCAATCGCTTGCCAGTTAGCGGACATTGATGCAACAATCACTAGTCTTTTTTTGCGAGCCTTTTTATACGGGCCCTTATTGTACGGGTCTTCTTAGTTGGACCAAGGCGACAAGTGTACTCGAAAGGAAATGTGCGATGCGGTTGATTATCGGTATGTCCGGCGCCAGTGGTGTTATCTACGGCATTCGTCTGCTGGAAGTGCTGAAGCAAGACCCGGATATTGAGACCCACCTGGTGATGTCGGACGCCGCGAAGATGAATATCGGTATCGAGACAGACTTCTCCGCCAACGCCGTCAAAGCCCTGGCCGATCATGTGCATTCCAACAAGGATATTGCCGCTACGATCGCCAGTGGCTCCTTCCAGACCGGTGGCATGATCGTCGCACCCTGTTCCATAAAAACCCTGTTTGCGATCGCCAACTCCTATGCCGACTCGCTTATCGTCAGAGCCGCCGACGTCAGCCTGAAAGAACGCCGGCGCCTGGTTTTATTGCCACGGGAAACCCCACTGCATACCGGACATTGTGAGTTGCTCTATAAGGCCAGTCGGATTGGGGCCATCATTGCCCCACCCATGCCGGCACACTACATCAAGCCCCAAACCATAGACGACCTGGTGAATCATCACGTGGGCAGGGTACTGGATTTATTCGATATCGATTCCTCCCTGGTGCAGCGGTGGCAGGGAAGCCGCACCGGCAAGGCATAATTAAGGTAGCGTAGCGATGACCAGTGAACTATTCGATCTGACGGGGAAGGTCGCGCTCATTACTGGTGGCAATAGCGGCATAGGCCTTGGCTTCGCCGAAGGTGTCGCGAAGCAGGGCGCCGATGTTTGCATATGGGGAACCAATCCCGAGAAAAACGCGGAGGCCATCGCCGTACTCTGTGAGTATGGCACGCTGCTCCACGCCATCGCGTGTGATGTTTCTGACGCAGAATCTGTGGAAAAAGCCTTCGCTGAAACCCTGGAAGTATTCGGCCGTGTGGACGCCTGTTTCGCCAATGCCGGTGTGGCCAGATCGGGTCGCTTCGAAGAGTTTTCGAATGCAGACTGGCGCGCGGTGATGGATGTGAACCTGGATGGCCTCTTCTATACCCTGCGCTGTGCCGCGAAGCATATGAAGGCACGGTCGCTGGCGGGCGACACCGGTGGTCGTTTGATCGGCACCTCCTCTTTGGGCGCACTGATGGGTATGGCCAGGGTAGAGGCCTATGCCGCCAGCAAGGGAGCAGTGATCGCCATGATGCAAGCGCTGGCGATCGAGTACGCCCGTCATGGTGTCACCGCCAACTCCATACTGCCCGGCCATATTGAAACCGCGATGACCGCGGAGAATTACAAGAATGAGAAATTTGCCAACGCCATCCTGCCGAGAATTCCTGCAGGGCGCTGGGGCGACAAGTCAGATTTCGAGGGCATCGCCGCCTACCTGATGAGCGATGCAAGTCGTTACCATAGTGGCGATAGCTTCCTGATCGATGGGGGCTTTTTCCTGTTCTGAGCCGAGTAAGCCGTGAGACCGGAACGGCGGTGCAGCGCGCCTGCATCGGCAGCCGGCACCTTAGGGCTTGCAGCTTGAAATTAAAATAAATCGATACTTTTCAACAATTTGTGATAAAGTGCCGCCTCGTCAGCTCAGTACCTGCTTGATACCAAAGGCCGAGATTGACTGACGGTGCATAAATAAGTAATCAGGGACACCTTGTCTGCAAGGATTTGCAGTCTCCAACGCTTTCCCTCCACGCTTGAGCTAGTCGCTGCTTAATACAGCGACTTCATTAGCTACTTTTGAATTGCACAGTCGTGCGACCGGGTCTAAACCCCCGGGAACCACATAACGACAAACATGCCCGACCCTGTGACAGCGGTGAACGCCGTTGCGCGTGCGAGTTGTCTCGTAAAACCTTAATCGAGAGACAGGACCTTGCGCCGAGGCAAGTTTGTGAATTGAAACCAGGGCGGTTCCCTGAAATATGATTAATGCGATTGCATTAAGAAAGAGAAAACTATGACTTTTAACATGCTCGGTTTATCCGACTCCCTGTTGCACGCCGTGCAAAAATCAGGCTATACGAAACCCACACTCATTCAGGAAAGGGCAATTCCTGTAATTCTTAGCGGCAAGGATGTGATGGCGGCAGCACAGACCGGCACCGGCAAGACGGCCGGCTTCACCTTGCCTCTGCTGCAGTTGCTGAGTGGCCAACGCAACACTAAAGATTTAAGTATTAGAGCCTTGGTACTTACCCCCACCCGTGAATTGGCGGCTCAGGTTCAGGCCAGCATCGACACCTATGGTAGCAACGAGAATCTGCGTTCCAATGTAGTCTTCGGTGGCGTAAATATTAACCCTCAGAAGCGGTTCCTCCGACGCGGTCTGGACATACTGGTGGCCACACCGGGTCGGCTGTTAGACCTGTATCAACAGAAATCCGTCAAATTCGACGATGTGGAAATCCTGATTCTGGATGAAGCCGATCGCATGCTGGATATGGGTTTCATTCGAGACATCAGGAAAATTATGGCGCTGTTGCCGAGGCGCAGGCAAAACCTGATGTTTTCGGCAACATTTTCAGACGACATCCGCAAACTGGCGAAAACAATTTGTCACAATCCTGTAGAAATAGACGTGGCTCCCCGTAATTCCACGGTGGCTGCGATATCGCAGAAAGTCTACCAGCTTGGGAAAAACCAGAAGGCGGAATTATTAAGCCAGTTGTGCAAAAAAAATCCGGGACAGACCCTGGTTTTCAGCCGCACCAAGCATGGTGCAAATAATCTTGCGAAGCGTCTGAACCGGGATAATATTCACGCCGTAGCGATTCACGGCAACAAGTCCCAGGCGCAAAGAACCAGGGCCCTCGATGAGTTCAAACGTGGTCGGGTGCAGGTTTTGGTGGCGACAGATATCGCCGCCCGCGGCATCGATATTGAGCAATTGGCCACGGTAGTCAATTTTGATCTGCCCCATGTTGCCCAAGACTATATTCATCGCATCGGCCGCACCGGTCGGGCCGGGGCCACGGGCCAGGCTATCTCACTGGTGGGCTCCGATGAGCGCAGGCAGTTGCGGGATATCGAAAGGCTGATCAAGCGCTCGATCCCGGTGGGCGATATTACTGAATTCGATCTCTCGGCAGTCAGCGAGCAGCGACCCGAGTCTGGTTCGCATGGCCGCGGTCGACAAGTTCCTGAAAACAAGAACAAGGCGTCGCGACGCCCCAATACGCGCCGTAGCAAGCCGCGGTTCAGCTCAGTGAAGAAATTTTCATCTGGCAACCGCAGCAAACCCTATCGGTCGAGGACTGCCGCCTCGGCTTGAGGGGCTGAGGCTTGAGGGGCTGACACCCACAACACCATGGATCAGAGGTTCCCTAGCCACTGCTTTTAGCCCCGATTACAAATCCCTGTTATGCTCGCTTAACCTTGTGTTTCATCGAGTCGAGCGTGGAGAGACTGTCATGCGTATTACCCTGTGTTTTTTAGCTGTTTGCCTAAGCTCCAATGCACTTGCCCAGGTCGCCGGCCCCGACTGGTCTGCGCTCGAGGAAGAGACCTTAAAACACTTTCGAACGTTACTGCAATTTGATACATCCGATCCCCCGGGGCGCGAGCTGCCCGCCGCCGAATATATTTATGATGTGTTGCAGGCGGAGGGCATTGACGTGGAAATGCTGGCCACAGATTCAGAGCGCCCCAACGTGCTGGCGCGGATCGAAGGCAACGGCAGTAAACAGCCCTTGTTGCTGATGGCCCACACCGATGTCGTCAATGTGGATCCGGAGAAATGGCAATTCCCGCCCTTCAGCGCCACCGTCGATGGCGGCTATGTTTATGGCCGTGGTGCGGTGGATGATAAAGACAACCTCGCATCCGCGCTGATGATAATGTTGGAACTGAAGCGTAACAATATCTCCCTGGATCGCGATGTGATTTTCCTGGCCGAGTCCGGTGAAGAAGGTGCCACCGAATTCGGTATCGAGTTCATGGTGAACAACCACTTCGACAAGATCGACGCCGAATTTTGTCTAGCCGAAGGAGGTTCCGTCGCCCGGGTAAATCGCGAAGTACAATACGCGGGCATCCAGACGGTGGAAAAAATCCCCTACCGGGTAGAATTACTTGCGACGGGAATCGCGGGCCACGGTTCGGTGCCGCTACAGACGAATTCTGTTATTCGTCTGGCCAAGGCGGTGGCTGCCATCGCCGACTGGCGCACGCCAATCCGTCTTAACGAAACCACGGCAGCCTATTTTGAGCGCCTGGCTTCCATCTCCCCTGCAGATGCGGCGCAGCGTTATCTGAACGTGCTCGATCCCGGTCGTGCCAGTGAATCTGACGAGTATTTTTTAAGCAACGAACCTCGTCATGCTTCCATGTTGCGATCGTCTCTTTCTCCCAATATATTTGATGCCGGTTATCGAATTAATGTGATCCCCTCTGAAGCCAGGGCAAGTGTAGATTTTCGTGCGTTACCCGATGAGAGTATTCCGGAATTTCTCGATGAAATACGCAGGGTAGTGAATGATCCCGCTGTCGAGGTGAGCCTGGGGCAACGCAACTCTCGCCCCCGTGGACAGTCGAGCCTGAACACAGTTGCCTTCGCTGCCATCGAAGCGAATATCCAGACCCACTACGGCGTGGTCACGCTGCCGACCATGAGTACCGGTGCCACCGACATGGCTTATCTTCGCAACAAGGGTATTCAATGCTATGGCATCGGCCCCGCCATCGATCGAGAAGATGCCGCATTAGGCTATGGCGCCCACAGCGATCAGGAACGCATTCTGATCAGTGAGCTGCATCGCTTCGTTCGTTTTAACTGGGATTTGGTGATGGATTTGGCGGCGACCCAATAACCTTGACCGCCGAGCCAGGACCACTGAGCCAGGACAGAAAAGCTGTTACTGCCGGAGTCAATCCGCCCGTAGTTGAGTGATAATTTTATTTTTACCCACCTTCACCCTGTATTAGTGTGAATTGGGCCCTGAAACGGGCGTAAGAGGGTTGACTGAAAGCCCCGTGGGTGAGAGTGTTGCGCTCGAGTCACACACAATCATAACTCTCTGTGAGGATCTCATGCTGACACCAGGCGCAGCCTTCGCCAAATATTCGAAAATACTCTGTTGGGGCGTTTCATTTATTTTATTACTACTGGCCTTGCTGTCATTCACCAGCGAAACTGACAACGGCATGATAGTGGGTTTTCTCTGGTTGGCTGGTGCCTTCGCCTTCGCAATTTCCGCTATATATCTCTCGAAATCCCCTCAATCTGAGGGAGATACGGGCAGCAGCGAGTAGGCCAGGCTAATCTTATTCAGTTTTGCCTGGACGTCGTCCTCTGCCGTTAGTGCATAAATCTTCAGAAGCCGCACAAGATTCGCCTGTATAGCCTTCGAACCGGTATCTGAACTTGCCGGGACCGCCTGCAAAGTAATCACTTCGAGCATTTCCTGCTGTATTTTTTCAGCGCTTAGTTCCTCCGACTCAATGCGTTCTCGGAGGGACTGAAATTGCGCCGCCTGGTTTTCTGAAACCAGTTGAGTCTGGTTTTTCATCCATCGCCTGACTGTACGCAGTGGCTGCACGATGCCTTGTTTCCACGTGATTGAGAACTTCACCAACTCCTCGAGGAGTAATTTATCGAAACTGCCAAAGGAATTTCCGTACCAGAAACAAAGAAGCAGGAGGTTGACGTCCATACCATGGGAATCTTGCAATTCCAGGCAGGCTTCGGCTACCCCGGGTCGGCCGTACAGCTCGACGGAAAAATTCCAGAATTTCTGTGGACACTTTGGCATTCTGTGCACCCTTACTCAGGAAACCACCAATGCTACCGAAATATTATGCTATAAACACGCCAGTAAGCGTAATCGTGGCGTAGCGGGGGCAGCCTGGATGCACGTACATATACTAGGGGTTTGTGGCAGCTTTATGGGCAGCCTGGCGATCTTGGCCAAGCAGCTGGGTTACCGCGTCAGTGGCAGCGACGCCAATGTATACCCCCCCATGAGCACGCAGTTGCAGGAACAGGGAATCGAGCTGCTGGAAGGCTACAGATCTGAGCATCTGCATCCCCAACCCGATCTGGTAATTATCGGCAATGCGCTTTCCCGTGGCAATCCTGCCGTCGAGTACGTATTGAGCGAAGGCCTGAATTACACCTCCGGTCCCCAGTGGCTGGCGCAGTATGTCCTGCATGACAAATGGGTATTGGGGGTCGCAGGGACCCATGGCAAGACCACCACCAGTGCCATGTTGGCCTGGATACTCGAGTCTGCCGGCTTGCAACCGGGTTATCTTATTGGTGGTGTTTCCGAGGACTTACCGAGCTCCGCAAGTCTGGGAGATTCGGCATTTTTTGTGGTTGAGGCGGATGAATACGACAGCGCATTCTTCGACAAACGCTCGAAGTTCATACACTACGCCCCTCGCACGGCTATTCTCAATAATCTCGAATTCGATCATGCCGATATCTTCGATAATCTGGCAGCGATCGAGAAACAGTTTCATCATCTGGTACGCACAATTCCCGGCAATGGCCTCATTATCTATCCCCATGAAGAGGCCTCGATTGAAACCGTCCTGCGCATGGGGTGCTGGACCAGGCGACAGCAATTCGGTATCGCTGTGCCGGAAGAAATCTGTAAGAAACTGGCGGCGAATGGTGGTGTCTTCTGGAACGCAATTCTCCGCGACCAGGCCGGCAGCGAGTTTGAACTGGTCAAGTACGGTCAAGGTTCTACCGGTGAAGTGATGAATCGTGCACAGGTAGATTGGGGCATGACCGGCCTGCATAACGTGCGCAATGGAATGGCGGCGGTTGCCGCTGCCCATCATGTTGGCGTAGACGTCACCTCGGCGCAGGAGGCATTGAATCAATTTAAGGGTGTTAAACGCAGGCTGGAGCTACGTGGTGAGGTCGGAGGTATCGAGGTCTACGATGATTTTGCCCATCACCCCACTGCAATTGCCGCCACCCTCGCAGGTTTGGCAGCCAAATTGGCTGCGGTTAGGGATCAAACCCGATTGATTGCCGTGATCGAGCCGCGGTCGAACACAATGAAGCTCGGCGTGCACCAGGCGCAACTGGTAGCATCCTGTCAGGCCGCAGACATGGTTGTGTGGCAGCGGCCGGAGCGGTCAAAACTCGATTTTGAGGCGCTGGTTGCCGACAGTGAGGTGCCAGCGTATGTCTTCGGTGAAGTCGATGAGATAGTTTCCTTTCTCGAAGAAAATTGCCGGGCTGGCGATCGCATCGTGGTTATGAGCAACGGCGGTTTTGGACGTATTCACGAAAAACTATTACAAGCCCTGGATCCTGGCCCGGCTGAGTCGCATCGGCTCTGAGCAGGTTCTATTGCCACCGGATTGCCCACTTATCCTGAAGAATCCAGGGATATTGAATACCCGATCAGAGGCTCCCTGGACGCTCTACCTGCTGACAATCGAATAGCATCCGGATTAGAATTACTGTTCATGGCCGAGCTGCAAGAAATTCATCTTTTTCCCCTGCACGTGGTGATGTTTCCGGGTGGTCGAGTAGACCTGCAGATATTTGAGCGCAGGTATATCGACCTCATCAGTCACTGCATGAAGACCAACACCGGCTTCGGTGTTTGCCTGCTGAAACAGGGCGAGGAGGCCCTGCAAGCGGGCAACAAGCAAACAATTCATCACACTGGCACCTATGCCGCCATCGCCGATTGGGACCAGTTGGAAAATGGTCTGCTGGGAATCACCATAGAGGGGACCGGGAAATTCGGGGTCGAAAAGTGCTGGCAGGACGATAGCGGCGTGTGGAAAGCCTTGGTGAAATTTAGCGACACAGACAGCGTTGGCAGCCAACTCATTCCTGTGGATGAGCGCTTTGGCGGGCTCGCGGACTTACTACGCCAATTGCAGGATCATCCTCTGGTGGAACGGAAGAGACTGAATATTGACTACAATAATCTGTGGGATTTGGGTTGGCGATTGAGTGAGTTGATCCCAGTGGAGATAGAAAAGAAACAGGTACTGCTGGAACTGGACGATCCCTGGGAGCGTATTGAGCGCTTGGAGCAGTTGGTCTCAAGCCTGGCAAACAGGCGTTAGTACTGGCGATTGCCGCATTATTTAGCGCATAATGCGGTTTTTGCGCCACAGCCCACGAAAATTGGGCTAACCAGAGCTTCCCCATCGATATGCTTGCAGATCTAATCGACCCATCAAGCTGGACTCATGAGCAATGGTTAATGATAAGCATCATGGTATTCATGGTGTTGGCGGTGCTGGTGTTTATCCATAAAATCTATACTTTATTCGGCATGACCCGGAAACAAACCTACACTCCGAATTTACGACCTCTCAGGCGCAGCAGGCGCAAGTAGAATGGATGCGATAAGAAGCCTGTTGCTAGTCTTCGCTGCTTTGTCTGTGCTGAGTAGTCACGGCATCATTATTCGTCACGACGTGGGGCCATCGCGTTATGAAGTCAGTCCCAGCGATTACCCGGCAGTCTTTTACCTCGAACAGCAAGGCAATCGGAGAGTCTGCGTCGCAACGGTTATCCATCGGCGCTGGGCGATTACGGCCGCGCACTGTGCCAGGGAAACAACGCTGGGCGATACCATCGAAAATGGGCGTAAGTTCGCGGTGCGAGTTGGTAATAGAACCCGGCTTATTGACCTGCTGGTGGTACATCCTCTATACGACGAGGCATCCGCAACCGACGTCGACCTGGCCCTGTTACGTTTCAGCGAAGAGGCAGACAACCCGGGTCCAATTCCCCTGCAGACCGAATCCACCGAGCTGGATCGGGTGGTGAGTATCATTGGCTGGGGTTTTTTTGGTCTCGGCACCCGGGGCCGACAGTACGACAATGGCGTGTTCAGACTCGCACAGAATCGCATAAGTATGGCAGAGCGGCGTTTGCAGATCGTATTCGATGATCCCCGTGACAGATCTACAGACGCGCTGGCGCTGGAAGGAGTGCCGAGTCTGGGAGATAGCGGCGGGCCAGCCTTTATCCATACCGACACCGGGTTTCGCCTCGCTGGGGTCCTCGTTGGAGAGATCGAAGGCCAGAAGTTTTCTGAAGAGACTCAGGGTAAATATGGATCGATTGCCGTGTATGAACGACTCTCAGAACATATTAGCTGGATCGAAGCAGTAATTGGCGCCAAGGTCCCATTCGATAGTTAGGGCATCACTGCATTGTTCAGAGGTACCCTAACAATTTAACCAGGCTGCGCCGCGCCGCAATAGTTTTGGTCCCCTGGCAGCAGGCGGCTGGTCTTGCCGGTGATGCGGTAGGCAATCAGCCCCACCCATTCCTTTATCGCAGTGTTCAGATTGGAGAGATTACCGACGAAATTGAATTCGACCCGGATCAGGTCTCCTTTCTTCGAATAGTAATCCACCGAGTAGGGTTGAACCGGCCAATCCTGCTGACAAAACACAGCTATCGATCTCGGCATATGGAAGGCGGAAGTGATTAGCAGCCATGTCTCATCCGCACCGGGGGAGAGCAATCGCCTGGTATTCAAGGCATTTTCGAAGGTGTTTCTGGACTCACTCTCATAAATAATCGCTCGCTGCGACAGGCCTAACTGGTCAAACAGAATCCGGGCGATCTCTGCCTCCTTGTATTCCTGCTCGGTGACCGCACCGCTGCCGCCGGTATACACGAGCTGTGCCGAAGGGTATAGATTGGCCAGATAGAGGAAGTTAGTGATGCGATCGGCGCCCACACCCAGTTGTACCTGGTTCCATGCCTGGGAACGATAGGGCGCCAGTGCGCCCCCCAGCACGATAATGCCATCTACCTGCGCCGGCAGGGCGGCATTGGCGACGAAGCGATTCTCCAGGGGCGAGATAGCCCACTCGCCCACTGGCAGGAACCCTATGACAAGTAAAAGGAATGCACACAGGGCCAAGGCTCGACGCGAGATCTTGTGCCAGCCAAATACCAGTGCGAGCCATGCAGAGACGCCGAGCAATACGATCAGACTGTCTGGAGAGATCAATGCCCAGATGACTTTCGAGGCGACAAAGAAAATCGTGTCCATCGCTGCGTGGTTATCCTTTCTGTGCGTACTTGGGGCAGCCGCTAATGCACCGAATGCTACCTCAATTTTCGGGCGATGACATGGGCAATTTAATACTCCCTCGGTGCTTAGAATGTGCCATCGAATTTGCTACTATCTTGCGATCCAGACACTATATCCAGGCAGGAGTATAAGCGATGTCAATTCAGGTGGGAGACAAGATACCGGCGGTCAATTTCAAGGTAATGATGGCAGATGGCCCCAAAGACATGAGTTCTCAGGAGGTGTTCGACGGCAAGAAAGTCGTGTTCTTCGCCGTGCCTGGCGCCTTCACGCCGGGTTGTTCCCTGACCCACTTGCCTGGCTTCGTCGTCAGTGCAGATGCCATCAAGGACAAGGGCGTGGATACTATTGCCTGTATGTCGGTGAATGACGCCTTCGTGATGGGCGCCTGGGGCCAGGCACAAAATGCCGAAGAGATCCTCATGCTCGCCGATGGCAATGGGGAATTCACCGCTGCGATCGGCATGGAGCTTGACGCCAGCGGTTTCGGCATGGGAGGCAGGGCCAAGCGCTTCGGTATGATTGTTGACGATGGCACCGTAATCCATCTGGTCATCGAGGCGCCGGGTGAAATTAAGGTGAGCTCGGCCGAGGCTATGCTCGAAGTGCTGTAGGTTGATTCTCACTAACTCCAGCCGCGAGCAGGTACACAGCCGTAATCGATCACAGGTAAACTAAATGATAACTGATCACATTGAATACCATGATGGTGAAACCGTCTTAGAGGGCTATCTGGCTTATCAGGAGACCAACACGCAGCAGCCTCTGGTACTGGTCGCCCACGACTGGAGTGGTCGGCGCCAGCATGCCTGCGACGCGGCAGAACGAATCGCGGACATGGGTTATATTGGATTCGCGTTGGATATGTATGGCAAGGGGGTGTTCGGCACCGACGGAGATATTGAAGTCAACTCGGCACTGATGAATCCCCTGGCGGAGGACCGGCTGGTGCTAAGACAACGGGTGCGAGCGGCTCTGGTCGCCGGTCGTAATATCCCCCAGGTCGATGCGACGCGGGTAGCGGCTATGGGCTACTGCTTCGGTGGTATGTGTGTGCTGGAACTCGCCCGCTCCGGCGCAGATGTACTGGGGGTGGTGAGTATCCACGGCATCCTGGCGGCATCGGAGGTAGCGAACGAAGCGATCAAAGCCAAAATTCTGTGTCTGCATGGTCATGATGATCCCATGGTACCGCCGCAACAGGTATTGGCTTTTGAGACCGAAATGACCACGGCTAATGCAGACTGGCAACTACACGCCTACGGTGGCACCATGCATGCGTTCACCAATCCCGCTGCCAACAATCCGGATTTTGGTACGCTCTACAGCGAGGTGGCACAGAAACGCAGCTACCAGGCACTGGAAAATTTCCTTCAAGAAATTTTCTAGGGCCGCTCTGAAGGCCAGAGATATCGAATACTTAATCAGAGGCTCACAACAATAATAGGGCGATTATGACATCCAGTACCGAAGTAAATCCCGATGAAATTACTGAAGATTCTCTGCGAAGCCGCATTGGTCTCTGGCTCGCACCCACGGTATTTCTGCTGATATTGTTCTTCGTCGATCTGGAGCCCGGCAATCCCCAAGTAACGAGGATGGCTGCCATAGTCGTATTCATGGCTATCTGGTGGATTACAGAAGCGATTCCGCTGGCGGCGACGGCGTTGATACCCATCGTGATGTTCCCGCTGCTTGGCATTATGCGCGGGCGGGAAATGCCCGCGGCAAATCGCATAGATTTCGATACCGTAAGTATTAGCGATGGTCTGACCCCTTCCGATTTCGACATCATTTTCCCCAATGTCGCCGGGCAGTACATGGACTGGATCATTCTCCTGTTCCTCGGTGGTTTCATGATCGCCATCGCGGTCGAGAAATGGAATCTGCACAAACGTATCGCTCTGAATATACTGAAAATTATCGGTGGACAGCCGCACCGCCTGGTGTTGGGATTCATGCTGGCCACCGGGTTTCTGTCTATGTGGCTCTCCAACACCGCCACCGCGTTAATGATGCTGCCCATGGGTATGTCATTGATACTTCTCTACGAAGACTTGAACAAGGAAATAGTAGCGAAAGGGGGAGTGGTAGATGAGAGGGCAGAAAATTTTTCCCTAACCTTATTGTTAGGAATTGCCTACTCTGCGTCAATCGGCGGATTTGCGACATTAATAGGCACACCGCCCAACGGCATACTGGTAACCCAGATGACACAGCTTTTCCCCGAGGCGCCAGATATTACTTTTTCGTCCTGGATGCTGTTTGCCTTACCCATGAGCGGAGTCTATATGATCACTGCCTGGTTGGTCCTGACTCGTCTCGTGTTTCCCCTGCCTCCTACAACACCCTTCAGTGGCCGCGATTTTATTACCGGAGAAATTAGTAAGCTGGGACCCATGTCGACGGAAGAGAAAAGAGTCGCGGCAGTATTTGGCACTGCGGCATTGCTGTGGATGACACGCAAGGATCGACTGTTTGGACCGGAGGTAGACATCTTCGGCTGGAGTCATTATCTGGATTCATTCCTGGTCTGGGTCGGTTCTTCGCCGGTGGGTTATATGATCGATGATGGCACCGTATCAATCACCATGGCATTGACCTTGTTTATTATCCCCGCGGGCAAGAAGATTGGTGGCCGTCTGATGGATTGGGAGGATGCCAAGAGAGTGCCCTGGGGGATCTTGTTATTGTTCGGCGGGGGCCTGGCCCTCGCCAAGGGCTTTGGGACCTCCGGTCTCTCGACCTACATCGCAGCACAGTTACAGGCGGTGCTCGGGGATGCAAACCCACTGGTTATCGTGATCAGCACGGTGGGTTTTATCACCGGTTTAACCGAGGTCATGTCGAATACGGCCACTATCTCACTGGCGGTCCCAATCATGGCGAGCATGGCCCAGGCTCTCGAAGTTCACCCCCTATTGCTGCTCATCCCAACGACCCTGGCGGCGTCATGTGCATTTATGTTACCGGTGTCCACACCACCCAATGCCATTATCTATGGCTCGGGCAGGGTGCCTATAATGAAAATGGTGATTGCGGGTATCTGGTTGGACGTGCTTTCGGTGCTGTTCGTGACGTTTTTCGTCTACACATTAGGCCATCTTACCTTCGGGGTGCTAGGGGAGTTCCCGGCCTGGGCTGCACCGTAGCTAATTGATTTAGCGATGTTTATTTTCAAAATGTGCGCTATTTCAGATTTTCTGACTGGCTTTATGCTACTGTCGGGACTGAATTCAGCCGCATTTTCTGAGAAAAATCAGAATTCCGGGGGGTAAACAGCTGGTGTTCTTAAATTTGGATGACGATATTGCGCAACCAGGTAGAAACAGAACACGATCCGACAGCTTATGAAAGACCTTCCCTCAATACGCTACAAGCCCGTTAGTCCCTGCCCGGCGGGGGATGATGAGTGCACGAATCTTCCTGAGGTAAAGAGATTACAGGAGGAAATCAAGCGCCTGTCGGCGCTGGTGCGCACGGATGAGCTCACGAAGTTGTTCAACTTTCGCTACTTTAACCTGGCGCTGAGCCTGGAAATGGAACGTACCCGCCGTTCCGGTCAGCCCACCTGCCTGATTATGCTGGACCTGGATCATTTTAAATACATCAATGATGTTCATGGTCATGAGGTCGGGAATGTCGTACTGAGCCACATTTCCGATCTGATCCGCCAGGCCATTCGTCGACTGGATATTCCCTGTCGCTATGGCGGAGAAGAATTCACCCTTATCCTGCCCGACACAACGCTGAAGCAAGGCGTTAGATTTGCCAATCGTCTTCGAGTAATTATCGAAAATACGCCGGTAGAGACCCTCGCCATGCGGCTGGGAATCGAGGCGAGCTTTGGCGTCGATGTGTACAAGCGTGGTGACCAGATTACCGAGAAGGAATTTGTAGAGAAAGTCGATGGCTTTCTCTATATTGCCAAACAGGAAGGTCGAAACCAGGTTCGTCATAAGAAGCTTGATAAAGCGAAAGACCGAGCCCTCTCTGGCGTATAGTTCAACGCCTGCTAACTTCTACGATGCTTCGCGACTTGCATGGCGAGATGATGAAGAATAGCCGCAGTAGCACCCCAGATTCTGTAATCTTCATAGTGGAGTTCCAGGACCTTGCGCTCAACATCGTTGTAGGTCATGTATGAAGCCTCATAGGCATTGAGATCGAGCACTAATTCCAGCGGTACCTGAAAAATATCGGCTACTTCATCCGGAGCAGGGGTAAAACTCAGTCCAGGGTCGATCAGGCCCACAATCGGAGTAATATGGAAACCTGATGGAAGTGCCATGTCGCCCAATTTACCAATAACTTCTACCTGAGAGGAGAGCAGCCCTATTTCCTCTTCACTCTCTCTCAGGGCGGTTGCAATAGCATCCGAATCTTCTGCGTCGCGGGTGCCGCCGGGCAGGCTGATTTGTCCGGCATGGGATCTCAGGTTTTCAGAGCGGACGGTCAGTATGATATGACTCTCATGTTCAGAATCCTGACGCGTAACGGGAATCAATACTGCTGCTTTTCGCAGGTCGTTCTCCTTACCTTTCACCATCTTGTTTACCGCACTGTCAGGGTGTGCAATGGGTTCCGGGTCTTCGGCTCGAGCCCGGGAAAAACAGTCGACGAGGCTACAATAAGCGCTACTTTGTAATTTGGAGGTGTCGATCGGCGTCAGTCCAGGTGGGTATTGATGAAATGGGTGTTGACAAGTAAAACCACTCTGTTAACGAATTACTCAATAAACAATTCAAAATTGTACCGCGTCACGAATATCCATCCGAATTTACTCGACGCAGGGTCTAATTCTACTCCAGAAGTAATTCTGGGCAGCGAGTTTCCGAAGAGTTGTTGGCTGAACTAGCGTAATAACGATTTAGGAATCCGTTCGGCCGCAGTGATTCTTTAAAAATTGACAGCCACTACTCGTACTTGCCGAAGCAATGGATGTGCAGTTTATTAGACTGATTCATTGTAGCATAAGCGAAGTCTTGTCTTCGGTTTGCGATACCGCCTCCGACATTGACTCACCGAGTCCTTGCAAGTTGCCTGCGGTCGATTACAGGCGTATTGCAAGATAATTCTTACCCTGTATGCTAGCGCTTTAAGAAAATCTTCAGCCGTAATATGTCAGAAACCAAACCCTACACTGTGTTGCAAAGATACGTACTGTTCATGGTCTTATTGAACGCCATATCAGTACCGATCATGCTGTCATCGGTTAATGTAGCGCTACCAGCCATCGCCGAAGATCTGTCACTCTCGGCCCGTAGCCTGAGTTGGATTCCTACCGCTTTCTTGATGGCAAGCGCCATGTTTGTTCTTATCTTTGGTCGTCTTGCTGACATGTACGGTCGCAAAAAAATATTTCTGACAGGCGCTGTCGCTGTAATCCTTGCGTCCTTGTTGGCGGCGTTGGCAAACAGCGCGGCGCTACTTATTACGGCACGATTTCTGCAAGGTTTTGGTGCCGCCATGCTATATGCGACTCAAATGGCAATCGTTTCGTCGGTATTTCCAGCCGCAAGCCGCGGGCGAGTGATCGGTCTGGTAGTGTCGGTGATCTATTTCGGTCTGGCCGGTGGACCACTGCTGGGAGGATTGCTGGTGGATCAACTGGGTTGGAGGGCTAACTTTCTTCTGCAGATACCCATTGCCGTGTTGGTGCTATTTGTGGGTGTTTATAAGGTGAAAGGAGAATGGGTAGCAGAAGAGAAGGGTACATTCGATTTCTCCGGGGCACTGAACTATTGCCTGGCAATCTTCGTCATTTGCCTGGGAGTTTCCCTGTTGCCCAGGCAATACAGCTATCTGATTATTGCAGCGGGTTTGTTCGGAGTCGTGGTTTTTTTCCAACAAGCGAAATCGAAACAATACCCTATTTGGGATGTCATGCTTTTTTTCACCAACCGAGTCTTCACTTTTTCCTGCCTCGCATCGTTCATCATCTACAGTGCCACCTTCATGAACGTAGTTTTGCTGAGTCTCTACTTGCAATATCTGAAAGGGCTCACAGCCACCAACGCGGGCATGATCATGATGATACAACCACTGACTATGGCGGTTTTTTCGCCGTTGATGGGGAAGATGTCAGATCACATGGAACCCAGGATACTGGCTTCCGCCGGCATGGCTATTACCGCCATCGGACTCGTCTTATTCGCTTCGCTCGATAGTAACTCCGGCACTGCTACGATAGTCACGGCGCTGATTGTCACCGGTTTGGGTTTTAGTTTGTTTTCTTCGCCAAACGTCAACGCCATCATGGGCTCAGTGGAAAAGAAGCATCTCGGAGCCGCGGCCGCTGCTGTATCCACGACACGCATATTGGGTCAGTTGATGAGTATGGTGCTGTTTACACTGGTCATGGCATTGAGTCTGGGCACGGCTCAAATAGAGCCTTCCAGCTATCCGGCTCTGGAACGAACTATCAGTTTTAGCTTTTATCTGGCGGCTGCGGTTTGTCTTCCAGGTCTCTATCTCTCGGTGATTCGTGGTCGAGTCCATGGGTATGGATAAACGGCGATGACAACAAAACGGCAAGCTGCATACGGCAACTGGGGTTCTGCGCTAACAGCGGAGAAGGTATGTCGAGATTCCAACGACATTAATTTTGTCCGGCCTGCGTCCGATGGAGTCTATTTCGTCAATTCTGAAGCTGGAGAAAAAGACAAACTGGCAGTTTGGCATTTATCCGATATGGGGGAACTCAGAAGGATTTCAGCGTATGAAATTAATGTTAGAAGCCGAGTACACGAATATGGCGGATTACCTTATGTAGTTCATGAGAATCATTTATACGTATGTAATCTGGTCGATCAGCTAATCTACAAACAGCCCCTGGGGGGGAATGCGCAAGATCCCATTGCCGCGCCTGTTCCACTTACCCAGATTGAGTCGGATCAAGTTGGCAATTTTCGTTACGCCGATTTTCTGGTCGATGTTCATCGCCAGCGCTTGATCTGTGTGCGAGAGGATCATCGTCTAGTCGACGACACCGATTTTGATGCCAGGGGGGTAGTTAATACACTCGTGGCCATAGATTTGGAATCGGGAGATGAAGGCGAAATTTTATTCCAAGGTACCGATTTTGTTTCGACGCCCCGCTTATCTCCCGACGGCAAAACCCTGGCCTGGCAGACCTGGTCTCACCCCAATATGCCCTGGGACGATACCGAAATCCGCCTGGCGAATTTCGATAGCAAAGGCAAGCTGACGAACATCAGACAAGTTCAGCAACCATCCAGCGGGTCCCTGGTTCAGCCTCAATTTGATAACAAGGGGCAACTGTATTTTATTGCAGATTGGTCTGACTGGTGGAATTTGTATCGCGTTACTGCCGATAAATTGGAAGCTTCTTGCGAACCCGAGCCTGTCTGTTCTCTGACAGCAGATTTTGCGCCAGCAGCCTGGGTGCTTGGTGCCAGCAACTATGCTCTGCTAGGGGATGATTCCATTGTTGTCAGCTTAACCCGCAACGGTCGATGGGAATTGGGGATTATCGAATCGAGCGCGGCAGGGAAGAGCAATCTGCTTATCATTGAAGATGGTTACGGGCAACTGGAAAACCTGGTCACAATCGATAGGCAGGTGTATTTCACTGCTGCCTCACCAGTAAGGGCCAACAGCATTCATAGTTTGGCGGTGGCTAAGCCACGAAAAATCAATTCTCTGGCAATTAAAAAAATGTCAATCACCGAGGAATCGTCGATTGATAGGGGGATGATTTCTCAAGCGGAAATCATTTGTTTTAATACGGCAGACCAGCAAATTGCCTATGGCAACTTCTACCCACCCGTAAACACCGTGTTCACGGGAAATGAAAACGATCAGCCTCCCCTGCTGGTTAGCATACATGGTGGACCGACCAGTGCGGCTAAGGTTTCTCTGAATTTAAAAGTTCAATATTGGACCAGTCGGGGCTTCGCTGTATTGGATGTTAATCACCGGGGCAGCACCGGGTTTGGGCGGAAATTTCGGCGTAGTCTCTATCTTAAATGGGGAGTGGTCGATCTCGAGGATATTATTTTTGGCGTACAGCATTTGATATCCGAGGGCTTGGTCGACCCTGAAAAAATTGCAATCCATGGTGGTAGTGCAGGAGGCTATGCGGTTATGGCAGCCTTAAGTGCCTGTGATTTATTCGCTGCGGGCACGAGTTACTACGGGGTCAGCGATCTGGAGGTTCTGGCCCAGGGTACTCATAAATTTGAATCGCGATATCTGGACCAGTTGATTGGACCATACCCGGAGGCGCAACAAACCTACCGGGATCGGTCCCCGATCTACAACATCGACAAGATTAGTGCACCGTTGCTGTTATTGCAGGGCCTGGAGGATAAGGTAGTGCCCTCCGAGCAGGCGGAGCGAATATGTAATAAATTGAAACAAAAGGGCGTCGATGTGCGCTATATGGCGTTTGAGGGCGAAGGCCATGGTTTTCGCCGACTGGAGAACCAGGTCCAGGCCTTGCTTACTGAACTTGAGTTTTATCAGGAAACCCTGGGTTTAAGTGGCGGCAATGCTGCAGTTACATAATTAAAGTCTTTTTATTTCAATAGGCCGTGAAAAATAGTCGAGCAAACTATGAAAGGGGGTGGCTTCTGATTTGGAGGTGTCGATTGCAGTTAGTCCAGATTTTGTTGATGGTATTGATCGATCTCTAAGAGTCCGTATCACAAAAAATGCCGACTTCGAGTCGGCATATCCTTTCAACTATATAGCTTTAGAGCCTGTATGTCACACTAACGGTATTTCCAGTGTACAGCGAAGTAGGCACGAGCCGGTTCGCCCGGGAAATAACGATCGCCGGTGAAGGTCGTCCAGTCCGCTCGTTCCGCATATTCTTCATCCAGCAAGTTAAGAATATTGAGAGAGAAACTCAAAGTATCGCTGTACCTGTATTGAGTTCGCAGATTGACGATATCGTGGCCGTTGTAGGAGGCTGTGTTCTCGGGGTTCGTGTAGTAGTCGCCCATGTGAACCATTTCCAGTTCGGTAAACCAGGCCGAGTTAGGGCGCCACCGTAGTCCAATATTGCCAAAGCTATTTGGCGCCGAGTCGACGTCACTACCGTTGATGTTGATGCCGCCTGAAAATTGATCGTTCTCGTAGGTATGACTGGCAAGATTGAAGACGCCACGAACTGCAAGTGTGTCTAAAATATCATAGCCAAAGTCGAACTCAATCCCGCGATGCTTGGTATGATTGCCATTCAAGTTGAGACGTGAACTGTCGGTAATTATCTCGTTTTCCTTGTCCATGTAATAGATGCTGGCCGAGAGATTCCAGCCGTCACCGGCGCTGTTGATTGCCACCTCATAGCTGTCCAGTTCTACGGAATCCAGGTCGGCGACGGTCTGGGCATTCTGGAGTCGGTATAATTCAGTCGCCTGTGGTGCTCGAAAGCCCCGCTGCACCCGAATCTGTAAAGTGCTCACTTCATTCAGGGCGTAGCTCAGACCCAGCTTTGGTGAGATATCGGTAAAACTGTTATCACGATCGGAGGGTCGGTTATAGCGGCAACCGAAGCGGCAAGGCACACCGAATTCATCGGTACGACCATCGATCATCTGGTTGTCGTAACTGTAGTCGATGTTTTCGACCCGCAGGCCGAGAGAGATTTCCCAGCCATTATCGAAGCGCTGTTCATAGTTGATGAAGGCGGCGAGTTGAGTAGCGTCCACTTCATAGTCGTAGTGCCTGCCCTGAGGGATGCTATTGCGTAGGAAAAATGAACCCGTGGTTGGGTTGGGTTGGAACTGTTTCAGGTTGCCTTCGGTGTCTTCCAGGTCGAAACCCATGGCGAAATTTGCACCATTCGACAACTCTCGATAGGCGGCGAGCTGAAAACCCAGGCTACGATGTTCTGTGTCCTCGATTGGCTTCCCGGGCAAAAAGTGCTGCATGAAGGTCATGTTAACGTCACGCAGATAAGGTGTGAAAACCACGTCCCAGTCGTTAACAGTGCGCGAGATAGTCGTCCAGACGCGGGTGCTGACACTGTCGCGAAAGGCTTCGGGATTGGGGTTGCTGTCCCTGCGGCTACCTTCGAAGGCATCGGTGCCGACTACGTAACCAGCCGTTTCCTGATTTAGATTAATAAAGGTGAAGCCACCGTCGAATCGGGTGCCATTGTCGCTGTCATAACTATACAGCCAGGATACTTTCTGCTGATCGACACCGCTGTCGTCGCGGTAGCCGTCTTCATTGACGCCGTTGAACAACAGCAATTGCTTTAATTTACCGTAGTCGCGGCCGTAACGACCCTTCACTCGATAAGAGCCTTCAGGGCCACTTTCCAGTGTCAATTCACCGGCATCACCGGGCTCCGGCAGGACCACATTAATCATGCCGTGTACGGCATTGGAGCCGTAGAAAGCACTGGCGGGGCCACGAACCAATTCCACTCGTGCCGCATTCTCCGAATGGGTATCGAACATCTCGTTGACATTACAGAAACCACTGGAGCGTACCGGAATGCCGTTTTCCGCAATCAGAAATGCACCGCAGGCTCCGGCGCCGGTGAGAATCGGGGAGCGAATCGCATTCAGGCTTTCCTGGCCATTATTGCGGTGGCCGCTGTAACCAGGCAGGCGATTCAGTGCCTCCTGGTAGTGAGTAAGGCCGATCAGATCCAGCTCCGCTTGCCCTAAAACGGAAACGGCCGCATTGACGTCGGCCAGTCCCTGGGAGCGTCTGCTGTTGGACGTGACTTGGATTTCCTCAATGGTCTGCTGGTCGTTCTGGGCTAAAACAGGGATGGTGATAAGGGTGGTGGTGGCGGCAATGCTGCAAAGCAATAGCTTGCGTATCATATTTCTCTCCATGGGGTTATTGCTTAAATGCTGAATCCTGCTCTCCGGCAGTTGCGGGCACTTTATACGCTCCTGTTCATGAACTGAACCTGAACAAACTCCGTAAGTGCCGCTTTCATTGCCTCTGCGAGAAGCATATTCAATGTCGGACGGCCTAAACGCTGGCAAATATAACACATAAATATCCCCGAATCCCCTGGCTTTGCACCGATGCCCCATACCACGTAAACTAGCCTTCGATTTTTGAGACAGACCATATAAATCATGCGGTAGACGACGTATCCAGAGGGGGAACAGCAGAAAATGCGAACCAGAATTACGGAGATGCTCGGCATAGAGCATCCGATTGTCCAGGGAGGCATGCAATGGGTGGGTTTGGCTGAACTGGCCTCGGCGGTTTCCAATGCCGGCGGCCTCGGCATCCTTACCGGCCTCACCCAGCCCACACCGGAGGCCCTGCAGAAAGAAATTGCCCGTTGCCGGGAGATGACGGACAAGCCATTCGCGGTAAACCTCACTATTCTTCCCACCATCAAACCGGTGCCCTATGAGGCATATGCTCAGGCTATTGTGGATTCGGGGATTAAGATCGTGGAAACCGCGGGCCGCAATCCCGAACCCTTCCTGCCACCGTTCAAGGCAGCGGGCATCACGGTAATTCATAAATGTACGTCCATACGCCATTGTCTGAAAGCGGAACGCATAGGGTGTGATATGGTCAGCGTCGACGGCTTTGAGTGTGCCGGGCATCCCGGCGAAGATGACGTGACCAATATGATCTTGCTGCCACTCGCCGCCAAACGATTGAAAATCCCGTTTCTGGCATCCGGCGGTCTGGGTGACGGGCGGGGTCTGGCCGCTGCGCTGGCAATGGGGGCAGACGGCATCAACATGGGTACCCGTTTCATGGCCACCATCGAAGCACCTATCCATGACAAGGTTAAACAGAAGATGGTGGAAGCTTCTGAGCTGGATACTGCTCTCATCTACCGGACTCTGAATAATACGGCTCGGGTCTTTAAAAACAGTATCGCAGAGAAAGTGCTGGAAATTGAGGCACAAGAAGGACCCACCCGATTCGAAGATATCCAACCCCTGGTGCAGGGCACCAAGGGCAGGGAACTGTTCGATGACGGTGATCTCGACAAGGGCATCTGGTCCGCCGGCATGATCGTCGGGCTGATCGATGACATCCCCAGTTGTGAGGAACTGATTACTCGTATAGTGGCAGAAGCCGAAGAGATCATCAGCCAGCGCCTGGGTCAAATGCTAAGCGCGTAATTGAGAACAAAGAAATATGCAGATTAAGGGCAAGGTTGTTGTAGTAACTGGAGGCGCTAGCGGCATTGGCAAGTCTCTCTGTGAGCGCTTTGCGCAGGAGGGCGCCAGCGCAGTTGTGGTGTCCGATATTAACCAGGCAGGCATCGACCAGACTGTTGCGGACATCTCTACAAGCACCCAGGCCTTGGGGGTGAAGACCGATGTCGGCGTTGAAGAAGAAGTAAACGAGCTGGTAGCAAAGACCCTGGATAGCTTCTCTCACATCGATTTGTTCTGTTCCAACGCGGGTATTTTTACCGCCGGTGGTGAGAATGTCTCTACCGAGGCCTGGCAAACCATCTGGGAAATCAATGTGATGTCTCACATTTTTGCCGCCCGTGCGGTGCTGCCGGGTATGCTGGCGCGGGGCGAGGGGTATCTGCTGAACACCTCGTCGGCCGCAGGACTTCTGAGCCAGGTCGGTTCCGCGCCGTACTCGGTGACGAAACATGCGGCGATCGGTTTTGCAGAATGGCTATCCATTAGCTATGGCAACAAGGGCATCAAGGTCTCTGTGTTGTGTCCACAGGCTGTGCGCACCGCGATGACAGCCGGAGGCGATGGCGGTGTGGCTGGATTGGATGGCATGCTGGAGCCGGAAAAGTTGGCTGATACGGTGATTGAAACGCTGGAGAAGGAGCGGTTCCTGGTGCTGCCACACCCGGAAGTGTTAACTTATATGCGCCGCAAGACTGACGACTATGATCGATGGTTGGGTGGTATGCGCCGCTTACATGAAAAGTTCGAAGACATTTATAAAAAAAGAGAATAGAGGCGACACCAATCCGGAGGCAGGAAATGTCTAAACTGACTCAACATCTGTTACTGCTAATTTGCTTGTTAGCAGTGGGTTTCGCATCGGCGAGCCTGCAAGCTCAGGAACGAATCGTACTTGCTAATGATGCGGTGCTGAATGTGTTCATGGTCGAAGGGGAAGCGTCCGATGCACCGAAGCCCATGGTAATATTGATGGGAGGCGGAGCCGGCAATGCTTCTATCTCCCGCGACACTTCGCAATGGCTCGGTTCCGGCTTCGCGCAACGTGGCTGGATCGTGGCAGTGCCCATATCCCCTAACAATCGCTCATTCCGTGGCTCCGAAAACAATGAAATGATCTCTTTGCTTATCGATAAATTGCAGCAGCGAGACGATGTCGCCGGGGGCAAGGTTTTGCTCGCGGGTGTTTCCAATGGTGGCATGTCGGCATTGGAAATCGCTCGCTCAGACCCTTCAAGATATTTCGGTGTAGCTGCAGTCCCGGCGCTGTTAAGTGAGAACAGGGCGAATGCGGCCCTACAGGGATTTCCGGTCTATCTTCGCATCGGCGGCGCAGATCAACTGGGTTGGGCGGACCGATTTGAAGAAACGGTAGCAATCTTCACCGAAGCCGGTGTAGAACTGGATGCGGCCATACTCGATGGTGCTCCTCACATGTTCAGGATGGACTGGAGCACGCTGGGCTCATGGCTGGGGAAAATTCGAGCACAGAGGACGAAGTAAGCTATGATCGGATTAGGGCTCGCAACATTGGCGGCGCAGGTATCCGGTTCAATTCCAATTTCTTGATATTTCACTACAATGATAAAACGGAGCGATAAACGATAATGAAAAAATTAACGGCTATTCTGGCGCTGAACCTATTGGCTTTGCTCAGCGCTTCTGTCTATGCGGGTCCGCCGGCTACGGTGGCAGACCTTAGTTGGATGACAGGTAATTGGGCGGGGGCATTGGGTCCGAATCAACTGGAAGAAAACTGGATAGCCGGAGAGGGTGGTTCCATCGCCGCCATGGTCAGAATGACTGGCAACGACGCTACCAGCATGTTCGAGATGATCACCATCGAAGAAGTGGATGGCTCGCTGGTATTACACATCCAGCAATGGGACCCTGGCATGGCTCCGCGCACCGAAGGCGCACAGGAAATGGAGCTGGAAGAGATTGGCGAGAATAGCGTGAAATTCAAGGCGGTGTCGGAAGGCGGCATGGCATCTCTGGCTTATAGTCACCCGGATGCAGACACCTTCATTATTCACGTGGGACAGGCATCTGGCCAGGTATTTGATATTACCTTGACTGCTCGCAGTGTTTGGAAGTAAGCAGTAGCTGAAAAGCAGGATGTTGGTAATGGAGGAATTCCTCCATCGATCCTGTTGGTTTGATGTTCAGCTAGCGGTAGGTCTGGCTCTTTTCCCACGCGTCGAGTATATGCCGGCGCCCAGTAAAGATGCGAATACAATTTTCACAATGAGGCCTTCGCCCAGGGATGAAGCCCCGGTCGCCGCACTCACTAAATATACGATAAGCAATAATGCAAGCCCCGATTTAAAGCTTGAATTGGGTTTACGCAACGAACGAATCCCCAGGGTTAAAAATAGTGTCGCCAATATAATACCGGCTATTTTATCCTTATTTCGGGATGAGGATTAACCGGGGTAAAGGGGAGAATAAGATGAATTGTCACGAGGAGATACAGTACTCCTCTCGCTAAAAATACTGGGGTTTTTCTCCAATCTCGCACCGGCACCTGATACCCTCGCTAAAAATAGAGCCCCCCGCAATCCATTTTGACATAAACAGGGCTATATCTTTTGCCTCTAATGTATGGGTGGTTATCTGTCTAGCCTCAGGTCAAGAAGTGATTGAAACAAGCTAGCAGAAATCAATAACCGACCTGTCACACTTGTAGTAATAAAAATCATTATCACCGTATAGGTGACATCGGTAATTATCAGCGGAAGCCGAGTAAAAGAAATAACTCAAGCATGAGCTCAGTATAGAACCGGCTTGCTTGGCATCGCCAGTCGTTTAATCCGTCTGCAACAGCTCCACCCAGTTGCCGTCTGGATCGGCGACGATGCCAATATCGATGGCAGGCTTTTTTATTTCAACCGACATTACTCTACCTTCTTATGCCTGCTAGGAATCAGGCGGCGCCCATCATGGATTTCGTTTCAAGATATTCTTCGAAGCCTTCCACGCCCCATTCGCGACCATTGCCGGATTTCTTGTAACCGCCGAAGGGGGCTGAGAAATCGGGACCGGCGCCGTTAATATGTACCATGCCGGTGCGCAGCTGGCGTGCGATTCTTTCCGCATGCTCGGGCTCGCCAGATACATAACCGGACAGTCCATATTCCGTGTCGTTGGCGATGCGAACGGCATCGGCATCGTCTTCGTAGCCGAGAATTGCGAGTACCGGGCCGAAAATTTCTTCTCTCGCTATGGTCATGTCGTTTGTTACATTGCCGAACACAGTGGGTCGAATATAATATCCCTTGTCGAAGCCTTCCGGTCGGCCAGGTCCGCCCACGAGCAACTCGGCCCCTTCTTCGATACCTTTTTCGATCAGTGCCGTTATCTTGTTGAATTGCAATTCGCTCACCACAGGACCGAGTCGGGTATTTTCATCCGATGGGTCTCCAACACTGGCTTTAGCCGCTGCCGCCGTGGCAATTTCCATGGCCTCAGCCAGGCGTGCCTTCGGCACCAACATGCGCGTGGGAGCGTTACAGGACTGGCCACTGTTACCAAAACAACCGATGATGCCGCCGCTAACTGCCTTGGCGAAATCCGGTGCATCGTCCAGGATAATATTGGCTGACTTGCCGCCCAGTTCCTGGGTCACACGCTTGATACCGTCGGCTGCCGCCTTCGCAACTGCGCGTCCGGCGCGGGTAGAGCCGGTGAATGACACCACGTCGATCTCCGGATGCGCAGAGATCGCTGCGCCGACCGTGGGACCGTCGCCGTTAACGAGG
This sequence comes from uncultured Gammaproteobacteria bacterium, assembly GCA_913054495.1. Classification (GTDB taxonomy): domain Bacteria; phylum Pseudomonadota; class Gammaproteobacteria; order Pseudomonadales; family Pseudohongiellaceae; genus UBA9145. The sequence continues at coordinate 8,119 of CAJXIY010000023.1, read as the reverse complement.
TTAAATACGCCGGCGGGCAGGCCGGAATCGGCGATGATCTCCGCCAGTAGATAGGCGCTGACGGGAGCGATTTCACTCGGTTTGAGGACCATGGTGCAACCGGCCGCGAGTGCAGGTGCGACCTTGCAGGCGATCTGGTTCAGAGGCCAATTCCAGGGAGTGATGAAGCCACAGACGCCAGCCGCCTCCTTTACGATCCTGGTAGAACCCCGGGTTTCCTCAAACTCGTAATTTTCCAGCACGCTGAGAATATTGGCGAAATGACCCATGCCGCTGCCCAGCTGTGCAGTCCTGGCCAGACCCATGGGCGCGCCCATTTCATTTGATATAGCGATGGCCAGTTCTTCGCCGCGCTCCTTCATGCCTGCGAGAATCTTGCCGATAACCGCCTTGCGTTCATCGACCGTCGACTGTGACCATTCCGGAAATGCGGCTCTGGCGGCGCTAGCTGCCGCGTCTACATCTTCGGCGGTACCCATGCCGATGGTTGCGAAGGCCTCCTCGGTGGCTGGATTGATGACGTCGAGGATGGATTTATCAGCAGGCAGCATCCATTCACCGTTGATATAAAATTTATTGTAGGCCGCGGTCATTTTCTTACTCCTATGGATTCGATTACACTGTATCTGGCTACTGGCAAGCTCGTGGAAAATGGCCCGCCAGTATACCCGATTTTTGCGGTCCATTAAGAATCAATCCATGAACTAGGCGGCGGCTGTCGCCAACAGGAAATAGAAGTAGATCGATGTGAGTGTCATCACTAGAGCCATAGGCCAGCGACTGGCTGCCTACCTGACGAAGACCCAGGGGGGATATCAGCGCATCGATAGGGTGTCGGCGGCCGATGTGGCGGCGGTTCTGCAAGCCGGCGACATCCTGTTGGTGGAAGGGAATACCCGCATCAGCACGGCCATCAAGTATCTCACTCAGTCTTCCTGGTCCCATGCCTGTCTCTACGTAGGAGGCGGGGCCGAGGCTAGTGACGTGGCGAATTTGCTGGAAGCGGATCTGAATCATGGGGTGCGCCTGGTGAGCGTGGAGCGCTATGCCAATTTCAATTTGCGCATCTGTCGGCCGGTAGACTTGAGCAGCGAAGACACCGAAAGGCTGATCGTATTCGCAAAATCCAAACTCGGTCATCTTTACGATCTAAAGAATGTGTTCGATCTGATTCGTTATCTAATTCAGAAACCTGCTGTTCCTAATCGATACCGCCGCGCCATGATCGGCCTCGGCAGCGGTGAACCCACCAGAGCTATTTGTTCCACCCTGATAGCCGAATCCTTTCAGTCCATCGATTATCCTATATTTCCCAGGGGAGGCGCAGCCAGCGAAGCTGCTCAGGGGGTTGCTGGCGAACAGCTGCAATACAAAAAGCGCCACTTCACACTATTTACACCGCGGGATTTCGATTTGTCTCCGTACTTCGCGGTGGTGAAGCCGACTATAGAGAAGGGATTCGACTACCGTCGACTCAACTGGCAACAATCGGAGCGCCAGAAGGGAGCTACGAGCGATCCCTGAGTCTTCTATATGATGCCCAGGAGAGTGAGTAGAGCCGCTTGATATTGCGGGTCGCCGCGGCTGCTCTGGGAGAATGGATAAGCAACCACCTGTTTCGGCTGCACGCCCGAAGATTCGAACACACTACCATCTATCAGGGTTTCCACAGCGGGACGGTATTCGAGCTCGGCTGATGCCATTGCCGAAACCTGGTGAAAACCTCCAATCCTGCCCGGGGTCGCCTCTCCCACAGTGATGACTCGCTCTAGCTTGGCAAGCTGATAGGCAAATAATTCGGCACCGCCTGCGGTTGCTGAATTCAACAGTACCGCGATGGGTTTCTGATAATAGGTTTCGCTGGGAGCCGATTCGGTATGGGACAAATCGACGTGTTCGTTGATGACGCCCCCAAGTTGAAACAGGCGCCGTCGCGAGGGAAATATCAGGTCGAGATGTTGGTGCCCCAGAAAGCCGTAGGCGTTACGCAGGTCGATGATGAGCCCGTCACAATCATCAAATTCCGCCAATATTTGCCTGAATGACACGAGGTCGTTGCTGGATCTGGAGAATCCCCACAGGCGGACATAGCCAACTAATTTATTGCCCGACGGAAATACCTGAATGCTGTTGAGTGTGGCAGAACGATAGCTGTCATAAAGATTTTCATACACCGGCATCAGGCTTGCAGATGAGGTGCCGTCATTTCTGCGCCAAGTAATTTCGTAGCTCGTGTTGGATGGAGGGAAATCACCGGGCCCGCTCGTCGCCGCATTGAAGGAGTAAACCGGGTGGTAAGGCATAGCGTTGACAGACTGGATTATGTCGCCACGATTGATGCCGGCGAGATGAGCGGGGTAGCCCTCCAGCACCGCCGTGACCAGATAGCCACTGGCGCTGGGCTGCACTTGAATACCGATATGATTGAGGGGGCGTCGGTTCTCCGCCGAATCTGCATGAAAGGCCTGCATCAGGTAATACTGCAGTTGGTCAGGCCCGAGACGGTCCGCATCTGGGGGCTGAGACAACGCCGCAGAAGAAAATCCGAAAACCGGTAGCAGTAACAGTGTCCACCGGGGAAACCTTACCCCGGTCACTATTCGATAACCGCCATGGCCCGTACCGCAGCAGGTCTCTGATAATGTCTGTCGCGCAGTTCCACGTATTTTTCAGGCACATCGAATTCGAAGCGTATGGCCCAGTTAAAGGTATGAGCGAGTAACAGGTCTGTTATCGAGAAATTTTTTCCAATCGAAAAGTCATCGATGGTGGAAAAATCGTCTCCTAACAATTTGTCCAGGGTGCTCACAGCTTTCGCGAATTCAAATTTCGCAGTCTCCAGCATTTGCGGGATGCGCTGTTCAGGGGGCAGGGCGAAGCGGTGTTTGCCACTGCTCCACAGCGGTTGCTCCAGTTCGGCCAGGATAAAGCAAACCAATTCATCGTGGTGGGCATAGCTAGCGGTATCTATCCGTGGCAGCAGTTCGGAGTCCGGCGCCTGTCTGCCGATATAATTGAGTATGGCGACACTCTCGGTCAGTACCAGGTCTTGATGCACCAGTGTTGGCACTTTCCCTTGCAGATTCAGGGCCAGGTATTCTACATTCTGGGCACTATCAGAGTCCGCCGGATCGCCGAAGAGCTTTATCGCCACATACTCATAATCCAGTCCGCTTTCTTCCAGAGCCCATAGCGCCCGGAAGGAACGGGACTGCGCCATGCCATAGAGTTTCAAAGGCGTATCGATTAATCGATGGCGAAGCAGTAGAAATAGCCGTTGCCTCCGGTCGCAATCAGGTCTTCCTGGCTGCAACTGCGAGAGCCGTGTGCGCTATTCCAGGAGTTGGGGTTGGCGCCACCACCGGTCCGGTCGAAGTGACCTACCTGTGCGGTACCGTCGCTGTTGCTGGTCCAGTTATTACAGGTATGGCTGCTGCCATCATCGATGGTACGGCCATCCAGTGTGGACCCGGTGAGTATGTCATGCTGATTGGGTGAGTCACCACGCCCGTTTACCATGTCGCCGTTTTCGGTGAGAGAATTTTCCTTGCCCAGTTGCATGACCGGGCTATGCAGATTGTTCAGGGTCGATGCTACTTCGACCCCCTTGGCGTTGTACCAGGGGCCAAAACCAATCCTTTCGCGCGCATTGACGGCTCGCTGATTGCCGCTGGCATGAGCGCTCAGGTAGGCGTGCCAGGTCTTGCCGCTGGAGCCCGCCGCCTCGGCCAGGGTTTGACAATGTGCATCTGCGCCTGTCAGCCCTCCCAGATTGGCGCCGTCACCGGAACCGGCACTGGTAATGAAGAAGCTCATTTCGTTCTCTTGCGAGTTGATGGTGGCCAGCGTCGCGACGGTCGCGAGCAAGGCAGCGGAGGCTAGCAGTTTTGATTTATTCATGGATTTTTCCTCGAAAATTTCAGTTTTATTGCTGTTGTGAATTCGTTTCAACGAGCCTGAGTCCCAGGCCCGGTAAATCCTCGTTAGTGGGCCACAGCCCCAGTACCTGAATCTGCGCCCGGTAGCGCCATCGCCGTCAGGCTGCTGCCGGTCTGCAGGATCACATACTGATGACCCTCGTGTATCCAGGTGCTCATGCCATAACGACTGGCGGCTGGCACCTCAACCCGCCCGACTTCGGCGCCGGTTGCCTTGTCGATCGCAAATAGCTGCGGGGTGCCATCGCTGGTGACGTCTGAGTAGATCAACAAGGTGGCGGTGGCCACCATCGGCACTGCGTTGCCGGTACCGGTGTTGCCGATGTCAACTCCCTGCAACTCCGGCAAGTTTGCGATTCGCGCCGGTGTCTCACCAGTTGGAATCATCCACAGATGCTCACCGGTGTTCATGTCTATCGCGGTAATGCGGCTATAGGGCGGCTTCCATAATGGAATACCCAGGGGATGCCTGGGCGTGGGACCACCTCTGCCCGCTGCATATTGGGACAGGGTCACACCGGTTGGTGCCTCATAGTAGGTATCTGCTTCGGCACCGGTGACCAATGATCTGGAGCTACAGCCGGAACGGGAGGTCACATAGAGGATACCGGTAACCGGATCGGCTACCGACGGATGGGTGATGTTGACCGAGCCGGAAGGACATATCATCGCCGAAATCTTACCCAGGGGATTGTCTCGGTGCAGAGGTGGATTAAACACCGGTCCCATTTGGAATTCGGCCACCGCGGCGATTGCCTGTGCCCGAATCTCCGGCGTGAAATCCACCAGGGTATCTTCGCTCAAGCCCTGCATATCGAAAGGCGCAGGCTTGGTTGGAAACGGCTGCGTCTCCGACAATTTTTCGCCGGGAACGATGGAAGCCGGCACTGGCAGTTCTTCTATAGGCCAGATCGGTTCGCCAGTTTCCCGATTAAACGTGTAGACCAGGCCCTGCTTGGTTGGTTGCACGACGATAGCGGTCGGTCCCTGATCTGTCATCACATCCAGCAGTATTGGCGCGGTCGGCGTGTCGAAATTCCAGATGTCATGGTGCACCAGCTGATAATGCCAGGCCCGTTCGCCAGTGCGGACATCGAGGGCGATCAGGGAGGTACCGTAGAGGTTGTCACCGGGATGGTGGCCACCATAGTAGTCGATGGTGACGCCGTTGGTGGGAATGTAGACCAGGCCCAGTTCCAGATCCGCAGAGAGCGGTGCCCAGGAAGAGATATCGCCGGTATATTGCCAGGCATCATTCTCCCAGGTTTCGTGCCCGTATTCGCCGGGCTGGGGGATGACGTTGAATTTCCACAGGAACTCACCGGTCCTGGCATCGTAACCCAACATGTCGCCGGGCACATTCTCGATGCGCGACTGGTTATAGCCTTGCTCGGCGGAATTACCCACCACCACCACGCCATTGACGACGATCGGTGGTGAGGAAGAGGTAATATAGCCACGTTCCAGAGGCAGGCCCTTGTAAGGATCATAGGGATGACCCAGGTCAGCCAACATATCTACCACCCCGGTATCGGGAAAGCCGTCGATGGGAACCGGCTTGCCAAAGCCTTCCAGGGGTGCGCCGGTTTCGCCATCCAGCGCGGTGAGGAAGAAACCAGGGGAGATGATGTAAATCACGTCCTTGCCGTCGACCACGCCGTAGCCTACGCCCTTACCGTAATCGGCGCGCATGGAATACTGCCAACGCTCCGTGTTCGGTTCCCGGTACGACCAGATGGTTTCACCGGTCCTCGGGTCTATGGCGATCACGTGCCTGCGGGCTCCGGCCACGGTATACATGCGACCGTTGATATAGCTTGGCGTGGAGCGACCACTCTGTGCCTGAAAGCTGGAACCATCCCAGGTCCAGGCCACTTCCAACTGATCGAAGTTGTCGGCGCTTATCTGATCGGCGGGTGAGTAACGGGTATGGGCAAAGTCATTACCGAGCGTTGTCCATTCGATGGTGTCCTGGCCGTAGGTTGCAGCGGACGCAAGCAACAGGCCGGCAAGGCCGATGCTCACTATCACGCGCGCCCGACGCGGCAGGGATTGGGGTTGCTGACTCATATTTGTCATCATTATTGTTTTGCCATTGCAGGTACCTCACATTAACAGGGCAGGATTTGCCGCTGTACTCAGCTTTATTGCCGACACATCGGTTCCCTGGAACTGAGGCTGAGAGTAACGCAGCTATTAGCTTTTGTCATGCGGTACAGCGTCGCATGAGCCAGCCTGAACAGGTATTGGCTATAGCCTGCTGAAACTGTCGCCGCGCTGATAGCGATCAGGGTTTGTGACACTGCAAGTGCACCCCAGGGACGGCAAATGACGGCTGGCGCATGAATCGGCACGTGGATTTTCACGCGCCCGGTTAAGTCTTGATTCAGGTGAATAACGGTATAAGCTTGAACAGAGGAAAATACACCCAAGCATTCGGAATTACGCAGCAGGTGAAATGGCTAATAGAGAGATGACAAAAATCATGTCTGCAAGACCTGTTCACAAAATGAGAACCTGCGAATCGTCCCTGATGGTGGCGCTGCTGATTCGACTCTGCTTGTCCTTCGTAATTCTACTCGGAATGGCGACTTCGCTGTGGGCCCAGCAGCCGGATGTCGCCGAGAATGAAGCGGCTGTCGGTATCGATCTCCTAATCAAAGTAAAGGCAGTGGCGGAGGCGGAACAACGGGCACAGGCGCAGGCGGACGAGGAGAAACAGGCACGAGACCGGGCCCGATCGCTGGAGATCAGCCGGGAGTTGTTACTACGACAGCAAGCCCTTGAGAACATGCGCAGTGAGCTGGGCATATACGACCCTGCCTTGTTGGAGGCCTACTCCGACCTCGCCGGCTTCTACAATGAAATTGAAGACTACGAAAATGCGGTGAAACTTTTCACCGACGCCCTGCAGGTGGCGCGAATCAGTTCCGGGCTAGATAGCGAAACGCAGCTGCCGGTCTTAATCAATCTCATCGACCTCAATCGCAAGCTGGAAGCCTGGCAGGAAGTCGACGACCTGTACGAACTCTCGCTGCATATTAATAGCCGTCTGTACCCGCTCACCGACTCTCACTATCTGGCCTATGCAGAGATTTATGGCGGCTGGAAACTGGAATTGATCCGTGACAATCTGCTGCAGCAGAATTTTCGTGCGCTGGCAAATGGTGCCACCGATCTCAGTGAATTCTATGAGCGCATCATCGTCAGTATCGAAGGTCAACCGGATATCGGTGTTACTACTTTGGTGCACCTGGTCTCTGACAAGGTCCAGGCCGACCTGGCCCTCGCGCGCTCCGTCGCCAGCACGCCGGTTTCGGCATTCGAAGGCCTGGCCAGCCGATTTGTTACGCAGACCCGGTGTCAGAATGTGAGAACGACCAGTGGCGCAATCGTCAGGCAGTGTTACAACGTACAGGTAGAGAACCCTCGCTATCGACAATCACAGCGTGATGCGAAACGAAATGCAATGAACAGGCATACCAGAAACATTGTCCAATCGATAGAGCGATTGGAGACAATCCGGACAACGACCACCGAATTGAGTGCGGCACAATTGCGTGAGTTGGAAAATCAGATTGTTCAACTTCAGAGCCAGTCGGAGCAATTACTGCGGGCCGGACGTCGGCTACTATTATAAGACCTGCTACGATCCCATAATCCGGATTCCGCCTGCCAGAAAAACCGCCTTGCCCCGGTGCGACTGCCCGCATCTCCCTCGGTCGGAACCCGACCTTGACCGCCTAATTCTTCATTTACACTCAATCTACGGCAAAAATACCTATTTTTGACCGTTTTTACTGGAAAAATAGGACCACACGGGGTACAAAAAGCCCTGGTCGATGAAGCCCCCGCTGCGTTAACCAGATTGAGGTGTCCCAGCTATGGCTTCGACACCCACTTATTTCAACCGGAGGAGATTATGTCTCAATTTGCTAACCGATCAAGCCGGGTGTTGCTGTCAGCTTTATTTGCTGTGGTTACCCTGACTGGTCAAATTGCTGCCGCACTGGAAGTAGGCGATAAAGCGCCCAATTTTTCACTGCAGGCATCTGACGGTATGACCTACAGCATGTCCCAGTTTTTGGGCGAAAAACCTGTGGTCATTGCCTTCTTTCCCAAAGCCTTTACCGGCGGCTGAACTATGCAATGTAAAGCGCTGCGTGACAGTGCCAAAGAAA
>CAJXIY010000022.1 GCA_913054495.1 uncultured Gammaproteobacteria bacterium | reverse complement strand
TACTGTCTCTTAGGCAATTAGGGGATTATGTCCAACTAGGGCTGACGGGATACAAGGGTAAAGTGGTCAAGTAAAGGATGTTTGTTCTTCTTATACGCACTTCCTGATAGTGCTTGCATGTTCGGTAATGTAGAATTCAATTGCATATCGCCGTGCTGGTATACTAAATCTTCCTGCTGCCTCGGTGGTTCCTCTTTTCATTTTGTTAGCGTGTTACCCATGATTCAAAGTACCTCAAAATTGTTTCTGTTAATTCTACTTTCAGCAAGTGCAATTACTCACAGCGTGGCTGCAGAGAAATCAGTCGAAGGACAGGCTGCATTTGCCATCCCCGATAAATATGCCGCTCAAGTCGCACTGGACATACTCAATGCAGGGGGTAACGTCGTTGATGCTGGTGTTGCTACGGGTTTTGCCCTGGCTGTCACCTACATCGATGCTGGTAATATCGGTGGCGGTGGATTCATGTTGATTTACATAGATGGCAAACCCTTCTTTCTGGACTTCCGGGAGGTGGCACCCCTGGCGGCGGACCGAGATATGTATCTCGACGAAGCTGGCAATGTTATCGAGAACGCAACGCTCATAGGCGCTAAAGCTGCCGGTGTGCCAGGCACTGTTGCTGGTTTTTGGGCTGCACACCAGCGCTTCGGAAAATTACCCTGGAAGGACGTCGTTGCTCCCGCCATAGAACTGGCAGAGGCTGGATTTATTCCGGGAAAAACCCTGGCTGAAGACATTCAAACTCACTTCGACTGGTTTGGCACAAGTACGAATTTCAAACAGTATTTTGGAAAAGTCACAGCCGGGAAATTATTCCGACAACCAGAGCTCGCAGCGACACTGAAACGGATTGCTACAGAAGGGGCAAGAGATTTTTATCTGGGGGAAACCGCCAGATTACTGGTGGCACAAATGCAGACCAGTGGCGGCATCATCAGCGCTAAAGATCTTCAGGATTACAAAGCCATCTGGCGCGAACCGCTACAAGCCAAATGGCGTGAGTACGATATCTTGTCAGCACCTCCACCAAGTTCTGGCGGTTTTGGGGTTATTCAGCTATTGAAGATGAAGGATTACCTCACAGCTGAGTTTTCTGGCCTGACCCATAATTCTTCACAATACGTTCACCTGGTCGCGGAAATGGAAAAACGGGTTTTTGCTGATCGCGCTGAATATCTTGGAGACCCCGGGTTTATAGATATCGATATGACAGGCCTTATCAGCGATGCCTACATAAAAAGACGCGCCGCAGAAGTGAACCCGAAGGGCATTTCGCAATTGGATCATGTAGTTCCCGGCCTCGAGTCTCCTAATACAACACATTTTTCTATCATTGATGCTGAGGGGAATGCGGTTTCCAATACTTACACGATAAACTGGTCCTATGGTACCGGGGTTATTGTTGAGGGCGCGGGCTTCCTGTTGAATAATGAAATGGATGACTTCAGCGCAAAACCAGGTGTCCCTAACGTTTATGGTGTGGTGGGCAATACCGCCAATGAAATCCAGCCGGGTAAACGCATGCTCTCATCGATGTCACCCACCATCCTGCTGAAGAATGACAAAGTCTCAATGGTCATCGGTACACCGGGGGGCTCGACAATATTTACGTCAGTTTTCCAGGCGATCATCAATATCCTGGATTTTGATATGTCTCCATTGCAAGCAGTTGGGGCTACTCGATTCCATCACCAGTTGTCGCCACCTGATTTAATTACCCAGAGCCCTTCTCTGCCACTCCCCTCGAAAACCATCAGTGAATTGGAACAAAGAGGATATCGGGTTGAACCTCACAGCTGGGAGTTTGGCGATATCCAGGTGATATGGATTGGAGAGGAAGGCATTATTCCTGCATCCGATCCCCGAGATCGTGGGGTCTCAAAGGTACTTACCCTAGATTAGATCCGACTGTGTCCATGTATGCAGGATGCCTTTAATCGCCACTACGGTTGCCCTGGGCTCATCAAACTGTATCCCGTCAGCCCTAGTTGGTGACAAACATCGAGATATAGGCTTGGGCGGTATGAAAGATTTACCCCTCAAAGATGCTAGAGAAACAGCTAAAGCTATCAAGCGTGACATCAAAGCAGGTACAGAGGAATAAAATGGCGTCCCCTAGGGGTTTCGAACCCCTGTTGCCGGGATGAAACCCCGGAATAAGGCCCACAAGAGAAGGATCAACAAGGCAACCACTATCAACTCAGCCATAATTCCTCCCCAGAATTAGAATTTTTTCCAAATTAGCTCTTAAGTATGGGGTTGGCAACTGTAATTATTAAGGCAGGGGGAAGGCTCCCCCAGGGGTTATATGCAAGACCACCCTCAAATAACTTCAAAGGGGGGGAGTAGAATTAAATCTATGAGGGGTAGGTTGAGGGGTAAATCCTCATATCTAACTTAAACCGTTGATTAATATGGGTGTTCAAGTCCGCCCACTGGTACCAAATCTTAGTTTCTATTCGTTCAAGACAGTAATAGAGAAAGGATATTTCTTACAACTGCTGCTCGATTCGATAGAACCACCATAGGGGAATCTCGTCCCCAAAGACCTCCTCCATATCGTATTTACGGTTGTAGGCAACATTGACTTCTCGGCTCAGTGCTTCGTCGTCTAACAATGACATAGTTGCCTTGTAAATCTCACCATCGATATTTATTTTGGCTTGGGGATTGCGTTCGATGTTTTTTTCCCAAAATTTCTTTTCGGTGCCGTAAGAACCAACGTAGAGATTGCCTTCAAACTCCACACACCAAATGGTTGTGGAATGGGCTAACAAATACCAGGTTCGAGTTTCAATGGCTATTTCCTGAATGTCATCGGTAAACCGCCAATCATTCACCATCGCTGTTGCTTCTTCTCCCCCTAGCCATAAGCCTGGTCTTTCATCTTTGGGGGAGCAAGCAGCCGTTAACAGCACTGAGAGCAGTAACATCAACAACTTTTGAGTTTGGTGTAGTCTTCTGTAAGCAGACGCCTGGGCTTCGAGATTCATTAGTTGCATTCCACGGTTTAGCTGATGAAAGATCTTCAATCTTGCTAGGCTACCTGAAAATAGGGGCATAACTTGGTTTCGGGGTATCGCCTATGCCTGACACCGCCAAGGCAGCAACTAATCCGCACCGGCGCTTCTTCGCCGCCCACGACTTTGAACGGCGAGCTGCTCGCGGACGGCCCGGTGCGCCTCGTCGATGGCTGAGTCTGAATGAGTCGAAGCAGCAGCATCGGAGTTGGCGATGGAAATCCGGCCGAAGCGTTGTCTGCCGATCACGCAGGGCCGATCGTCGGAGTCGTACATCGCCCACTCGATCGGATCCTCCAATGTGTTATAGCTATAGGCATAACCGTGTGGCCAGCGATTCACCGTGATCGCTTCGATGTCCCGCGCCGGGTCGAAGCCGCCGCCCTCCAGCATGCGACCGAGTTGGTCGCGAATCTTGCGTTCGAAGGTCTCGAAGCTGGTGGCTAGCAGATCCTCGCGGCCGAGACGATGCTGTTCCCGCTTCGGGTGTCCAGGCGCGCAAGGTTCCCGGGCCATACGCAGAATCATCGGTTGATCGGGTGAGGTGGAGGGTTGATAGTCACCAAACTGTACGGACCGACCCAGGGTGGCGCCGGTGTGATACATGCCCGGCGCAGTGATCCCTGAGATGCCCAGCTTGGTGAAGGCCGTCCACTGGCGGATAAGGATGTTTGAGTAGACGAGGGGCATCTTCACACCGTACATGAGCGCGGTCTTCTGGGTGTCGGACATCTCGGGAACGAGGTGTGGGACGACGCCGTTATAACAGGCCATCACACAGTGACCCGCCCGTACCTTCTCGGCCTTGCCGTTGCGTACATAGGTGATTTCGACTTCGCTGGCGGCGTCGGGATCGCCCAAATGCCGTGCAGCTACCACCGTGCTGTTGAGACGAATCCGCGCCTTGGAACCCGAGCGGTCTAGTCTATCGTAGGCTAGACGCGACATCATCGAGTCCTCCAGCGAACTCCCCGGAAGCGCGTCGGGAATCATGGCCCGAACCAGTAGCCGCGCGATCGTCGCGTTGCCGTCTGGGAAGTAGATGTCCGGTCCTTCATTCCACTCGCTCTCGAGACCATGCTGTCCACCGCCGATGTGGGTAAGCGGGCTCACCAGCGGGTTGGGTTCGAGGTTCATGCCCTGGAAGCCTGGATAGCCCTGGGCCCAGGCATAGAGCGCCGGATGACCATCGATTCCCACACAGAAGCTGCCCTTAGGGCGGTCGTTGAAGAACGGGACCACGTCGGGGTGCACCCTGGCCAGATTCAGCAGGAAATCCAGGTAACTGATCTTGGCCAGGCGTTCCTTCTTGTCCACATCCGGCAGTCCGGGCATATAGTCCGGGTTGGCCGTGTCATCGTAGAGCCTCGCGATGTCCCGTTGCGCGTCTGCCGACAGCGGCGTCTGTGCCAGCCAATCGGCCCATCCGCTGCTGCCAGCTCCCCCTCCACGCCCCATAACCAGACTATCCTCGCCGCCAAACACCTCTTCGGCAAAGAACGTACTGCGACCCAGGCCCAGGGATCGGTAGAATCCCATCCCTTTCTCGCTGGTGCCAATCGCGCTTTCCACGTCGATGCCGATCGCCGCGAGCAAGTTTCTGGAGACGGTGCTGTATTGACGCACTGACTCGATATACGAGGTGCCGCCGTTCAGCATCAGGGTACGACCTCGATAGCTCATCTCATTGCGTTTGGCGTGGCCGCCAAAGTCGTCGTGGTTTTCCAGCACCAGGACCCGGGCATCTGGACCGGCGGCTGTCAGGAAGAAATAGGCGGCCGACAGTCCGCTCAGCCCGCCTCCCACCACCACCATGTCGTAGTATTCGCCGCTATCGGCGGCATCGCTCCAGCCGCTCCCATCGCGAAGCGCATGGGCGGCTTCGAAGGAACCGGGATGACTGCCGCGCATTCCAGTCAGAGACGGTGGATAGTACCCCTGTGCGGTGCGCGTTTCCTGTTGAGCCAAGGCCCATCGGGGTGCGACCAGCGACCCGGCGACCACTGTCCCGGTACCACTGATAAAGTTGCGCCGGGTGATACTTCGGTGCATTCCGAGATCACGATCACTGTACCTGGACATAGCACCTCCGGTTTTCTACCGCGGGAACACCGCAGAGGGCCGGCTTTTTCTCGGCCCGACCCAACGATTGAATGTGGATAAACTCTACTAGTCCAGAGCCCATGTCAAGCACGCCCGGTGGCTAGGAACCTATTCTAAAGGAAGCTACTGCATACTCACTGATTGCACAACAGCTTTGATTGCTAGCCTGAAAAAATAGGCTTAACACTGATACTAGTCAGGACTTATGGAAGATGTCCCGACCGCAGTTGGACTGGCGACTAATTTCGAATCCTTTCATTGGTCGGGTCGTACAAAGGGCGCGTGGTGGCCGAGGCAGCGAACCTTTTCCCTGCGACTTCAATTTCGAAGTTCCCCGATTGGATGTATTCCAGGGTCGCACCGTCTGCATGATTGACGTAACCCAAGCCTACTGCACAACCGACTGTGTGGCCGAACATGCCGGAAGTAATATGGCCGACTATTTCAGCGTCTCGCCAAATTGGTTCGTTGTGATAGAGCAGCGGGTCAGGATCTGTCAGCGCAAATTGAACCAGGCGTTTTTTAATCCCGAGCTTCTGTTGTTTTTCTAGAGCTTCTTTGCCAATAAAACCACACGCTTTCTTCATATCAACCGCAAAACCCAATCCCGCTTCGAGAGGCGTATCTTCGTCCGTTATATCGTGCCCCCAATGCCGATAAGCTTTTTCAATACGCAGGGAATTCATTGCGTGCATGCCGATATGCCGCAGACCAAAGGCCTCACCCGCTTTCACCAGGCTGTCATAAACACCAAGCGCCTGCTCGGTGGGAATGTACAGCTCCCATCCCAGCTCTCCCACATAGGTGATCCGTGAGGCGCGTACAAAACTGTAGGCGATCTCTATCTCCCTCGACGTCCCAAAAGGAAAATCTTCGTTGCTCATGTCATTGGGTGCCAGCGATTGCAGAAAAGCCCGTGATTGCGGACCCATAATGCCAATCACCGTCATGCTGGAAGTGACATCGGTTGCTACGACCCGCGCGTCGGACGGTATATGATGAGTCAGCCATTGAAAATCCCGGACCTGGGTAGCGCCTGCAGTCACTACCAGATACTCATTCATTTCCAGTCGGGTTACTGTCAGATCGGCTTCGATACCACCGCGGGTATTTAGCCATTGGGTATAAACAATTTTCCCGGGCGGGACTGCCACATTGTTAGCGCAGATATGATTCAGAACCTGTTCCGCATCGGAGCCCTGAATTAGAAATTTGGCAAACGAGGATTGATCGAACAGACCCAGATTATTTCGCACGGCGTGATGTTCTTCGGCGGAATAATTAAACCAATTCTGCCGGAACCAGGAATATTGATATGTTGCCGAGGCCTTATCGGCAGCATAAAAGTTAGGCCTTTCCCACCCCGCGATCTCGCCAAAGCAGGCGTTTTTCTTAGCCAATCTATCGTGCAAAACAGATTTCCTCACGCCCCGGGCAGTAGCAAATTGCCGATAGGGCCAGTGCATGGCATAGAGCAGACCCAGGCCCTCAGTAACCCGGTCATGCAGGTATTGGCGGTTACCCTGAAATTTTTGGTTTCTGCGTATATCGACATCCCAGAGGTCTTGCGGTGGCAAGCCATCTTTCATCCACTGGGCCAACACCTTGCCTACTCCACCCGCCGATTGTATGCCTATGGAATTGAACCCGGCGGCGATGAACAAATTCCCTAGTTCAGCCGTTTCACCGAGATGATAGCGGTCATCCGGGGTAAAGCTCTCCGGTCCGTTAAAAAACATCTTTATGCCGGTCTGGGCCAACACAGGTACGCGGCTCATGGCCGCTTCGAGGATGGGTTGGATATGATCGATATCCTCCGGCAACTGGTCGAAACAAAAATCCTCTTTAATGCCATCCATACCCCAGGGTTTCGCCACCGGTTCGAACACGCCCAGGAGAATTTTTCCTGCATCTTCCTTGTAATAGGCACAGGCGTCGTAGTCACGCAGCACAGGAAGTGTGTTAGGTAAATCTGGGATTGCTTCGGTGACGATATAGAAATGTTCACAGGCATGTAACGGGATGTTAACCCCGGCTTCCGCCGCGAGCTGCCGCGACCACATGCCACCACAGATGACCACCTGTCTCGCCTTGATCGGGCCTCGTTCCGACTCAACACCCGTCACCTGATTGCCATCGTGACAGATGCGTGTCACCAGGGTATCTTCAAAAATCTGGGCGCCTTTCAATCGAGCTCCCTTGATGAGGGACTGGGTCACATCTATGGGGTTCACCTGGCCGTCGGAGGGAGTCCATATTCCACCGAGGATACCCTCGGTGTTGATCAAGGGATAACGGGTTTTTATCTCCGGGACGTCGATCACATCCACGGTGAGATCGAAGACCTTGGCCATCGAGGCGTTTCTTTTCAGCTCCTCGAATCGTTCGATGTGGGTGGCGATGGATATCGAACCGTTCTGACGAAACCCGGTGGCTTGACCTGTTTCCTGCTCGAGATTTCGATAGAGATCTGCAGTGTACCGCGCCAACTTCGTCATGTTCAGGGAGTTGCGCAATTGACCGACGAGTCCTGCCGCATGCCAGGTGGTGCCGGACGTTAACTTCTTACGCTCAAGCAGAACGATATCATCCCAGCCCATCTCTGTGAGATGGTAGGCGACGGACGCGCCAACAATGCCGCCACCAATAACCACGACTTGAGCCTCCGATGGCAATGAATCGTCCATTTCCTGATACCCCGTTTCGTTTATTGTTGGCCTGATTGTCTCGAATATTCGGGGTCAGTGTCGAGATAAAAGATAAAGGGGATCGACGCCGTGCTTGCGTCATTCGTGCAGCCCTGCGCAGCAGATGGTGGTGGGGCAGGCTGTGGCCTGAAATTCAAATCATTTAGAAAACGACTATTCCGAGGGCGAATGGACCGTTAGATTGATCAATACCGTGGAGTTTTAGAGAGCTTTCCGGTGCAGGCAGGATGTTCTTTCCTAGTAAGGAAGGCGTGGACTTGAACGGAGATAGGATTTATTCTACCTGTGCACTGAACAATATTTTGAATGCAAAGCATGCATATTCGCGCCCCTTTTCGCTTAGGGTAAAGATGTGTTTTATTCTGCTTATCCAAGGAGGGCGAATTGACTAAACCCTTTCCAGCGTACCGGGGTAGCGATGCCTATATCTTTGTGTGTTATGCGCATGAGGATGCAGAAATTGTGTATACAGATATTGCGTTGTTGCATGAGAGCGGTATCAACGTGTGGTACGACGAAGGTATTTCTCCAGGAACAAATTGGCGCGCCGAAGTCGGAGAATCCCTGGAAGGAGCAGAGCATGTGCTGCTGTACATCTCAAAACCCTCCCTTGCTTCGGAGCACTGTAATCGCGAGATCAACTATGCGCTGGACAAGAACGTGCACATCGTTCCTGTACGGCTTGACGCAACACCCCTAACGGTAGATTTGCGGCTCGGCTTGAGCCGCGTCCAGACAATCGATCGAAGCGAACATACGTCTGAAACCTTTCATGAAATTCTGTGTGGAGTACTGGCCACATCGACGGCAACTAGAGACGTTGTCGAGGCCGTGCCAGAGATCATAGCTGAAGCTGTGCCTGAGACGTTTATTGAGGACCAGCTTGAGACCACTGCCAAATCGGAACTCGATCCAAGGCCGCAAACAGTTTCACTAGAGACACCAAGCCTGGCAGAAGAGCCGGTGAAAGAGATCGCGGCCGACGCAAACGATTTTAGTGCAGAGCGCAACACTAGAAACCGATCATTGGCGATTGCCGCTGCGGCGGTGGTGTTCGTCATCGCGCTTGTTGCGGTATACATGCCCTACAACGCGCCCGTCCTGGAACCGCAATCTGAAGAAAAATCGATTGTTGTGTTGCCCTTTGTGAATATGAGTGGAGACCTGCAGCAGGAATATTTTTCCGACAGTATTTCAGAAGAAATACTGAACGTGCTCACTAAAACCACCAATTTGAAAGTTATCTCGCGCACCTCCGCATTTTCATACAAGGGTAAAAATTCGGGTGTCGCAACCTATGTTGCAGAACTGGGAGTTACTCACATCCTCGAAGGTTCAGTGCGCAAAGGGGGTGATGAAGTTCGAATTACCGCGCAGCTTATAGACGCACTCACCGATACGCACCTGTGGTCGGATACGTACACAGTCACATTGGATGATGTGTTTGCTGTGCAAGACCAGATAGCGGCGGCTGTGGTTGCACAGTTAAGAGTGCGTCTGCTCGACAATCCCGTTTTAGTTTTCACCACAGATCCAGAAACACATCGTATGTATCTTCAAGCGCGACACCTGATCTTCCAGTTCACACCACAAGCATTGCAAACCGCGCTGCCGCTTCTTCAACAGGCGGTTGAGCGAGACCCAAGCTATTTTCCGGCCTTAAAAGAGCTGACACGCGCCTATATGAATTCCAACCAATGGCAGCTTGCGCGTGAGGTCTCAATGCAGGTAGCCGAAATAGGGCCAAACTATGCGGCTTCGCTTCTAGGCTGGATAGAGATGAAATACAACAACGACATGGCAGTCGCTGCGCGGTATGTGGAGCAATCACTGGTGCATTTTCCAACAGATGTGGATGTGTTGCGTGGCGCGGTAGGGGTAGTAATTAATCTGCGCCGTCCAGAGGATGCGATACGACTGGGTGAGTATCTGCTAGAGCATGATCCCATCTGTATGACCTGTCTGAAAAATCTAGGCGATGCTTATGTGGGGGCCGGTTTACTTGACGAGGCGGAAACCATCTTTCGCCAGCTATTGCGTCAGGGTCGCGTCGCCGGCTACTCTGCTCTGGCACAGGTGCGCTTACTTAAAGGCGATGCTGGGGAAGCCTTGTCACTTTACAAGCAAGCGCTTCGCCCGCAATTAGGGGCAAGAGGGGTCTTATTGAGCTTGTACGCGATGGGCGAGTTTGATGAGTATAATGCTGGATTAGTGGAATTCGAAGCTAACTACTCGCAAGTCTGGCCACTTGGAATGGCCACTATTCATGCTCACGCGGGAGATAAGGATGAAGCCTTCCGATGGCTAGAGCAACACCAGAAAATTGAACATAATCCAAATTTTGGAGGGTACACGCACTCGCTACTCCAAGGGCTTCACAGCGACCCACGATGGCAACAGTTCTTAGAATCTCAGGGTGTGTCCGATGCACAGTTAGCGGTTATCGACTTCAAACCCACCTTTCCCAACTGAGACTAAACTCCTACCGAATTAGGCCGTCCCGCTCCTGTCTCCTCGCGCCTGCAAGAATTCCTGGCAGGGAATAGTTGCCTTCATGGCAAGCGTAGTCGTACAACTTATCTCCGCTTGGCATTCGACTTAGCATGAGTTCACCAGTGAATGACTGCGTGTAGATATTAGGGTCCGTCACGGTGTAGCGGTAGAAGATTTCATCGTCCGAAATCAGAGTGAAGCGCTCGTCTACTTCGAACAACTCGGATGAGGGAACCCGGATCACCGACTGCTGCCGGTGAAAGTTGTTGGTGTGGACGACCAGTGTGTTGTCATCCCAGTAGCCTATGGAATCGCCTCTCCATTTTTTATGCAATGCCGTGGAATGGGTATCGCTCAACTTGATAATTCTCACTTCGGCGCCGGCTTCAATATATAAAACCACGTAATCCTGGTTCTGAACGAACTTAAAATTTGAACTTACCGGCACCACCCGCATCGGCGGCAATTGCCCCCAATCGCTGAGACAACGCTCGCCAGGTTCTCTGATTTCCGGTCCATCGAAGCTACCATGGCCAGCGGCACGCCACTGGCCATAGATATCCATCGCGCGGCAATTTTCCTTAAACGGCAGACGCCCATTGGGCGGATCAACCAGTATCGAGGTGCGATACTCGCCATCGATAACGAGGATATTGAAAAACGGTCGTTTGAAAATATCCTCAGACTGGTTCTGTATAGAACCGGTTAATTCAGGGGCAGTACGGGCCGGACCCAGTGGCGCCGCCCGCTCCTCGAGCATCTGGGTTTTTCCTCGCTCAAACTCATTCGCTTCTGCTAAAGAATAGGACTGTTTGGTCTCTAACTCCTCGGGCCTCAGAAAGGGAGTCTGGGTTTCATTAGTCCAGATGCCTTGAAAATCCGGATGACCATACTCGGTGAGTCGAGGCGAGAATTCCGCTCCCTGAGCGGCGACTGCCGTAGCCAGGATAATGGCGCAAGAAGCAAGTACGGGACGGAACATCAGGACGCTTCCATTTTTTATTGTGGAACCCGATTGCAAGCAAGGGCTGGACTGCAGGGCCCATTTTACAATCGTGTGGTCGATACTGCCGAGTACAACACTCTATAGGTATCAAGCCTGACCGCCAAGATCAATGACTTTAGCGTATTTAGCACTGATCGGGTCTAGCCGATCTGCGTATGAGAAAATACAGGAAACAGGCTGCAGATAATCCTGCGGAAGAAAATAACATGCACATGACCATGATCTGATAGCGCACGGCAATCAGCGGATCTACACCAGACAATATTTGCCCGGTCATCATGCCGGGCAGGGAAACCAGACCCACGGCAAACAGGGAATTGGTGATCGGAATGAGAGCGGCTTTCAGGGCAAGCTCTCTGGCTGAACTGGTGTCGCTACCGCGATCCAGTTCGCTATGGAAACGTTCCGCGCTAATGCTCACGCTGTTCATTGCGCTGGCAAACACCATGCCCGCCAGGGGAATCAGATAGCGGGCCGAATAGAAGGGTTGCAGATTTAGCACCAGCTGGGTACTCACGGCGAGCGACAGCCCTCCTCCCAGCAGTATCGCCATGAAGGAATAAAACAACAGCTCCCGGCGCCGCAGCTTGATCGTGCGCAAGGCGATCCAGCTAGAGACCGTGACCATCACCATTAACACGGCGAAGACAACGAGTAGTTGGTCGGATTCCAGAATGAATGTCAGGAAGTAACCGATGACCAGGAGCTGTCCCAGCATGCGAGTCAACCCATACACAGAAACCGGCCCTTCCCGGGTCCATCTATACAGAATCCACACCACGATGCTTACCGGCAGAAAGGCCAACATCAGATTGTCCAAGCCAATTAACTGGGGAGGTTCAGTCATCGTGTCACCGGGAGTCTCCACGACTCATCATGTAAATAGGGAAAATAATTTTGCGACAAAGTCCACTGACGCGGTGGAACGGTCGTGCAGACTAAGGTTTAAGCTCGCGAACAGGCGAAGCAAATGCTCAGTTCGGGATTCGCATTAATTTCCGGCTGTTTTCAAGGTGCTTTCCGCCAGGCGCAGTGGTTTAACTAGAAGGCCTGATCATGGGATGTATGGGCGGAGAGCCGCCGATTTGTACCTGTCCCATTATTTCGAACCCCTGCCGTTCATACAACGTGATATTTCGAGGATTGGATGATTCCAGATAGGCTAGCAGACCATCTTCATCGATCCTGTTGAGGGCATGTTTCATGAGCTGCGATCCAAATCCATTGCCTTGATAGGCGGGATCCACTGCAATCAGCGGTAGGTACCAACAGGGATCATCGGGATGATATTCGTCCATCGCCTCAAACACGGCAAATACATCTTCGATAGTTTCCGCAGCCACCGTCTCTTCAAATATCGGCATCATGCGTTCTTCATCGGGTTCTACTCCCGGCGGCATCCACATTGCCACTCCCTCAAAATTCTTTGTCACGTATGCTGAACCGCTGTCAATAGCACGTCCAGCAAAGGCATCTAGTCCCGGGCCGGATTGCAAATAGGTGGCGGCCTCTGGCCAAAACCATCGCGCTAGAGGATCTGAAGAGAAACCCAGAATGAGGGATTGGATAACTCGATCCCGGTTTTCCTCCTTCGCCGTAAAAATTTCGGGGGGATTCATTGACTCACTCCTTCAATAGATGGGGCCGGTGTAAAAATACACTACTTTGCTATGACCGGCCACTAGCCAGGTACCGGTGCTTCCAGATAACAGCCCTGCCCAATCATGGTATTCGTTGACGTTTCAGCGGAAATGTCGTTTTTGTGAATTGCGTCTTTATGCCTGCCGATCACTGGCGCAAATCAACAGGCGTCCCCATTACTTAATTTCCGTTTTTGTGATGCACACCACAAAAATACCCCTGAATTTCAGTATGCTGTACATCTAACCGGCGCTTCTCATGGGCAGCGCGGAGATCACTAAACTATTGAAGTTCGGGAAAACAATAAAATGAACGCTCTAAGTCCAGATGATGGCAACATTACTCACAGGCGAGAAATCATCCAACTTCTCAACATGGCGATCATGCAGGAATACCGATTTTCCCAAATTTCCATGGTCAAGAGCCAAGTTTCTTCCAACCCGATTAAGCTGCTTTCGGTAAATGCTGAAGAAGGCACATTCTCTATGGACAGTGAGAGAGTGATCCCTGAGCAAAAATCGAAAGATTCAATGATGTTTCGCGCTCGATGTGGTGGACTCTCCATCGCATTCAAGTCTCGAATGGCTGAACTTGCCAGCTCTGAGCCTTCCTGCGATCGCCCATATAGATATAAGATAGAACTTCCCTACTCGATTAGCTGCATTCAGTTACGCAATAGTGTGCGTGTCGACCTGAAATCTTTATCTGACGAAGTTCCGGCGCTGCTTTGCTTATCCAAGGGTGGACACATCGATGGAAAAGTCATCGATATTTCGACTTCCGGTGCAAAAATTAGGGTAAACCGAAATCTGGCAAAAGAGTTTAATGACTATCGAGCGATTGAAGCATGCAGAATTAATTTGCCGGACAATTTTGTTCTACAAACCGGACCGCAATTGATAGGCATGAAGTTTGATCGGAAATCCGGCACCTCCACATCGGGCTGCCAGTTTGTCAATATGCAAAGCGCAGACGAGAATATGCTGGAACAGCTTGTAAATAGTGTCTTGAAACAAACACAACCCATGGAATTGGCGATTGCCAGCTAATGGGCTGAATTTCGACCCTCTCTCCCGCCTTCCCTTCTTAATCTCCACCCCATAGCTTTCAAAGTACCCGTTGTCTGCCCAAAGCAAACAGCAGAGATTCTTCGGAAATTTCTCAAATCTCACCCCAAAGGCAAGGCTAATGAAGCCAACGGAAACCTATGCTAGCCGGGATATTTCACCAGCTGCTGTTATTACTGCATAATTGGTCCCCTGGGGAATCTGGAAACAGCACAGTTGAGCTCGCTGTCCCCAGCATTATCTACAAGAAAAAAGAAAACTACCGGAGGTGTTGCCATGTCACGATACATTCTTTGCTTGCCTGTGTTCCTGAGTCTGTTCAGCATCAACGCATTCTCCGCCGAGGCTTGTACCCCGGATGGCGAAGTTAAATTTGTCTGTGGTACCACCAATCCCGAAGACTTGTACCCGATTCCCAACACCCCCTGGCTTATTGCGTCCGGTCGGGTCTCTGATGTAGACGGGCCAATCTACGCGGTGAACATCCGTGACTACAGCACCCGGATAATATTCCCCGAAGGCGCCTCGGCACCTGCGCACGACAGGGTGACTTACAGAGACTGTCCCGGCCCGAACCCCAGCGGCTTCCAACCCCACGGCCTTACCCTACAAGAAGGTGATGCCGGCGTGCATACCCTATACGTCGTAGGCCATGGCGAACGTGAGGCGATCGAGGTATTTAATCTGGATGTTCGTGGCAGGGTGCCGTCGCTGCAATGGATCGGTTGTATTGTAGCCCCGGAAGGCACCAGACGAATCAACTCTATTAGCGCCCTACCCAACGGCGCCATCGCCGCCACCAATTTCGATACCGCCGGCGGTGAATTATGGGAATGGCATCCAACTAGCGGCTGGACGGAGGTGCCGGGAAGCCAAATGCCTGGGCCCAACGGCTTGGTCTCTTCTGCAGACGGAAATTGGCTGTATATCGGCGGCTGGAGTGATCGGGCACTGATTCGCCTATCGCGGGGACGGGTCCCTGTACAAATTGACTCAGCCGCAGTGGGATTTAACGTAGACAACGTGCGCTGGGCCGCCGATGGAAAACTCGTGGTTGCCGGTCATGTCACCCGCTGCGCCGATGCCAGCCCCTGTGAATTGGCTGTCGCCCGTGTCGCCAAAGTCGATCCGGATACACTAGAGGTGCAACAATTGGTGGACTACAAGGGCAATGATTTTTTCAAGCTGGGCACTGTCGCCATCGAAGTAGGTGATGAGATCTGGGTTGGTGGCATACGGGGAAGCCTGGGCATCGCCAGGTTTCCACAATAGCCGAGTCCGGTCCGAAAATTATGCGAAGTAACTAGGGCCAGTGTAATTTGATCGTGACCCTTTGATTGCTGTGACCGCTTGATTAAAAGCTGCTCTTGATATTGTAAGCGATCTGGATTTTGTTAACGTCCGGATCGTTTCTGTTGGTCAGGGGAACGGCGAAATCGATGTGAACGACGCGACCCGACGACGCCTTACTGGATAACAGCCTGATACCGAATCCTATATCGGCGAGCAGTTCGTCTTCGACGCCGTTGTCGACACCCGACTCCCAGGCCCGGCCCACGTCTATGAAAAAAGCGCCGCCGACACGGATCAGGTTAAACAGATGAATATCCGTGTAGATTCGTTGTTCCAAGGTCAGCGAGACACGCCTGTCGCCTGCCTGAAAACGATTAACGAAGGCTCGAGCACCGGTCAAACCACCAAAGAAGATCTGTGTGTTGGAATTCAGGTTTCTGGAATAAATGGCTTCGAAGCTGGCAAAAAACGCGCGACGTGATGTTGCCTGTCTGAAGTAACGGGTTTCATAACTGATAACAACATCCTCCGCTGCCTTGCTGTCCAGGTTCCAACTCCCCTCCCACTCCAGCCTATGCTGCCAGAGAATATCGTCGGTATACATGAGCGTGTCACTGAAGACCCCGGCGGCGACCATGCGGTCTTGATCAGATCCCAGGGCGCTCGATGCGAAACCCAGTGTACTGGACAAATGCTGCCCCAGTTGCAGATCCTCGGTTCGATATATCTGGTCCAGGTTGAATGCGGTGTCGAACTTGTCTTCTATCAATTCAAATCCCACATAGGGATAAGACAGCTCTCTGTCGGTGGGGAACACCGACGGCGGTGGCAATTCATCGCTACGGTGGAATTCATCACGACGATAGCGGTACCCCAGGGTCCAGCGGCTGCTTACATTGTCTTCGAGACCCGCTGACCAACCGAACTCGACCTTGAAATCTTTAATTTCGTGCTCAAGCTTGCTGATGTCATCGCCGCGAAAGTATTGCTTGTCTTCCCGCTCCCCATCCTCCAGGAATATTCCCCAGGACCGCCTCGAGTCCAGTGGAAAAAATGGCAGGTTCAACTCGAACAGGCGGTTTGCGCCATCGTCACTATCGATGTACTTGCTGCGAGTCCTGACACGGGAACCCAATACATTGTGATCCTCGTAAATGAGTTGCTGCGATCGACGATCCGTATCTTCGCTGCTGGCAATCTCAAACTGTTTGCCCAATCCGAGAATGTTGGAATCGCGGATACCAAAGCTGTAGCTGTTTTCACCCCCGGAACGATCGAATGAAATATTTGGGGTAAGCGACCAGTTATCCCGGGTAATGACTTCCACATCGACCTCACCTCCACAGAGCCTGACGGCACGAACATCGGCATCATAAAAGTAAGACTGTTTTCGCAACAATCTGCCGGTCTCCGCGATCAACCTTTCATCGTATTGATCGCCACGGGCAATAAGAATCTGCTGCGACACAACATTTTCACGGCTAAGTATATGAAACCGGTTGGCCCAACGAAATAAGGCATTATTTTCACCCGGATTGGCTTCGTCGAAGATAGGCAAGCGCGTGTAGTAAATCTCACCGACCCGGGCGTTGTCTGCAATGACATAGTCGATGTTCTGTTCCTGCACGAATTGATAACTACCGCTTGCAGGTTCAAACACCGAACTGCATGCAGGCGCACTGACGCGGGTGTCAATTTCGGCGGCTCTAGCGGTACCAGCAGTGCATATTGTGAGGGCGCAGCACAGTGTTATGATCTTCATAATTCGATCGGGCAAAATACGATAGAGTTGTTGACGAGGGCAGGATCGGATACCTGACCCCAATATTCATCGACGATGAGAGCATAACAGGCAAGCTAGAGCTGTCAAATCGAGACTCTGCAAACGCAGCCATGAAAGGGACGATGTTGGGCAGGAACATATCAAGGGTATCCCTAGTGCTGGGCATACTGCCGATCGTGGCAATCAATGCCAGCTATTTGATTGCAGCATGGGAAGGCGCGGTGCCCTGGTGCGTACCCTACTGGGAAAGCTGTACCTCAATCAGCGCGACTGGCCGCGAAGGGTTCGCTTTTTTCTTTTTCAAGGCCACGATGATACCAGTGGCCTTGCTCACCATCTGGTACTGGATACTGGCGCAGGCAAAGCTCGCTGATTTTGGCTATCGTGGCAACGCGATTCCCGCACTGGGCATTATCGCGGCGCTTGCCTTGCTCTGTTACACCTGGCCCTGGGCGCTATCGGCGACAGCTTTCAACTGACACGAAGAATCGGCATTATTTTTTACTTTACCTTCACCTACCTTTCACAATTACTGCTGGTCTACCAATTTAGAAGACTGGATATTCCAGAAAAAGACAGCCCATGGCAGTTACTGATGTGCCTCATCATTTTGGTCCTGGGTATCTTGACCCTGGTTCTGGATGGGCTGTTAGACAACTATGATGACTACGAGGATGGGTTTGAATGGGTGCTCGCATTATTACTCCATTGCAATTTTCTAATTGGCTATTGGAGTTGGCGAAAGGTAGATAGTTCTAACAGAACTGATGTGGGAATGGTTCCAGAGCAGACCACAGCCATTTGAGATCTCGTGATTTGCTCCCCTTTTCTCTTCTTTTGCCACCAACTCAACAGTGAGAGTCGCTGTCACCAAGGCCTGGGCACTTTGGTGGTGGCAGAGATAGGCTTTCTACTGCTACTATCGGGAGGGCGTATCGAGAGCGACACAGGCCGACGTGACGCCCAATTGGGCCTACGCAAAGTACTGAAGCCTGGGACAAAATTGCCGACACTCCCATTTGGAGGCTAATGAATAGCTTTCCTGGCTAGCGATTCCTTGAAAAAAGGGGAAATCCACCCATGGGCTATGACGAAGACAGCAACGAAGACGACAAAAAGCAAAAGATACCAAAGATGTTTTTTGGCCTGGAGATGAGCGATGGCGTTGTGTATACCGTGGTGGTGATTCTCACCCTGATCTTCATCCGCCAGATTTCCATCGTATTACAGGCGTTGAACTAGAGTTTGACGGTGTTTTCGGCGCTTTCCAGCGTTTGCCTGATTCCTGCAATTTAACCAGGCAACACCCCCTAAGACCTGTTCCTGCCAGGCGCCACGTGCTAAATTACGCGCCTTTCGCGAGTCTGTCCGCCAATTCAATGCACCGACACAACACATAGCCCGCATCGTAGAGACAGGCAAGGGACATTTATGACTGCATACAAGATTGCCTTATTGGATGGAGATGGCATCGGCCCGGAGATCATGACCGAAGCCGTAAAAATTCTCGATCTCGTCGCCGCCAGAAATAATATCGAATTCGACCTGCGCCATGGCGCCTTCGGGGCCAATGCCTACTTCGCCCATGGCCATGCCTTTCCCGATGCCACCAAAGAGTTGTGTGATGAGGCCGACGCCATACTGAAGGGCCCTATCGGTCTCAGTCACGAAGCATCCAGGAAAATTCCAGTCGACATGCAACCGGAACGGGGCGCCCTGTTGCCTCTGCGTCGCCGCTACAATACCTTCGCCAATTTCCGGCCGGTATATTTGCCCAAGGGCCTCGCTCATTTTTCTCCATTGAAACCCGAAATTATTGGCGACGGTATCGACTTCATCATCATTCGGGAGTTGGTTGGCGGGCTCTATTTTGGCAAGAAGGAAACCGGGATCAATGCCCAGGGCAGGCGTTTCGTCAGCGAGAGTCTCGAGTATGATGAGGACCAGATAGCAAGGATCGCCAGGGTTGCTTTCGACACCGCAAAAAAACGCAAGGGCCTGTTGCACAACATCCACAAAAGTAATGTGCTGAAATCCAGTGTGTTGTGGAACGAAGTCATGGTTGAAGTAGGTCAGGACTACCCGGATATCGAGGTCGTGAATATCCTGGTGGACGCCGCCGCCACCTATCTCTGTCTCAATCCCGGTCAATTTGACGTCATGGTGATGGAAAATATGTTTGGCGATATCCTCAGTGATCAGGCCGGCGGCATTCTCGGCTCCCTGGGCCTGATGCCATCAGCCTGTATCGGACCCGACAAGGCTTACTATGAGCCCTCCCACGGCTCGGCGCCGGACATTGCCGGTGAGAACGTCGCCAACCCCTACTCCATGATCGGTTCGGTTGCGATGATGTTGGAAATGAGTCTGGGGTTGGAGGCGGAGGCACAGAATGTATGGCATGCCATGCAGAATGTGTTTACCCAAGGGTACACCACGGCAGATCTGACTAAACCGGGTACTCAGAGCAAGATGATCAACACCGATGCCTTCGGTGACCTGGTGGTAGAAGAACTGGCCAAAACCCCAATCTAAGCACCACGAGGTACCCTAGCTGTCGGCGTGCAGCCTGATATTGATCATGCGCAACGTCGCTTCCACCGCCGCCAGCACCTGGTTGGCATCCACGCCCCGGGTCTTGAACTCATGTTGTTGCCACTCCCAGGTGATAATACATTCGGTCAGCGCAGTGATCTGACCTCCCCGTGGAATGTGTACTTCGTAGTCAACCAGCGCCGGCATCACAAAATCCCGTCGCTGTAGAATTTGTTCGATAGCATCGAAGAAGGCCGCGTAACCGCCGTTGCCTGAACCCGAGCCCTGTTGTTCCTCGCCGTTAATGGAAACCCGAATACTGGCAGTGCTCTCGACATCGAGTCCCGAGCTTATGTAACAATTCAACAGGGTGATGTGCTGATATTCCTTGCTCTCCATGACATCGGCAATGATGAACGGCAGGTCGTCCGAGGTGATGTTCTGTTTCGAGTCGCCGAGCTTGACGATGCGCTCCAATACCTTGGCCTGGTCTTTCTGTGACAGGCTAATGCCTAGCTCTTCCAGGTTATTGATCAGCGAAGCCTTGCCACTCATCTTGCCCAGTGCATAAACCCGTTTACGGGCAAATCTTTCAGGGCCGAGCTCGGACATATAAAGATCACCCTTCAGATCGCCGTCGGCATGTATGCCGGCAGTCTGGGTGAAGACATCCGCGCCGACTATGGGTGTGTTGGCGGCGATCCATTTGCCGGAAAAATTCTCCACCATGTTACTCAACAGGCCGATTCGGGTTTCATCGATGGACAATTGCAGACCCAGCTTGTCTTTCAACACCACCGCAACTTCCGCCAGCGAGGCGTTGCCGGCCCGTTCGCCGAGGCAATTAATTGTGCAATGGATGGTATTGATACCTGCATCCACCGCAGCCATCACATTGGCGGTGGCCAGGCCATAGTCGTTATGGGGATGAAAATCGAACTGTTTGTCGGGAAACTCTCGCAGCATGTCCGCCAGAGAAGCCGACACCTGTGCCGGCGAAAACACGCCAAGGGTATCCGGCAACATATAGTGGACAATGCCGAGGCCGGCTGTTCCCGTCACTAGAGCGAACACATAATCTTTGCTATCGAGGTAGCCATTGGACCAATCCTCGAGGTACATATTGACGCCCAGGCCCTGCTCCTTGGCATAGTCTACGGTCCTGGCGATACCCTCTAGATGGCTTTCCAGGGTCTTGCCCAATTGTTCGCGGCAGTGTTTTTCACTACCCTTCGCCAGCAGGTTGATGACCTTGCCTCCGGCCGCGACTATCCAATCGACGCTGCGCCGATGATCCACAAAACCCAGCACTTCAACCCGCTCTAACAGGCCTGCAGTTGCTGCCCACTCGGTGATTTGCGCCACCGCGCGTTGCTCGCCCTCGGACACACAGGCGGAGGCGACTTCGATCCGATCAACCTTCAGGGATTGCAGCAGGGCACGGGCAATGTTCACCTTCTCATTAACCGAGAAAGAAACCCCCTGTGTCTGTTCGCCATCACGCAACGTGGTATCCATCAACTGGATATGTCGCCCTGCCTCTGAAGTGCCCATGCTGTGTCCCGAATTACCCTCAATATTGGCCGGCGGCCGATGCCGGCGCGGGCGATTCTAACAAATATCCCCACTATCAATATACTGCCAGAGGCAGAAAGTCATCCGATTTGACCTCACCGTAGATCGTTATATACTGCGCCCTCCTTAAAATACGGAATAACTGAGGTCCCTATGGCGATTCAAATCTGTGTACCCAAAGAAGTTCGCAAAGACGAACAACGGGTGGCGCTGGTGCCGGACACGGTTAAGCGATTAGCCACCGAGGGTCTGCTTATCAATATTCAGTCTGGAGCCGGCGAACTGGTAGGGTACACCGACGCCGACTATGAGAATGCCTCCATAGTCGCCGATAGCAAGGAGTTACTGGGAAAGGCAGATATCACTCTGATGGTTAACCCGGCGACCAATGAGCAGATCGAGCAACTGAAGGACGGTTCGGTGCTCATCGGTTATATGGATCCACACACGGACCTGCAGCGATTTAGCAAACTGAAAAACAAGAATATCAGCGCCTTCTCCATGGAATTGATTCCCAGAATCTCGAGGGCCCAGGCCATGGATGCACTGTCATCCCAGGCTTCCATCGCCGGCTACAAGGCGGTGCTGCTCGCTGCCAATATCCTCGGCAAGTTTTTCCCCATGTTGACCACGGCGGCGGGCACTATCCGCCCTTCCAAAGTATTGGTGATTGGTGCGGGTGTGGCCGGGTTACAGGCAATCGCCACCGCCAGACGCCTGGGTGCGATCGTGGAGGCCTACGACGTTCGCGCCGCCACCAAAGAACAGGTGGAATCCCTCGGTGCCAAATTTATCGATATCGAAATCAAGGCTGAGGGCGACGGCGGCTATGCCCGGGAACTAACCGAAGAAGAAAAACAACAGCAACAGGAAATCCTCGCCAAGCACGTGGCAGCGGCCGACGTGATCATCACCACCGCCGCTATTCCAGGGCGAACCTCACCCCGCATCATCAGCACGGCGATGGTAGAAGGCATGCGTGGTGGTTCGGTCATAGTAGATCTTGCGGCGGAAGGCGGCGGCAATTGTGAACTGACCAAAGCCGATGAGACTGTGCTGCACCAGGGTGTAAAAATTTATGGCCCAGTGAACGTGCCCAGCATGGTTGGCAATCATGCCAGCGAGATGTATTCCAAGAACCTGCTAAATTTTCTCGAATTGCTAATTCAAGACGGCGCCATCAACATCGATCTCGAAGACGAGATCATCGGTGGCAGCCTCATCACCCACGCCGGCGCTATTCATCACGCCGGCATCGAAGCACAGTTATCGAAAGGAGCTTCCTGATGATCGAAGGTCTCGCCGCAATTTACATTTTCATGCTGGCCGGCTTCACCGGTTACGAAATTATCAGCAAGGTTCCCGTGATTCTTCACACCCCCTTGATGTCCGGCTCCAACTTCGTCCACGGCATTGTGTTGGTGGGCGCGATGTTTGCCCTGGGTATTGCCGAGACGACGACACAACAGGTGATCGGGTTCATCGCCGTCCTGCTGGGCGCAGGTAATGCCGTGGGTGGCTACGTGGTGACCGAGCGCATGCTGGAAATGTTCAATCCCAGCAAGGAAAAAACCAAGGGCGAGGAGTCATAGATGGACATGATAATCCAGGCTTCTTATCTCATCGCCGCGGTGCTGTTCATCCTCGGCCTCAAGCAGATGAGTTCGCCGGTCACAGCCCGACGCGGCATTCTCTGGGCCGGCGCCGGTATGGTGCTGGCCACGCTGGTAACCTTCCTGACCCCAGAAGTTATCGATAGCGCCCAGGCCAGCACGAATATCACACTTATAATCGTCGCTATCGCCATCGGCGGGGGCTATGCCTGGTACAGTGGCCGCAAGGTCGCCATGACCGACATGCCGCAGATGATCGCCATGTACAACGGCATGGGCGGTGGTGCGGCGGCAGCGATTGCGGCGGTGGAACTGCTCAAGGCCAGCTCAGAGGCTGCGGCCGATCCAAGCGGCGCCACCACCATAGCCTCAACCCTCGGCACCGACGTGGCCATCTTGGCTATTCTTGGCGCCGTTATCGGCACCATCTCCTTCAGCGGCAGCATCATTGCCTGGGCCAAACTGGACGGCAGACTCAGCCTCAGCAGGATCCTGCCCAAGCAACACCTGGTTAACGCCGTGCTCGCTATCGCCACCGTGGGCTTCGCGATCGCTATATACTTCAGTGCCGACATCAACACTATCATCATCTTCTTCGTGCTGGCTTTGATCCTCGGTGTCTTCATCACGGTCCCGGTTGGTGGTGCCGACATGCCGGTCATCATCTCCCTGTTCAATGCCCTTACCGGCCTTGCAGTTGGCTTCGAGGGCTACGTGCTGGGCAATGCGGCGATGATCATCGCCGGCATCGTGGTGGGTTCCGCCGGCAGTCTGCTCACCCAGTTAATGGCGAAGGCCATGAACCGGTCGGTGGCCAATGTGTTCTTTGCCGGCGTTGGCACCGACGCCGCGGCGCCTGCTGGCGAGGGCATAGAAGGGGTAATGAAAGAGATCCAGGCACAGGATGCCGGCATTCTCATGGCCTTCGCCAGCCAGGTAATCATCATCCCTGGCTATGGCATGGCGGTGGCCCAGGCCCAGCACAAGATTTGGGAGCTCACCCAGATTCTCAATGAGAAAGGTGTCTCGGTTAAATTCGCGATTCACCCGGTGGCAGGACGCATGCCTGGTCATATGAATGTGTTGCTCGCCGAGGCCGGTGTGCCCTATGACAAGATCTATGACATGGACGACGTCAACGCAGGCTTCAAGAACACGACGGTTGCCTTGGTCATTGGCGCCAACGACGTGGTGAATCCTTCCGCCAAGAACGACAGCAGCAGCCCGCTGTATGGCATGCCGATTCTCAATGCCTTTGAGGCTGAGAATGTGATTGTCATCAAGCGGGGTCGTGGAACGGGGTTCTCTGGTATGGAGAATCCTCTGTTTTTTGCCGACAACACCAAGATGTTGTTTGGCGATGGCCAGAAGGCGGCCAGTGAATTGATCCAGGCGGTTAAAGAGTTATAGCTGTTTTTTTGAGATTCCGATACGAACACAGCTGGGGTGGTTGTTGATCTGACCGTCGCCAGCAGGGAGCTGGCGCCGAGCCTACAGGGATGTATTCACGGCGTGTCAGAGCAGCAACCACCCCAGCCCGGCGCTCAACTCCATCCAATCTACTGACAATGAACGAAGCTCAGTCCACTCAAGCGGAACTTATTTCAAGCTACCCCCGTGCAGGCTTGTTTCGGCGGCTGGCGTCGTTGCTGTATGACGGGTTTATTGTTGGGGCTATCTGGATGCTGATCGGGTTCGTTGTGCAGCTGGTGGTGGGTCTGGATACCAGTGAGCTGGTGGATGGGCGGGTGCAGACTGATCCGGTGCTGGGTAATATTCTATTTTCTCTAATGGTGGCCAGTTGTGCTGGGTTCTTTCTGTGGTTCTGGACCCGGAGCGGGCAGACGGTGGGGATGCTGGCCTGGCGGATCAAGGTGGTTGACCGCGATGGGGGGCTGGTGAGATTGCGTCAGGCGGTGGTGCGTTGGCTGCTGGCCTGGCCGGCTTTTTTGGTGCTGGGATTGGGATATTTGTGGCTGCTTGTGGATGCCGAGGGTGATGCCCTGCATGACAAAATCTCCGGCACCAGGGTCGTGGTGGTGCCCAAAGCGCCTTAAAAATTCCGTTAGCGGGTGCGCTGCATGAAAAACAAGCCCAGACCCCCACAGATCATTATGGGAATCAGCACCGCGAGGAAGGGACTGATCCCGTAGAGCAGGCTGGCTGGCTCCATCAATCGTTGCAGAATCGTGAATACCAGGCCGATGCCCATGGCCACAAACACCCTGTAGCCCATGGTCGCTTCCCGCAGCGGGCCGAACACGAAAGAGATGGCCAGGATGACCAGTGCAAGTGTCGCAATCGGCTGCAGGAGTTTGTTCCAGAACGCGAGGTAGTAGGTGGAGCTTTCCAATCCCTCGGTGTCGAAGAAGCGGGCGAAGCGGTAGAGCCCGGAAATAGACTGCCGGTCTGGTCGTACCAACAACATACTCAGGATTTCCGGGGACAGGTCCACCTGCCAGTCTTCCTGCAAATAGTGTTGAACCGAGATCGCGTCGGCAGATAGAAAACTTGCATCGACATCGTTCAGCTGCCAGAAGCTGTTCTCATCGTCTTCGATATAGTTTGCCGATGCGGCGAAACTGGTGGCGACGATTCTGCGATCTGCATCCAGCTGGTAACGGGTAATGCCGTAGAGCAGTTCACCTCCCGGCGCGATGGCATTGATATGAATATATTCGTTGCCTATTTTCCGCCAGCTGCCCTGCTCCGTATTGATAGCCTCATTGCCGCTACGTTGTATGGCCTTGTTGCTACGGGCAATCTGCTCCAACGGCGGCGACACATATTCCCCTAGTAACAGGCTCAGCCCCATGATGAACAGCGTGGGTTTCAATACCGCCCATACGATACGCCATATCTTCACCCCGGCTGCCTGCATGACGACCAGTTCGTTGTTGGATGCCAACACTCCGAGCCCGATAAGCGCACCACCCAGTGCCGTGAAGGGCAACAATTCGTAAATACTGGTGGGAGTGGTATATAAAACGAAGGTGAGGGCATTAAACATGGAGAAATTTTCGTCCGTGTCTCCGAGTTGATCAGCCAGCGTGAGCAGCAGGTCCAGGGTGGCAGTCAGGGAGATGACCACCAGCATGGATAGCAAAACCGTGTTGCGAATATGGCTGTCCAGTAGTTTCATCTATGCTGACCTGCAACATTCATGCTTTTGCACCCCTCGCAAGACGATTCCCCAGGGCGGGCAGACGATAGACAGCGAATGCGATGCCACAAAACAACAGGTGTACCCACCACATACCGATGACGCTACTGATATCACCTTCGGCAAGTAAATCTTTGGCATATTGCAGCAGTAAAAAATAGACGGCATACAGCACCGTGGCGGGAAACAGCTTGCCGTATCGACCCTGCCTCGGATCCACCCTGCTCAGGGGAACGGCGATCAGGGTAATTACCGGAATCAGCAGCAACATGGACAAGCGCCACTGCAATTCCGCCTGCTGCTGAGGATCCGTGGCACCGATTAGGGCTAGTGTAGGTAGGGTTTTTTCTTCCAGTACCAAGTCAAATTCGGTGGCCTCGGGCAACAGAATGGACTGCACATCGAATTGGCCGACGGTAAATTCAGCCTGGCCTGGCACACCATCATACTGCATCACATTCTCCAAGCGCATGAAGCGGGCACCGGTGGCAGCATCGATTTCCGGGCGCGCCGATTCGGCTATGGTAATTCGAAGGGTCTGCTCACCGTCGGTCTGTGCACTACTGGCGACAAACACGTTTTCCAGACGACTGCGAGAGTCGCTGTCTCTTCTGATGCGCTCGGCATAAGTTACGCGATCGCCCTCGCTGAAAGTCTGGAATTGACCAGCCACGATCAGATCAATTTCGGTGAGCTGCTCCTGATTCTGTTTGAGTTGTTCGGTGTGGCGTATACCCCAGGGCGTGACCAGCAAACTGAGGACAGCGATCAACACCAGCACGGCAGTCGAACTACCGAGGGTGAACAGCAATAGCCTGCGTTCACTGAAGCCGGCACCGAAGAGAATAACCATTTCGTTTTCGGCATACATGCGGCCGTAAGCCAGCAAGATGGCGAGGAACAGGGCCAGGGGAATGATAACCAGCAGGAAGTCCGGCAAGCGGTAGAACATCAGCAGTAACAGGACATCGGATGCCAATCTGCCGGCTACTGCATCGCCCAGATATTGAATAAAGCGACTGGTGAGCGTCACCACTAGCAATATCAGGGTGACGGCAGCCATCACCTGCATTATCTGTTTGCTGAGATAACGGAAAATGATCAAATTGACTAGCGAACCTCTGATTAGCTGTCCTTACACCGTGAGAGCGCAGTGTACTGGGGCGGCTCTGAACAATACAGTAATGTCTCAGAAGTCGGCTGTCGGCTCCGGGTCGAGCTAGCCTGGATATTTCAACAGTACGCCCAAAACACGAAATCTCGGCGTTAAACTTCAGGCAACTGGTGAAATATTCGGGCTAGGCGACCCGGGACTCAGGCTGTTCAAGAATGGCTTTGAATGCCGGTGGCAGTTCGGTGATCTTGTGCCTATCGAAATCGAAGAACACCACGCCCATCTTGGCGTTGCAGACCACCGATTCCAACGCGCTATTGGTCACCTGCAGGCCAATATCAAAACCGTAGCGATTAAAGCCGCTCACACCCACGTCGATGATTAGCGAGTCGTTGGCAAATGATTCCGAGCGGTAGTCCACCGCGAGATCAGTTACTACCATGCCAAGACCGAAGATATTCCCTTCCGTGAAACCGAGACCGGCCAAGAACTGAAGTCGAGCCTCGTGCAGGATTTTCACCATGGCCACGCTGTCTAGGTGTTTCGCGTAATTGACGTCGCTGATGCCGACACTGCGTTCCATGCTGAATAAAAAATGGTCTGGGACTGAGACTTTAATGCGAGGCATGGCAACTCCGAATGATAATTACTACTGACAATCAATACCTTGTGACAACGCATAATGCTCTTGGTTCAATAACAAGGCAAGTTTGGTGTTGTTGATGAATGGGAACTACATTTGATGATGTGTGACAGTTATTCGGTAGCGCCAACGGTCAGACTTCCGGGCCTGGTCCAAGGCCATTTACCTCGACTACCCGGTTGCTTAAGCAATTGAATAACTTTAGGATTGTCGGCAAAAGTTAATACCGCCCCGACCGGGCACTCAAAGCAACAATGGAGTTAAGAAACATTCATGAAGTTTTCAATTAAAGTAGGATCGGTGGGAAAAATTAAATCAGATTGCCTGGTGGCGGTCATCTGGAGTAAGGGCATTCTCAGCGACGAAGCCGGCTTGATCGACATTGCGGCGAAGAAGGCCCTGAGTAAGTTACTGCGCAGCGGTGATTTCACCGGCAAGCTCGGTGAAACTCACCTGATTCATGATCCCGTAGGGTCGGCGGCGAAGCGACTGCTGCTCGTCGGTGGCGGCGATCGCCGCAAGATGAGCGCTAAAAATGCGGCGAAACTCCTGGCTTCCAGCTTGAAAAAAGCCTTCACTCTGAATGCCAGCAGCGTCCATTTTGCCCTGGCGAGTCTCGAACTCAATGATCGCGAGCCCGCGTGGCTAGCCGCACGCCTAGCGCAACAGGCAGAGCGCACCAGCTATAGTTATGACACCACCAAGAGCAAGAAGAGCAGGAGCCCGACTATCAAGGCGATCAGCCTCTCCGCTAGCAACCGTAGCCGACGCAAGCAGCTGGAATCAGGTCTGAAACAGGGCCAGGCCATCGGCAAGGCCATCAATCGTGCGCGGCAGTTAGGCAACTTGCCAGGCAATATCTGCACCCCCAGCTATCTGGCGAAAAAGTCCAAAGACCTCGGTAATCGTAATCGGTCCCTGACGGTCAAGGTGTTGAGCGAGAAACAAATGGCGCGGCTGGGCATGGGCTCGCTGCTCTCGGTATCTGCCGGCTCCGCCGAGGAAGCCAAATTGATCGTGATTCGGCACAACGGTGCCAGAGCCGATAGCAAGCCCCATGTCCTCGTGGGCAAGGGCGTCACCTTCGATACCGGCGGCATCAGCCTCAAATCTGGCGCGGCTATGGACGAGATGAAATTCGATATGTGTGGCGCCGCCAGTGTCATCGCTGTCATGAGTTGCTGCGCCGACCTGAAACTGCCGATCAACGTCATCGGCATCATCGGCGCCGTCGAAAATATGCCAGGCAGCAAAGCCACTAAGCCGGGTGACATCGTCACCAGCATGGCAGGCAAGACCATCGAGGTGCTTAATACCGATGCCGAGGGCCGTCTGGTACTGTGTGACGCCCTCACCTACGCCGCCCGCTTCAACCCACGTAGCGTCATCGACATCGCGACGCTGACCGGTGCCGCCGTGGCGACCTTTGGCTCCCACGTCACGGCGCTACTCAGCAATAACGACAAACTGGCGAAGTCCTTGCGACAGTGCGGAGAACGAAGCCTCGATCCGGCCTGGCAGTTGCCCCTTTGGGAAGAGTACCAATCCATGCTCAATAGCAATTTCGCCGACATTGCGAATATTGGCGGACCTCGAGCAGGCACCATTACCGCCGCCTGCTTCCTTTCCCGCTTCACCGAGAAGTATCGCTGGGCGCATTTGGATATTGCCGGCAGTGCCTGGCACAGCGGGGCTCTGAAAGGCGCCACCGGGAGACCTGTGGGCCTGTTGATGGAATATCTGCTTGGGCAGAAAGCCTGAATCCGGCAGCAATGACCCAGATTAGTTTTTACACGCTCAGTGAAGAAGGTTCGGACGCCCGCATCCTGTTTGCCTGCCGGTTGATAGACAAGGCCTGGAAGCTGGGACATCGGGTGTTCATTCAGACCCAATCGACAGAGCAGGCAAAACGGCTGGATGACATGCTCTGGCAATACCAGGCCACCAGCTTCGTGCCGCATGGGCTGCTCGATGAGAAAACCGGCAATGAATCAATAGTGATCAGCTCGCAGTTGCCGGACGGCAGTCACGATGATGTGCTGATCAATCTCAGTGCCGACACCCACACCAGTCACCTGGACTTCGCCCGTGTGAATGAAATAGTCAGTGCGGATCAGGACAGCCTGGAACAAGGCAGAGTGCGTTACCGCTTCTATAAAGACCAGGGTCATTCGCCCGAGACCCATAAGATATAACAACGCCTCGGTGCTTGCGCCGCCATCATGTATAATCGCGCCCTTTCACAGCAGCGCTGGCACTTATTGTCGATAACTAATGACGAGAACTTTTACTCTGAACTGTTGCACTGGACTATTGCCCTAAACTATTGCCCTAAACTATTGCCTTAAACTATTACCTTAAACTACAGCGCGATAAATCGACACGAAGAAACCAGATTTGCACAGCGAAGCCATGGATAAGACTTACCAACCACAGCAGCTCGAAGATCACTGGTACCACACCTGGGAAGAACGGGGCTATTTTGCGCCCCAGGGCGACGGTGAGCCCTATTGCATCGTCATCCCACCGCCGAATGTTACCGGGCGCCTGCACATGGGCCATGGTTTTCAACACGCGATCATGGACGCGCTTACCCGCTACCATCGAATGCTGGGCCGCCAGACGCTGTGGCAGGTAGGCACAGATCACGCCGGTATCGCTACCCAGATGGTAGTAGAGCGGCGCCTCGCTGCCGCCGGCAGCAGTCGCCAGCAGCTCGGGCGTGACGCTTTCGTGGCCAAGGTCTGGGAATGGAAACAGGAGTCGGGTGGCATCATCACCCAGCAGCTGCGACGCATGGGATCATCTCTGGACTGGACCAGGGAGCGCTTTACCATGGACCCGCAGCTCTCCTCGGTGGTAGAGAAAGTCTTCATCGATCTGTATACAGAGGGTTTAATTTATCGCGGCAATCGCCTCGTCAATTGGGATCCGCAATTACACACAGCTATATCCGATCTCGAAGTCATCTCTGAGGAAGAAAACGGTTTCCTGTGGTACTTCCGCTATCCGGTCTCAGGCAGCGATGAACATGTCACCGTCGCCACGACCCGGCCGGAAACCATGCTGGGCGATACCGCGGTCGCGGTGCACCCGGAAGACCAGCGCTTTAGCCACCTTGTGGGCAAGTTCGTGGACTTACCCCTCTGCGATCGGAAAATACCCATCATCGCTGACGACTATGTGGACCCAGAATTTGGTACCGGCTGCGTCAAAATCACTCCGGCCCATGACTTTAATGACTATGAACTGGGCAAGCGCAACAAGCTGGAAGTGATCAACATCTTCACTGCAGATGCCGCTATCAACGAGAATGCGCCGGCGCTTTACCAGGGCATGGATAGATTCGACGCCCGGGAAAAAGTGATCGCCGATCTCGAGGCCATCGGTCTGCTCGAAAAAATTGAGCCGCACAAACTGAAGGTGCCACGGGGTGACCGCAGCGGTGTTATCGTCGAGCCCTATCTCACCAACCAGTGGTATGTGGCGGTGCAGACGCTAGCCGACCCCGCGATCAGGGCGGTAGAAGACGGCGCTATCGAATTCGTTCCGAAAAACT
Organism: uncultured Gammaproteobacteria bacterium; assembly: GCA_913054495.1. Lineage (GTDB taxonomy): Bacteria > Pseudomonadota > Gammaproteobacteria > Pseudomonadales > Pseudohongiellaceae > UBA9145. The sequence goes on along the minus strand of CAJXIY010000022.1, from coordinate 4,293 downwards.
GGGAGAACACCTACTTCGCCTGGATGCGAAATATCCAGGACTGGTGCATCTCCCGCCAGCTATGGTGGGGACATAGGATTCCGGCCTGGTATGATGAAGATGGCAAGGTGTATGTTGGTCACAGCGAAGCAGACGTGCGTGCCAGCCATGGCCTCGGCACCGAGATTCAGTTGCACCAGGATGAAGATGTTCTGGATACCTGGTTTTCCTCGGCGCTGTGGACCTTCTCCACCTTGGGCTGGCCCGATGAGCGGGAATTTTTCGATCGCTTTCACCCAACCAACGTATTGGTTACCGGCTTCGACATTATTTTCTTCTGGGTCGCCCGCATGATCATGATGACGCTTAAATTCACCGGTGAGATCCCCTTCAAGAAAGTTTACATCACCGGCCTGGTGCGGGATGAGCATGGACAGAAAATGTCCAAATCCAAGGGCAATGTACTCGATCCGATCGACTTGATCGATGGTATCGACCTGGAGCAATTAATTGAGAAGCGCACCGCCGATCTGATGCAGCCGCAGCAACGACAAAGGATTGAGAAGCACACCCGGGAATCATTTCCCGACGGCATCACCGGCTATGGTACCGATGCGCTTCGATTCACCTTCTACTCCCTGGCCTCGACTGGCAGGGATATCAAGTTTGACCTGGGCAGGACCGAAGGTTTTCGCAACTTCTGCAACAAGATATGGAACGGGGCTCGTTATGTGCTCATGAACACCGAGGATAAATCCGTGGCCAACGCGGACGCAGCCGTAATGCATTTGTCCATAGCCGATCGTTGGATCCTCAGTCGCTTCGAGAAAACCGCGCAGGAAGTAGAACAGGCAATGGCCAATTATCGTTTCGACCTGGCCTCCCAGGCACTGCATCAATTTATCTGGAACGAGTACTGCGACTGGTACCTCGAATTGTCCAAACCCATTCTCTGGGATGAAGATGCAGATCCAGCGTTTGCCGAAGCGACGCGCTGGGCGTTGCTGTCCACACTGGAGAAGAGCTTGCGCCTGCTGCACCCATTCATGCCTTTCATCACCGAAGAAATCTGGCAGCGGGTGGCGCCCCTGCTGCAAATTACTGGCGATAGTGTGATGCTGGGGGCCTATCCTGTTTTTGATAAAGCCCAGATAGACACCGAGGCCGAAGACGGTATCGAATGGCTTAAAGGCATAATCACAGCGATTCGAAACATCCGTGGCGAGATGAATATTTCTCCGGCGAAGTCGATCGACGTGTTTCTGCGCGGCACCGAGGATGGGGACAAATCAAGATTACAGAGCTACAAACCTTATCTGCAAAAACTTGCCAAACTCAAAAATATAGAATGGCTGGCGCCGGATCAGCAAGCCCCCGTTGCCGCCACCCAACTCCACGGCGGCTTGGAAATCCTGGTTCCAATGGCGGGACTTATCGATGTTGAGGCCGAACGCGCGCGACTGCAGAAGGAAATTGCCAAGCTCGAAGCTGGTCTGAAGGCCGTTGAGGGGAAACTTGGCAAGCAGAAATTCGTCGACAACGCACCCGCTGCCGTGGTCGATAAGGAGCGTAGCAAACAAACTGAAATGTCTGCGGCACTGGCTGCACTACAGGAAAAACTTAGGCAGCTGGATCAGTTGTGATGCGGGCCTCGAGCTTTTAGGTGTGGAGTCTAAGGAGCCGGTGGTGGCGATAAGCCGCCAGGGTCAGACACGGAGCTCCCTCGGCGTACTGAAGACGATATTTTCTTTCGCACCCTTTAGCTCCACCGGCTCTTGCTGACAAATCTCCTTCAGTCTCGCCACCACCTCCTGCACCAGTACTTCCGGCGCCGACGCGCCCGCGGTGATGCCAAACCGGGATTTATCCAGAAACCAGCCCGACTCAATATCCTCAGCACTATCGATCAAATAGGCTTCACAACCCAGACGCTCTGCCAATTCCTTCAGGCGATTGGAATTCGAACTATTCACCGACCCTACCACCAGCAATAACTCGCATTCCAGTGCCAGTTGCTTGACCGCGTCCTGCCGATTCTGTGTCGCATAGCAAATATCTTTTTTGCGCGGTCCTTGGATTGAGGGAAATTTCTCCTGAAGCGCATCGATTACCTTGGAGGTGTCATCCATCGACAGTGTGGTCTGAGTGACATAGGAAAGCCGCTCTGGGTTCTGTACCCGCAATACCTGGACATCAGCCACCGACTCCACTAGATAAATACTGCCGCCAGCGCTATCGTCATACTGACCCATGGTGCCTTCTACCTCGGGATGATGCGCATGGCCGATCAAAACACATTCCCTGCCAGACTGGCTAAAGTGCGTCACCTCAAGATGGACCTTGGTAACCAGGGGGCAGGTGGCATCGAACACCTTGAATCCCTTAGCCTTGGCCTCTTCCCTGATTTTCTGGGAAACACCATGGGCGCTGAAGATAACGATCGAGGGCCGCTTACGGGAATCCAATTCCGGAATCTCGTCCAGCTCCTCCACGAATATGGCACCGCGATTACGCAGGCTGTCCACCACGAATTTATTATGTACGACTTCGTGCCTCACGTAGACCGGCGCACCAAAAATATCCAGCGCCCGACTGACGATATCGATCGCGCGATCCACTCCAGCACAAAATCCCCGGGGATTGGCAAGATGAATAAAGGCCGTAGATTGTGATGGTGGCGTGATATTCATGGGTTTATCTTGGTCGTCAGTATGCTATCCAGAATAAGGAATCCAGGGAGTCTCAAAGTTTCACCTCGACGCTGGCGACGTCCGCTGCTAATACCGCCACAATGCTTGCCTTGAAGACGATCCGCTTTCCCGCCAGTGGATGATTAAAATCCACAGCGATAGTCTGTTCAGAGATTTCGGCGATGACGCCGGGAAGATCAAATCCTGCCGCGTCTTTAAAGGACACCACAGCGCCAACTTCTGTTGCTATTAACTCATCTTCCAGTAATTTTTTGAATTTGGCAATGGGGAAACGGTGTTGATTCTTGGGATTTACCGCCCCGAACGCCTGTTCGGGCTCTAGTAAGGTTTCCAGCTCCTGACCTGGTTTCAAGCCAATAAGAGCCGCTTCGAAACCCGGCAGCATACTACCGTCGCCCAGGCGAAATGTCGCTGCCGGGGCTGCGAAATTGGAATCGATTACCTGACCATCGGTGAGCGCCAGGGAAAAGTGCAGACTGACGAGTGATCCCGGTTCGATCTGAATGTCATCGTTGCTATCCACAAAAAAAGGGGTCGGAAGCGATTTTCATTGAAAGATACCAAATTCATAAAGGCTGGAGTGAAAATTGACTCCGCCCCTTTTTTTACGCGAAACTGCGTTTTTCACCCGCACCCTCGATATTGTCGACACAGCGTTGACACAGCTGCGGGTGAGAAGCATCGCTGCCAACGTCTTCACGATGGTGCCAACAGCGCTCACACTTCGGCCGTAGCGATGCCGACACGCGAAGTTTTAGTCCGTCCACTTGCGTGTCTACCGCATCGGCACCGGCTTCTGCCAGCGGACTAACCGTGGCTCGACTCACGATCATTGCAAATCGCAACTCGTCACCCAGTCGATGCAATTGTTGGCCCAATTCATCGCTGCAGTACAAATCTATTTCTGCGCTCAGGCCCGAACCCACCGTCTTTTCTGCACGTCTGGTTTCCAATTCCTTGTTCACGGCTGTTTTAATGGCCATTAACTGACGCCAGAAATCATCGGAAAAATCCGCCGACTCTCCGTAATCCTCTTCGGCGGCATCGAAATCGCTGAGAAAAACCGACTCCACCCTGGTGCCGGGAATATTTTCCCAGATTTCGTCCGCCGTGTAGCAGAGGATCGGTGCAATTAGTCGACTCAGCATTTCCAATATGTGATACATGGCACTCTGTGTAGATCGTCGGGGAATGCCGGCAGTCTGGGTCGTGTATTGTCGGTCCTTGATGACATCGAGATAGAAGCCGCCCAGTTCGATCACGCAAAAATTGTGGATAGCCTGGTAAATATTCAAAAAATTGTAGCTATGATAATGATCGATTACTTCCTTTTGCAGCAATTGGCACTGGCGTACGATCCAGTAGTCCAGCGCCAGCATCTGATCGGGAGCGACCAAATCGTCTGCCGGCTCAAACTCATTCAGGTTTGCCAACATGAACCTGGCGGTGTTTCGAATCCGCCGGTAAGCATCTGCGACACGCTTGAAGATTTCGTCGGAGACGGTCATTTCGCCACGGTAGTCGGTCGCCGCCACCCACAGCCGGAGGATATCGGCGCCATACTGCTGATAGATCTTCTCCGGTGCCACGGTGTTGCCCACCG
>CAJXIY010000021.1 GCA_913054495.1 uncultured Gammaproteobacteria bacterium | reverse complement strand
GTGTCTTCACCACGCAGGCCTTCCAATACAATGCGGATTTTTTCTTCGGCGGAGTAGTGTCGGCGGGTGGCCCGACGAATATCTCGAATAGTCTTCTGGGCACTGCTTTTCTTTCTCATCATCACTTCCTCTTGGAGTTAACGATGAGCCAATACTGTCTCTTAGGCAATTAGGGGATTATGTCCAACTAGGGCTGACGGGATACAGTGCAGTTTCTCTACGGTCGCCTGTTTATCGATAACGCCTATGGCCCAGAAACGGAAGCGCTTGAAATCTCACTGCGCGTGGAATTCTGGGATGGCAGCGCCTTCGTGCTAAACACGGACGACGACTGTACGGTAATCAGCAATGTGGGCCTGGGTCCTGCGCTCAGCATCGTCCCTGGGTCATACATTGCACCGGACTTTGCACCCGATGCTCTGGCCGATGGTGACAGCGCCATAGGGCAGGGTGCGGGATTGACAAATATTACCTTGTTCGGAGGTCAGACTGGCCGCTCAGAGGATGGTGATGGTGATGATGAGAACGACAGCGACAGGCCATTCATCGCCTCGGCGCCGTCCGACGTCACCATACCACCGGCCGATGTGCCAATTGGCAGTGTCCTGGTGGAGTTCGATCTGGGCAGTGGTCTGCTGCCCGCCGCCCTGAATTTTCTGAAGTACGACTGGCGTGGTGGCGCCGGCGGCAGCCTTTTTGATGAGGTGCCGGAAGATTTACTGCCGGCAATGCCCACCGGTGATGTCTACAATGACAACCCCCGTGCCCTTATTGAGTTCGGTAGTTACAGTGGCCATGATCGGGTTATCAACTGGCAAGAAATGTATCTCGGGCTGTGAGGACTTCAAGTACGGATTATCGGGGGCATAATAGTTTAACTTTCAGATGCTCAGAATATTCAGAGTTGGCTAGGAATATGCCAATCAAAAACCTTAAGTTATTGTCCTATTAGGTTCCCCTCCAGCCTCCTCAATCTTGTTCTAATGTGCCCAACTCCTTGATCTTGCGCGTCAAGGTATTACGACCCCAGCCTAACAGGGTGGCCGCATCGCGGCGGCGGCCAGCCGTGTGCTTGAGAGCGATATCAATCATGGTGCGTTCGAACATCGGTGTTGCCTGATCGAGTATGCTTGTATTGCCCAGACTCAGTTGCTGGTCCGCCCATTCCTGCAGGCCTACCGTCCAAACCCCGCCGGTGCTGCTGGCGGCTTCCTGCGCCGAAAATTCCGGTGGCAGGTCGACCAGGTGCACTTCACGGCTCGATGCCATCACCGTGACCCAGCGGCAGAAATTCTCCAGCTGGCGCACATTACCCGGCCAGCTCAAGCCGGTGAGATACTGTTCGGTTTCCGGGCGCAGTATTTTAGGTTCCACGTCTAATTCTTTCGCGGCGAGGCTGAGAAAATGACTGGCCAGCAGTGGAATATCTTCACGCCGATCACTCAGAGGCGGGATATGAATGCGAATGACATTGAGCCGGTGAAACAGGTCTTCACGAAACTGCTGTGCTTCCACCAACTGCTCCAGGTTCTGGTGGGTGGCGGCGATTATGCGTACGTCTACCTTGAGGGAGGTGTGACCCCCTACTCGATAGAACTCTCCATCGGAAAGTACGCGCAGTAGCCGGGTCTGGGTTTCTGGGGGCATGTCGCCAATCTCGTCCAGAAACAGGGTGCCGCCATCGGCCTGTTCGAATCTACCGATGCGCTGATGGGAGGCGCCGGTGAATGCACCCTTCTCGTGCCCGAACAGTTCTGATTCGATCAAATCTTTGGGAATAGCGGCAACGTTCAGGGGTATGAACGGCATGTCACGACGCGGGCTGTGTTGATGCAGGGCACGGGCAACCAGTTCCTTGCCGGTGCCGGAATCACCGTTGATCAGTACCGAGATGTTGGATTGGGACAGCCGGCCGATGGCGCGAAACACCTCCTGCATCGCCGGTGCCTCACCGATTATTTCCTGGCTGGGCTCGACCTCCGTCTCGATGCCGGATTCCACGCCCTGTTCACGGGCATGAGCCAGCGCACGCTGGGTCATGGCGACTGCCTCTTCAATATCGAAGGGTTTCGGCAGATACTCGAAGGCGCCACGGCTGTATGAAGAGACGGCGCTGTCCAGATCGGAATGGGCCGTCATGATAATCACGGGCAGTTGTGGATGCGTCTCTTGAATCGTCGAGAGCAGGTCGAGACCACTGATGCCGGGCATCCGAATATCGCTGATGATGGCATCGGGTGTTTCCTGTGCGAGTCGGTGCAACAGGTCATCACCATTTTGAAAAGTCAGCGTATTGAGGCCGGCCTTATTCAGAGACTTCTCAAGCACCCAGCGAATGGATTTATCGTCATCCAGTATCCAGATAGTATCTTGTGAGTTCATTTAATTACCCTACCTGCAATATCCAAATATTAAAATGTAAAACCATGGGTTCGGATCTCTAACGGCCCGAGTTCGAGTCAATTACCGGGAGCACCACCTTGAAACAGGTTGCCCCGGGCCTGCTGATACATTCGATCATGCCCTTATGCTGATTAATGATGCCATGGGCAATGGAAAGACCTAAACCGGTACCGTCTGCACGCCCGCTTATCATCGGATAAAAGATAGTGTCGATGATTTCCGGGTCTACACCCGGTCCATTGTCGATAATTTTTATACTGGCGGCGAGGCGATGAAAATTGGAACCAATAGTGGCGTTGCGAATGATTCTGGTGCGCAAATAAATTTTCCCCAGATCGTGGTTCACCACCGGACTGGTCAGGGATTGCATGGCATTGCGGACGATGTTCAGCATTGCCTGTATCAACTGTTCGGCGTCGGCATGTAGCGGTGGAATACTGGGGTCGTAATCGGTAATCACCTGGATGCTTTTGCCGACGATTTCGGCTTCGACGAGGTTCCTGACCCGCTCCATAACTTCGTGAATGTTGATATCTCTTAACTCTGGTGGGCGCCTGGAGCCGACCAGACGGTCAACCAGCTTGTGCAGTCGATCGGCCTCCTCGATGATCACATTGGTATATTCTTTCAGTTCAGGCAGGGGCAATTCCTGGGACAGCAGCTGGGCGGCACCGCGGATTCCCCCAAGCGGGTTTTTAATCTCGTGGGCCAGGCCACGCACCAGTTCCACGGTGGTGGCATGGGCTGAACTCAAGGTTTCTTCACGGCTGACGCGATTGACGTGTTCCAGTGAATTCAACTCCAGCAGTGCCTGGGTCTGCCCATTCTCTTCGAATGTATTGATGCTGTAGTCCACGGTAATGACTTTGCCATGGCTTAGTAGAAATTCTGCATTGCGTCGGGTAAAGCTGCTATGGCTTGCAAGCGCTGCCTGCATCTCGACAATGTCTTCAGCCGCCTCGATAAAGACGTCAGCAATTGACAGTTGCCGGGCCTTGCGGTCGCTGATTTCCAGCAAATTCTCCGCCGCCAGGTTGATGTAAAGCAGACGCAGCTCGTCGTCCAACAACAGTACCCCGGTGTTGAGATTGTCCAGCAGACGTTTATGTACAGTATCCAGAGTCACGTTACGGTTGCGCTATGGGTCCGGTTAAGTCCAAGGCCTGGTGGGCAGCCACGCTTGCACTTTGCCTGGATTGGGTAGTGGTCAGGGCGCTGGCAGTTCCTTTTTCTTGCAGTTCCTTTATGCAATTACTAAACCAACACCGATGGGGCAGCTTGATGGGCTTTATAGCGTGTTTATTCGGTTAATTAGAGCCAGGCAGGGCAGATTAGCAAGACAGTCCAAGGAGACTATGCACCAAAACGGTGCATTATGCAAGATGGGGTCAATGTCCTGGTGTAACATGGCTCCAATACCGATGGTTCCGGCTAAATATGTTGTGAATTCGGCTTGAAGTAATGGTGATTATGGTCGTCGATAGGACGAAAAGGCCCGGGTAGGAGCTACCCGGGCTTGATTTGGAGATTAAGCTTCTCAGGACGTGCTGGCGATTTAAGCCAAGGCTTCCTTAGTGGTCTTGATAATCACCGCGGCCACTTTATAGGGGTCGGCGTTCGAGGCTGTTCGACGATCTTCCAGTCGACCCTTCCAGCCATCCTGCATCGTCGTGAACGGGATACGGATCGATGCGCCGCGGTCGGATACGGCGTAACTGAACATATCGATGGCCTGGGTCTCATGTTCACCGGTCAGGCGCTGGTCATTGTCGGCGCCATAGACGCTGATATGGCGATCTATGTTTTTGCTGAAGTGTTCACAGATTTTGGTAAATATGGATTCATCACCTACATCTCGCATGGCGGCGTTGGAGAAGTTTGCGTGCATGCCGGAACCGTTCCAGTCCAGGTGTTTACCCAATGGCTTGGGCTCGTAGTTAATGCTCAGGCCATAGCGTTCGGCCGTGCGCTCCAACAAGTAGCGGGCTATCCAGACTTCATCGCCGGCTTGCTTGGCACCCTTGGCGAAAACCTGAAATTCCCACTGCCCCGCCGCAACCTCGGCGTTGATGCCTTCAAGATTGATACCGGCTTCGATACACAGGTCCAGGTGATCTTCGACACAGTCCCTGCCATAGGCACTGCCCGCACCAACCGAGCAGTAATAAGGACCCTGTGGGCCGGGATATCCACCGGCTGGAAAACCTGGGGGCAAATTAGTCTTCAGATCCCACAGAAAATATTCCTGTTCGAAACCAAACCAGAAATCTTCATCATCGTCATCGATAGTGGCACGGCCATTGGACTCATGTGGTGAGCCATCAGAGTTCATTACTTCACACATCACCAGGTAGGCACTGGCGCGATCAGGATCAGGATAGATGGCCACTGGCTTCAACAGGCAGTCGGAGTCGCCGCCGGTAGCTTGTTCCGTCGAGCTGCCATCGAAGTTCCACATCGGGACCGCCTCCAGGGTACCATCGAAGTCGGCTCTTACCAGCGTCTTGCTGCGCAGGCTTTGTGTTGGCTTGTATCCGTCTAGCCAGATGTATTCCAGTTTAGATTTCATTTTCTGTCGTTCTCCTAAATTACTTATTTACATTGCGATGACGTTCGCTCATTTCTCTAACTTCCGTTTTCGTCAAAAAGTCATAACAGCCGACGCTGCACACGAAACAGCCAATCTCCAGTTCCGGTCACGATATACAAGGGTTTGCCCTCTATGGCGAAGACTCTATCCGCCGAATTCTTCCTGGCTTGCCTTGTGCGCTTCGGAAGGAGCAAAATATATGCCATTAAAGGGGTGGCTGCAAAGCCTGATTTTACGGTAGGCTTGCCGGTACAGAGATTAATTACGCACTAATTACGTGCGCAGGCAATATTACCGCACCAATAAAGTGCTTTTCCAGTGAAATACCCAATAGATCGGCAATATTCCTCGCCTAGCTCTCGAGCCTATTTCACCTTCACGTCAATTGAGTTTATCCATGCTGTTCCTGATTAAGATATTTCCTGAAATTTGCATCAAGAGTCGACCCGTGCGCAAACGTTTCATACGCCAGTTGCGCAAAAATATCAGAGCCGTGATCAGACCCTTAGACAGCGCTGCCACGGTGATCGGCGAGTGGGACATCATCGAGTTTAGAACCGACGTCGGCGAAACAGCTTCCGGGCGGGCTCTCATGGTCGAGCAGTTGACCCGCATCCCGGGCATTGCACTGGTGCAGGAAGTGGAAAAGTTTCCACTGCCGGATATGGACGGCGTGCTGGCGCTGTGTCTACGCACGTTCGCGGCGAAACTGGCAGGAAAAACGTTCGCGGTGCGTTGTAAACGCAGCGGGCGACATACTTTCAGGTCCGTGGACGTCGAAAAGTATGTGGGGGGCGGCTTAAACCAGCAAACCGAGGCAGCGGGAGTCAAACTGGTAAACCCGGATGTCACCGTGTCCCTCGAAATTCGCCAGGACCAGCTCTTCATCGTCAGCGAGCAGCACCAGGGTTTGGGTGGGTTTCCACTGGGCTGCCAGGATTCGGTGTTGTCCCTGATCTCGGGAGGCTTCGATTCTTCGGTATCCAGCTATCTTTGTATTAAACGGGGACTGCAAACTCACTATTGCTTTTTCAATCTCGGTGGCAAAGCCCATGAGCTTGCGGTGAAGGAAGTTGCATTATTCCTGTGGATGAAATATCACAGCAGTCACCGGGTTAAGTTTATTTCTGTGCCTTTCGAGCCGGTAGTGGCAGAGATTCTCAAGCGTATCGACAACGCACAGATGGGAGTGATATTGAAACGAATGATGTTGCGGGTAGCCGACAAAATCGCAGAGCAGATGCACATTAACGCGCTGGTGACAGGGGAGAGTGTGGCACAGGTTTCCAGCCAGACCTTGCCCAATCTGGCGGTCATCGATGCCGTCGCCGAGACCTTGGTGTTGAGACCTCTTTGCACGGTCAACAAACAGCAGATCATCGATATTGCCCGGGACATTGGGACTGAGGAGTTTTCCAGGAATATTCCCGAATACTGTGCCGTTATTTCGAGGAACCCAACCACCAGGGCGAAACTTGAGCGAGTCGAACGGGTCGAGACCCGCTTCGATTTTTCCGTACTAGATGAAGCGGTCAAAAACGCCAGGCATCAACTCATTACCGAATTGGCCGAAGATTTCGAGCGGGAGTCGGTGGATGTTGAAATTGTCAGTCAGATTGATCAGGAGCACACCATCATAGATATTCGCCATCCCGCAGAATTGGAAGCCAGGCCGCTGGTGCTGAGTCAGTCAGAGGCGTCGGCAGAGGTGTTGAATATTCCTTTTTACCAGTTGCGCACGAGTTTCACCACCTTGGACAAGCGCAAGCGTTTTCTATTGTTCTGTGACAGGGGCATGATGAGTAGATTGCATGCCGCGCATTTACTAGATGAAGGCTTTGCCAACGTCGCGGTGCTGGAGTTGTCAGCTGCTATTGCCAGCAAGCAGTAATTCCGAGCCAGTTCCCGGATTGGCCTGGTAAAATAGCAAGAAATGCTCATTATTCGTGGCGGTCTCGTGTATACTCGCCGCCTTTTGCATGCCTCCTGAAATGAATTTCCGTGCCCGGCGAAAAATCGCCGCTGGCAGCTTCCTTCCTTCCCGGGGCATAAGCAGTAGACGGTTGAAACCTTGTGATTGAGAAAATACGAAACATAGCCATCATCGCCCATGTCGATCACGGCAAAACCACCCTTGTCGACAAATTATTGCAGCAGTCTGGCACCGTGAAAACCAGGGGCAAGCAACAGGTTCGAATGCTGGATTCCAATGATCAGGAGCGGGAGCGAGGCATTACTATCCTCGCCAAGAACACCGCCATCAACTGGAACGGCTACCATATTAATATCGTCGACACGCCAGGTCATGCAGACTTTGGCGGCGAGGTCGAGAGAGTTCTCTCCATGGTCGATAGCGTGTTGCTCTTGGTGGATGCCGTCGACGGACCGATGCCCCAGACTCGCTTTGTGACCCAGAAGGCCTTCGCCCAGGGTTTGAATCCCATCGTCGTGATCAACAAGGTTGATCGCGATGGTGCCCGCCCCGACTGGGTGGTGGATGAAGTATTCGATCTTTTCGACAAATTGGGGGCGTCCGATGAGCAACTGGACTTTCCCATCATTTATGCCTCGGCGTTGAATGGTGTCGCTGGACTGGAGCATGAATCTCTGGCGGACGACATGTTGCCGCTACTTGCTTCGATCGTAAAAAACGTGCCGGCTCCGGAAGTTGTCGTCGATGCCCCGCTACAGATGCAGATCAGTGCGCTGGACCACAACAGTTATGTTGGTGTCATTGGCATCGGTCGTATTAGTCGAGGCAAGGCCACCAGAAATCAGCAGGTTGTGATCATCGATAGCGAGGGCAAGCAGCGCAAAGGGAAAATACTGCAGGTCAAGAGTCATCTCGGTCTGGAGCGCATCGATGTAGAAGAGGCTCACGCCGGTGAAATTGTCTGTATCACTGGCATCGACAATTTGCATATTTCCGATACCATCTGCGATCCGGACAAGGTGGAGCCCATGGCTCCACTGCAGGTGGACGAGCCCACTATCAGCATGACTTTTCAGGTCAACGATTCCCCCTTCGCGGGTCTGGAAGGCAAGTATGTCACCACTCGAAATATCAAGGAGAGATTGGAGCGCGAGTTGCTCCACAATGTCGCCTTGCGCGTAGAACCCGGTGACACGCCGGATAAATATAAGGTATCCGGCCGCGGCGAGTTACATCTGTCGGTGCTGATCGAATCAATGCGGCGTGAGGGTTTCGAGTTGGCGGTGTCCCGCCCCGAGGTAATTATTCATGAGGTCGACGGGGTCAAACAGGAACCCTATGAATCACTGCTTATCGACTGCGACCAACAGTATCAGGGTTCTGTCATCGAAGAATTGGGACAGCGTCGGGCCAGGATGCAAGACCTGAGTCCCGATGGTAAGGGCAGGGTGCGCCTGGAGTTTCTGGTACCGACCAGGGGGCTGATTGGATTTCGCTCTCAGTTTCTGTCTATGACGTCCGGGACCGGATTGATGACCCATGTCTTCGATCATTACGGTGAATATATGGATGCCGAATTGGCGAGCCGCAGTCGTGGTGTATTGGTGTCCATGGTCACGGGTAAGACTCTCGGCTTTGGCCTGTTCAATCTACAGGAGCGCGGCAGGCTCTTCGTTGGACCGAACACGGAGGTCTATGAAGGCATGATCGTTGGTCTCCACAGCCGGGAAAACGACTTGGCTGTGAATCCAACCAAGGCGAAACAACTTACCAACGTGCGGGCGTCGGGTACGGATGAGCACATTGTGTTGACGCCGCCGGTGTTGCATTCTCTGGAGCAGGCGATGGAATTTATTGCCGATGACGAATTGGTTGAAATAACACCCGATAGCATTCGTCTGCGCAAGCGCTATCTCACCGAGAACGAACGCAAGCGCATGAGCAGAGGACTGGCCGCGCGGGGCTAGGGATAATATTTCCTGTGTTCTACTTCTCGCTGGTGTCTTACAATGGGTATTCCCGTTGACGTGCAGGCGGCGCTGCTTAGGCCCCGCTGCAGAAGGAATGGCGAATGTTGGTGCTCTATCCGGAATTGAAACCCTATCAACGGCACTCGCTCAAGGTATCTGAGCTGCATGAGCTTTACATCGATGAAGCCGGCGATCCCGATGGTGTACCTGTACTCTTTATCCACGGTGGCCCCGGTAGCGGCTGTGATGCCAGCTCTCGTCGCTTTTATGACCCGGCGTTCTATCGCATCGTTACATTCGATCAGCGTGGCTGTGGCCGGTCTACTCCCCACGGCGAATTGTCCGACAATACAACGCACGACCTGATCGCGGACATGGAGGCAATCCGGGAGCACCTTGGTATCGAGAGCTGGGTGTTGTTCGGTGGCTCCTGGGGCTCTACTCTCAGCCTGTTGTACGCACAACATCATCCTCAGCGGGTGAAGGCGCTAATTTTACGAGGGATATTTCTCTGCCGACAGCGTGATTTCGATTGGCTATATAAAGAGGGGGCGAACCGAATATTCCCCGATTACTGGGAGGAATTCATAAAACCGATTCCCCAGTCGGAGCGCGGTGACCTGACCCAGGCCTATTATTCTCGCTTGCTGGGGGATGATGAGTTGTTGCGCATGGGGGTTGCTAAAGCCTGGTCGGCGTGGGAAGGTAATTGCTCTAAACTGCGACCCAGTTCGACGGCGCTCGCAAAGTTCACCAAGCCTCACAATGCCCTGGCGATGGCTCGAATCGAGACCCACTATTTCGTTAATAAGGGTTTTATCGACGAAAATCATATCCTCAATAGTATGCAGTCGATCAAAGACATACCCGGTCGAATTGTCCACGGCCGCTATGATATGGTTTGCCCCCTCGACAACGCCTTGAGTTTGCACCAACAATGGCCCAACTCGGAGCTTGTCATCGTGCGCGACGCTGGCCATTCCGCTTCGGAGCCGGGCACAGTCGATGCACTGATCAGGGTGGTTGCCGATATTGCCAAACAGTTGAAGTCTGCCAGCTAATCCAACGGATTCTCAAAAATCTGCGCGTTTCAATTAGTTAAGTAGAAGCTGTAAGCGCTGGGCTATTCTTGAAGTTTTTTTGAGTGTGGCATACGTGTAGGACGCAAGCTCGGAGCAGGGGGGTTATTTTGCCGTTCCGGTGGGCCATCCCTGGCCCGTCCCGCGCTCTGTCCCTGGGCGCTAGTCACGGCAAAACAGCACCCCTTGCCAATCCCCGTTCTACGCATCAAATACCTAAGAGCTAAATTCAACTGCAAGTCTGACGTATACTGATGCTCTCTAAATTGGGAGTGATATCAGAGAGCTGGTTTGCTTCGGAGTGGTTAAAAGGTGATTGCGTTAATTCAGCGGGTCAACTGGGCTCGGGTAAAAATCGAGGGCGAACTTTATTCTGAGATTGGTTCGGGATTGCTTGCATTTATTGGTATTGAAAAAGCTGACACTGAAGAGCTCGCGGAAAAGCTGGTGGATAAGATACTCGCGTATCGTGTATTCGCCGATGATGACGAGCGCATGAATCTGGACTTGAAAGCCGTCGGTGGCGACTTGATGCTGGTGTCGCAATTCACCTTGGCGGCAAGTACGGATAAGGGTCTGCGACCCAGTTTTTCTTCCGCCAAGCCTCCCGAAGAAGCCGAGAAGATTTATCAGCACCTGGTGAGAACGGCAGAAACTCGGCACCCAAGCGTTTGTGACGGCAAGTTTGCGGCGGACATGCAAATTTCACTTGAGAATGACGGACCGGTGACTTTCATACTGAAAGTCTGATAATCAAACATTGATCCCGCTAGCAGAGGTGCCCTAGCGCGTCGGTTCATCGTCTTTCTGTTTGCGTTTGCCTACGAGTCTGCCGGCAATAATTCCCAACTCAAACAGCGCCCACATCGGAAACGCCAGCATCGATTGCGTAAACGGGTCCGGCGGTGTCAGCATCATCGCTACTACGAAACAGCCGACCACCACGTAAGGACGCTTCTGGGTAAGTGAGTCGGGCTCCGCCAGTCCTACCCAAATACACAGGAATACCGCAATCGGTATTTCGAATGCAAAACCGAAGGCGAAGAACAGGGTCAGCGCAAAGCTGAGAGTACTGCTGATGTCCGGCGCAACCTGAATACCTTCCGGTGCCACCGAGATAAAAAATCCAAATATTATGTCGAACAGAATATAGCGTGCGAAGGCGATGCCGGAATAGAACAGAACGACGCTGGAGATAAACAGTGGAATGGCGATTTCTTTCTCGTTCTTGTAAAGCCCTGGTGCAATAAAGGACCAGAGCTGGAACAGAATATAAGGCGCAGACAGCATAAAGGCGACATAGAAGGTCAGCTTGAATGGCGCGAAGAAAGGTGCCGTCGGATCGATGGCGATCATGCTGGTATTTTCCGGCAACGCGGAAATCAGAGGTTCTGCAACGTAGGTATAGATATCGTTAGCGAAATAGAAAAGCGCCAGGAACAACACAACCAGCACCACAAGGCATTTCATGATTCGATCACGAAGTTCGACCAGGTGATCGACAAGAGTAAGTTCTTTCTCGTCTTCAGCCGATGTCATTTGCTTGCGTGCTTGCTTGAGTCTTGAGTTGCGGTAGTTGGTGTTTCGTCGGAATTTTCGTCTATCGCCAATTTGGGATTCTTGCCGCTACCATAGATTTGTTGCTTGACACTCTCTAATTGCTCACCTATCTCTTCCACGCCCTCTGTTAATTCCTGTTGCAGAGACTTCTCGGGCTCCGCGTCGTCGTCTTTATCCTTTTCGTAAGATTCTTTCGATGCCCCCGGATCGAAGTTGTCTGTGTTGACGATGCTGTTCACAGATTTCTCTGCGTCCTTCGCTACATCCTGTATCTTGGATTTCGCATCCTCGATGTCCTCCATAATAGATTCATTGTGCAACTGTCTTCGTATTTCGTCGGCGTTGAGTTCTCTTTCGATCTCAGCCTTCACCTTGTAAAAGCTTCGACGAAAGCGACCAATCCATAGCCCTGCGGTCTTGATCGCCGATGGCAGTTGCTGCGGGCCTATCACTAACAAGGCAACAATGCAGACTAGAAGAAGCTCGGTTGAGTGAATATTGAACATAAGTTGGAATCTGGTGACGGATAAAGGACGATAATTGAAAATGGCAACAGATGACACCGAAGAAAATTCTCGCTACAAGATCCCTTTGCCCGAAGAGGACGCCGGGAACTGTATATACGGATAACCTAGTCGGCGTTAGTCTCTTCCTTCTCCTTCTCCTCCTCCTTCTTGGAGGTAGCGTCGCTAGTTTCGTCGCTGGATTCTTTAGACTCTTCAGAACTCTCAGATTCCTCATCGGTTGACTCTTGTTTGGAGTCATCGTCTTTGATGGCGCTCTTGAATCCTTTCAAGGCACCACCGAGATCTGAACCAATGTTGCGCAATTTTTTAGTGCCGAATAACATGACCACGATCAACAAAATGATCAGTAGTTGCCATATTCCAATACCACCTATACCCATAATAATCCTCCAAAGCCGGCAAAATATTTATCGATTCAACCGGGAACGTGTTTGTCGAGATGCCTTTTCTTCAAGGCCGGATATGTTAAAACGTTTTTCAAGTTCTTCCAACACCTGGTCCGAACTCAAACCTAGATGACTTAGCATTACCATCGTGTGAAACCATAGATCGGCGGTTTCCTTTATGACAGCCTCTTTAGCGAGGCCGCCTGCGTGCTCACATTCTTTTGCTGCCAGTATCGTCTCAGTAGCTTCTTCGCCTATTTTTTCGAGAATTTTGTTAAGACCTTTTTCATGGAGGCTGGCTACATAAGAATCCGCAGCCGAAGCTGACTTGCGTTGTTCCAGTATTGCCGTAAGTTCTGTTAGTACTTCGCTCATGATCGGCTTGTGTGCCTGGGTTTTATCCTAAACTAAAATCACTGCTTATCAAACTACCCTGGTCAGATTCTACCCTGCCAAAGCATAGATTTTACTTGTACATCAGCCCGGGATCTTTTAAAACCGGATCCACCGTTTTCCAGCTGCCGCCTATCAGTTTTTGATAGAAACAACTTTCACGACCGGTGTGACAGGCGATGCCACCTATCTGTTCGACACGATAGCAGACGGCGTCATTGTCGCAGTCCAGTAATACATCCACAAGTTTCTGAACGTTGCCAGACTCCTCGCCCTTACGCCAGAGTCGCGCCCTGGATCGAGACCAATACACCGCTCGCCTCTCATTTACCGCAGCCTCAAGTGCATCCCGGTTAATCCAGGCCTGGGTGAGTATGCGGCCGCTACTGGCATCCTGGGCCACTACCGCTACCAGACCGTCAGCATTCCAGTTGATTTGATCGAGGTAGGAGGGCATCCGCTTAGTATGCTACTTCACCGTTTAAAACACAAAAGATAAACCCCGACCAAAAAGAAGCCTAATGTAACTACCGGCACCGTCGACATGGTTTCGAGTACCGCCGGTACCAGAGAGGCAGCGGCTATTATTAGGGCGGCGATTCCTGCCATCTGTGAGCGGCGCCGCTGGCGCAGCATTGTCAATTCAGTCGCGGCTTGTTGCTTGAGCAGGGTTCGATTTATTTCGCCAAGCTGGGTGCTCTGAGTAATTGCCTCGATCATTAGCTGTGGAAGTTCGGGCAACTGTTCTATCCAATTGGGGATATTCTCCTGAATTTTGGTCAGCAGAGTGAGCGGATTGAGGCGCCTGGCATTCCAGCTTTCAAGATACGGCAACGCGGTTTTCCAAAGATCAAGATCAGGATAAAGTTGCCTGCCCAGGCCTTCAATGTTGAGCAGGGTCTTCTGCAGTAATACCAGCGCAGGTTGTACCTCCATGTTGAAGCGACCCGCTGTTCGAAAAAGTTGTACCAATAACAGTCCGAATGAAATGTCTTTTAATGGTTTTTCGAAAATGGGTTCACAAACGCTGCGTATCGCCGACTCAAATTCATGAATTCGGGTGTCGGCGGGAACCCAACCACAGGCAATATGTAATTCTGCCACCTGGCGGTAGTCTCGCCGAAAGATCGCCAGCAGATTCTTCGCCAGATATTCCTGATCGTTGTTACTCAATGAGCCGATGATCGCACAATCTATCGCGATGTATTGGGGAGTCTCGGGATTCTCCCTGGAGACAAATATATTGCCCGGATGCATGTCGGCATGGAAAAAATTGTGTTCGAACACCTGCGTAAAAAAGATATCCACACCGGTTTCGGCTAACACCTTCAGATTGATGTCATGGGCCTTAAGAGCGGCGATGTCGGCTACAGGAATGCCATGAATGCGTTCCATTACCAGAATGTCTTCTCGTGTGAAATCCCAATAAATTTTTGGAACGTACAACACGCTGGAGTTTTCAAAATTGCGCTTAAGTTGAGTCGTATTTGCCGCTTCCGCCTGCAGATTCAATTCGTCAAAAATAATCTGCTCATAATCATTCACTACTTCTACCGGTCGCAGGCGTTTTCCTATCGAGGTCCGAGATTCGATTAGATGGGCCAGTCGTTTCATCAGTTTTATGTCGGCGCCGATAGTTTTTCTGATTCCAGGTCGCAGTACTTTGACGACGACCTCTTCGCCAGTGAGTAGCGTGGCCTTATGCACCTGGGCGACGGAGGCGGAGGCAAATGGCGCCGTTTCCAGATCACTGAATACGGAGTCGGTGCTCACGCCCAGTGCTTTCTCTACCAATGACTCGATAGTGGGAGACAGGAATGGAGGCACGTTATCCTGCAGCGTTTGCAACTCGTCCGCGAGATCGGTATCGAGAAAATCGCGCCGGGTGGAGAGTAGCTGACCAAATTTTATGTAAATCGGACCTAACTCCTCCAGCGCCAGTCGGAGTCGTCGATTCCTGTTACCTTTCCTATGGGCACTGAGCGCCCACAACATCAGGTAGGGAGAGAGTAGTAGTCTTATCCAAGTGAAGCCTGGTTGATGTTTTACGAAGTCATCCAGCCCATACCTGGCGATAACATTGAGGACTTTAAAAAGGCGGGGCAGATGAGACACGGTGGAATTATGACGGTCACGGTTTTTACGGCTTGCAAAGATACCACCCCAATGACCCACCCACAAGCGTGGGTTTGGGAAATTAGCACTGAGTTTTCAATCGCTTAGTAGAATATCGAGCCGGTCGTTAAGCAGTCGAGCCCGGGCCTGGATGCGGTCGATATCAAGCTTGAGTCGATCGAGGACATCACCGAAGGCAGCCACCTCATTCCTGTCGGGTAGCAGATTCGTCTCTTCCCGCAAGTAATCATCGATATTGCGGCGTACGCTGGCGCTGGCATGCTTTGACCACCTGTGGCTGCTGTCGGCGACCTGTTCCAGTTCATTGGTAATCACATCACCGAGAAAGGGCGCCAGATAATCTTGCCAGCGTATATCCAGTTTTCGAATCGTGCCGTAAAGCTCCTGCACCAGTACGGCGTCGCCGCTGATCGATATTGCCGGATTGGCAAGCGCTCTGCTTGAGTTGTCCGTAAACAGCATGTTCACCAGATCGACTGCCCTGCCTACGATGACCGCATCGGCATGCAGACCCACATATTCGCTGCCCAGACTGCTGAGGCGTATAGCGCCTCTATCGATGCTGCAGCATATTGCCGTCGTCGGTGCGGTGCTCTGCACTTCGATAGTCTTGCCATCGAATGGGGCCAGTTGTGCGGCAAGATAGGGGTCGTTCCTGAGCAAATGGTTGAGAATTTTCTCTACCGGCAACAGAGCTAGTGATTTGAGAATTTGAATCAATGGCTGACCTGGGAAAATTAATCTTTATAACGACAGTGGTTTAAAGCCTATGTGAATTGCGCAGATTCCGCTCATCACATTGTGATATTTGCATTTTTCCAGCCCCGCCGCCTGCATCATTTGCATGAGAGATTCCTGGTCCGGATGCATGCGAATAGACTCGACGAGGTAACGGTAACTGTCCCCATCACCGGTTATCAGCTTGCCGGCGAGTGGCCACAAATTTGTGTAGGCATCATATGCCTTTTCCATGAGTTTATTCGTTGGTTTTGAAAATTCCAGTATTAACACCCGGCCTCCTGGCTTTAGCACCCGGCGCATAGATTCCAGCGCGGCATCCTTATCGGTGACATTACGCAAACCATAAGCAATGCAAACACAGTCGAAGGAGTCGGAAGCAAACGGCAGCGTCTCGGCATTGAGCTGTGCGAAGCTTACGTTACTGCTAATGCCTTTATCGATAATTCGATCGCGGCCTATCCTCAACATGGACTCATTGATGTCGGCGAGAATAACGTGGCCTTCCTCGCCCACCAGTGGAGCGAAGCGAATACTGAAATCGCCGGTTCCGCCTGCCAGGTCTAACACTTTATGGCCGGCACGCAGCGCACTCAATTCAACTGTGAAACGTTTGATCAGTCGATGGGATCCGAGCGACATCACGTCGTTCATTATGTCGTAGCGACTGGCTACCGAGCGGAATACCTGGCCGACTCGTTGCTGCTTCTCGGCAACGGGCACATTCTCGAAACCGAAGTGGGTGGTCTGGTCCCGTGCCCCGGTCTGAACTGAATCTCCAGGTCGGGTCGATGTGGACGAGTCTGAATTGGCGTTATCTGTCATCTGCAATTGCTGGTGATTGGGCCACGGATTTACTTCGACGGAGAAGGCTTAAAGCTAAGCACTTGCGTGTCCGCTGGCAATGCATCCCGGCTCGCGCCCGCCTCCGTGAGTCTGTTCAGGTAGCGTTGCCAGAGATCTTCCTTGCCTCTGCAAAGCTCCTTCAGATAGGTCCAGCTGTATATGCCGGTGTCGTGACCATCATCGAAAGCTAACTTAATGGCGTAATTTCCAACCGTTTCAAGGGATGAAATTTTCACCCTGCGTTTGCCGACCTGCAACACTTCCTGACCCCTGCCATGGCCTCTTACTTCGGCAGAGGGTGAATGCACACGGAGAAACTCGGCGCTGAGTTCACTGGTAGAGTCTTCGCCATAGACCAGCTCCAGAGTAGCTGACTTCTTGTGTAGTTTGACATCTGTGGGTAGATCGTTGTCCATGTTTTTCAACAGCTTGTAAGGGCATCACTGTATTATTCAGAGCTGCCTTAGAGAATGTATCTGCTCAGGTCTTCGTCCTTCGCCAGTTCGTCCAGTTGTTTCTCCACATAGGCAGCATCGATCACTACGTCGCTGTTGTCACCAACCGCCATGTCAGACGCAGAAAATGATATTTCCTCCAGCAATCTTTCCATCACGGTGTGCAGTCTCCTGGCTCCAATGTTTTCCGTTCGTTCGTTAACCTGCCAGGCGATCTCGGCAATTTTGGCTATGCCATCCTTGGTGAATTTGATGTGCAAATCTTCGGTGGCAAGCAGAGCCTGATACTGCTCTGTCAGGGAGGCATCCGGTTCTACCAGAATTCGCTCGAAATCTTCTGCGGTCAGTGCATCCAGCTCAACGCGGATGGGCAGACGGCCCTGAAGCTCCGGGATCAGGTCTGAAGGCTTGGACAGATGGAAAGCGCCAGAAGCAATGAAGAGGATATGGTCGGTTTTGATACTGCCATATTTGGTGGTAACAGTTGAGCCCTCAATTAAGGGCAATAAATCTCGTTGTACGCCCTCCCTGGAAACTCCGGCGCCGGCCTGATCGTGACGATTGGTGACCTTGTCGATCTCATCGAGGAAGACTATTCCGGTTTGCTCCGTCGCTTCGATTGCACGATTTTTAATGTCTTCTTCGTTGATTAGCTTTGCCGCCTCCTCATCCTTCACCACCTTGTAAGCGGCCTGCACGGTCATGCGGCGGGAGCGCTTCTTGCCGCTGTTCATATTGGAGAACATGCCCTTCAGTTGGCTGGTCATTTCCTCCAGCCCAGGGGGCGCCATGATTTCGATGCCGGCCGCTGGCTCGGCTATCTTGATTTCGATTTGCTTGTTATCGAGTTCGCCCTGACGAAATTTTTTCCGAAACACCTGGCGGGCACTGGATTGGCCGCCCTGGACCGAACTCTCATCGCTGCGGGCCTGGGGTAGCAGCACATCGAGAATTCTTTCTTCCGCAAGATCCTCAGCCAGGTGCTGCACCTTGTGAATCTCCGCTTCTCTAATCATCTTCACCGCCACATCGATGAGATCACGAATGATAGAATCGACATCGCGGCCTACATAACCGACTTCGGTAAATTTTGTCGCCTCAATTTTAATGAAAGGCGCCTGTGCCAGTTTCGCGAGTCGGCGCGCAATTTCAGTTTTGCCTACTCCCGTGGGCCCAATCATTAGAATATTCTTCGGTGTGATCTCGTTGCGCAGGTCTTCATCGAGCTGCATGCGGCGCCAACGATTCCGTAAGGCGATGGCAACGGCACGCTTGGCCGCGTTCTGACCGATGATATGTTTGTCGAGTTCCGAGGTAATTTCTCTGGGAGTCATCAGCGACGAACTCGTCAGGGGCATGGATTTCAAGATTGCAGTTGTTTGGGACATCGGGGCTACCTGTAATCAGTTTTTGCAGTTGGCATTATCAGCTCAGGCAATATCCAACTCTTCGACGGTGTGGTTTCGATTGGTAAAGACACAAATATCGGCGGCGATGCAGAGGCTTTTTTCCACAATATCCCGGGCCCCGAGTTCGGTGTTCTGTATCAGCGCGCGGGCGGATGCGAGAGCATAGGGACCGCCAGATCCTATGGCCATGATCTTATCTTCGGGTTCGATGACATCACCATTGCCGGTCACAATCAGGGAGGCCTCCTGGTCGGCGACCAGTAACAGCGCTTCCAGTCTGCGTAGAGAGCGCTCGGTGCGCCACAATTTGGCGAGCTCAACCGCAGCTCTCACCAGCTTGCCATGGTGTTTGTCCAGCTGTTCTTCGAAGCGTTCGAACAGGGTAAAGGCATCGGCGGTTCCGCCGGCGAAACCGGCTATTATCTTATCCTTGTACAGGCGCCGAACCTTGCGAGCGTTGCCTTTCAGCACGGTATTGCCTTGGGAAACCTGACCGTCACCACCGATGACGACCTTATTGCCGCGCCGTACCGAGACGATGGTCGTGCCTCTGAATTGATCCAATCCAACTCTCCTGATTTCAAGCTGTGACTAAGTTACCACACAAGGCTGAAAATATGGTGGTAAACGGCTGAAATTCAAGGTGTTGGGTGCCTCACTGCAGGCTCAGGCGCATGCTGTCAATGTTGTTGGCGCGCAGTACTTGCTCCGCGGCATCGAGTTGACTGCTGCTGTCGTACGGACCGGACTGCACCAGATAAAGCGTACTTCCGATCAGAGGCTGTTGCTTCACCACCACGTTCAGGCCTAGCGTTTGCAGGCGTCGCATTTCGGTATTGGCAAGCGCCTGTTGCTCAAAAGCGCCCGTCTGCAACATGTAGCTTGCGGGCAGGACTTGCCTGTCTGCTTGCGATCGGTTCGCCTGGCTCGCTTCTTCAGAGCCAATTTCAACTGGTGTTGCATCGACTTCGACCTCGTATTCCCCCAAGGCGGTATAGAATTCCAGCTGCAACTCGTCGGTACTCTCGTCTGTGCTGTCTGCTTCAGGCAGATCGGGAATCTGGGTGACCGCGGTTCCGGCCTGCAGGTAATTGTTGGGAGCGAGGGGTGGCACCTTACCAGACAGATAGAACAGGAAGCAGGCGAACACGCCAACAGCGAGTCCCACCACCCCGCCGGTGCCCAGTAATAACCATGCCGGCGGCGATTCCACTGGTTTTCTCTCCAGTATCGGTTCCGGTCTGATTTTTGCGAAATCCTGGGTCATAGCTACTGCTCTCTTTGTAAGTTGTTGTTTTAACTTCACTAATGAGGGAGTTCTGCGGTAAATCTTATTGTAAACAGAGCCCAGCCACCACAATTATCGGTTAATCGTGGGTTAGCTAAAGCCTGGCAGGGGCTCCTTAGAGGTGCCCTAGATAAGATCTTGAGGGTCGACATCGATACTCCAGCGCAGCTTGCGGGAGTGTTTTAGCGCCGACATCGCGGGAGTCAGCTGCTTCAGCAAGCTCTGCATCGCCCCACGATTTTTACTGTTCAGCAATAATTGTATCCGGTACCTGCCAGCACGCTTCTCCATCGGTGCCGGCAGCGGGCCCAGGCATGTCACCGCCAGAGCGTGCTCGGCACAGAGTGATTTCGCCATCGCTGCCACCTTCTTCAAATAGCTTATGGGTTCATTCGCTTCGACAGCCTCTGCGCGTAGCAAACACAGGTGCGCAAAGGGGGGCATGCTGGACTCCTGGCGTTCCGCGAATAATAGCTCGGCAAATTCTGTATAGCTGGCGCGAACCAGTGTTTGCAAGGTGATATGGGTGCTATGCCGGGACTGGATGATGACTTCGCCGGCGCGTTCTGCGCGGCCGGCTCGGCCTGCCACCTGGATAATAGTCTGGGCCATATGCTCCTGGCCCCGGAAGTCGGCACTGAAGAGACCGGCATCGGCATCCACTATGGCGACGAGAGTGATGTTCGGGAAGTGATGGCCCTTTGCCAGCATCTGGGTACCGAGAAGGATACAAGGGTCGCCTTTCTCTACCTGATTTAACAAATCCGCCAGGCTGTTCCTGCCTCGGGTCGAGTCCCGGTCGATGCGCAATACCGGGATACCTGGGAATTTCTTAATCAGGAAACCTTCTATTTTCTGCGTGCCAATCCCAAATGTCGCCAGCGACCTCGATTTACAGGACGGGCAATATCTCGGTAATTGTCTGCTGCTGCCACAATGATGGCAGCGAATCGAGGGCGGCTTGGCATGCACGGTAAATTGCGTGACACAATTTTCACACTCTGCTACCCAGCCGCAGTTCTGACAATTTAAAACCGGGGCGAAGCCACGTCGATTGATAAATACCAGCACCTGATTCATCGCATCGATATGTTTCTGGATTTTATAGAGAAGCTGATCGGAAAATCCATTATCGAGGGGGGCGCTGGCAATATCGATTAATTCCATGACCGAGGGGCGGGCTTCGCCGGCGCGCTGGGCAAGGCGAAGATGGGTGAATTTATTGCTGCGTGCGTTCTGCAAACTCTCCAGGCTCGGTGTGGCGGAACCCAAAATAATACAAACGTTCTCCTCTCGCGCGCGCACCACGGCAAGATCCCGCGCCGAATATCGAAACCCGTCCTGCTGCTTGAACGATGGATCATGTTCTTCGTCGATGATGATCAAGCCTGGCTTGTGCATCGGTGTAAACACGGCAGACCGAGTACCGATGATGATGCCGGCTTCGCCCCGCCTGGCGTGATCCCAGGCATTGGCGCGTTCTCTGTCATTTAGTCCGGAGTGCAGTGCCACCACCGGGCAGGAGAATCGCTGTCGGAAGCGCGCCACGCTTTGTGGAGTGAGCCCAATTTCGGGCACCAAAACAAGGCATTGCTTACCCGCTGCGAGCTGCTCCTGCATCACGCGCATGTAAACTTCGGTTTTTCCTGAGCCGGTAACGCCATCTAGCAGGTAACAAGAAAATTTATTCAGTCCTGCGGTGATTTTCTCAACTGCATGGTGTTGTTCGATATTGAGATGGATCGATAATTTCTTATCTCGTGAGATCGGATCGAAACCAGCAGCGGTGGCTTTCCCTGCCACCGGGGAAGAGTATTTTACAATGAGGTTTTTCTTCTGTAACTGCGATACCAGGGGCTGGCTAAAACCTGCTGCCAGCCATTGATCGCGGCTGGTCTCGCCTTTCTCGTCGATGAACTCCAATAAAGCCTTCTGCCTGGCCGCCCGCTTTAGTGAGTCCAGCTCTCGTACAGAGAATCCCTCCACCACTTTCCAGAGAGTTTCTTGTGGCCGCCAGTCGCTGGCGCTGCGTAACCGGGCCGGTAGCGCGGTGGCCATTACTTCACCTATGGGATGCTGGTAGTAGCTCGCGGCCCACAGCAATACCTTGTATATGGTGGTAGTGAATACGGGCTCGGAGTCGAGCACCTTGAGCACCGATTTCAGCCTGTTCTCACTCAGGGCCGACTGATTGGAAACGCCAGTTACAATGCCGACAACTTTTCGATTTCCAAAGGGCACTAACACTCGGGTGCCGGGTTGGCTGTTGCGGGCCGGACCGATCCCTCTTTGTGCCGGCGCAGTGATCCTGGACGAGGTCTCTGTCGACACGCTGTCCACGGGTAAATAGTCGAAGCTACGGTACAACGGAGAGGGCACCGCGACCTGAAGTACGAGGCCTCGATATTTTGAATTCTTGATGAGTGACTCCGGTGACATCAAAACGGATTACTTGTGGGTGTCCCACCCTGGAATCAAAGCAGTGTAAATTCAATCGGACAGGCAAACAACTTCCGCTGTAAAGCTGGCATAACGAATATCTAAACACAGCCACCATGGTTTATACTCTTGCTCGAATTCGCCCCTTGAGGATCAGGTGGGGTCAGCCTGGGCTGGCATCGTCGCGACCCCGGTACTGGCGAAAGCGAGAGGACGCAGGCACATGACCGCAGAATCGGTTGCAGCGGAGTTGTTGGAAATACGAGGCAAGATAGATCACATTGATCAGGATCTGGTCCAGCTATTGGCGCAGCGCTTTGCGCTCACTCATCATGTGGGCAGGCTCAAGGCTTGCAACGCCCTAGATCCCGTCGATGCTGGCAGGGAGGCACAGAAACTGGAGGCACTGAGGGCGCTGTGCGCAGACAACGGCCTCAATCCTGAGTTGGTAGCCGAGATATTCAAAAAAATCATGGCCGAGGCGGTGCGTAATCACAATCAAATCAGGGAGCAGCACCAGCAATAGCGGCTTCGTGTCGGATTTTGCCGAACTCTTCTGGTACGCCTAATGGCCCTCGGGCCCTCGACTTGCGTCTTTCGAATTCTCTGTTAGAATGCACGCCCCTTGGTTCTGAGGGCTGAGTTCTGAGGGTTGAGCTCTGAGCTCTGTGTCGGTTGCGGTCCCAAGGGCCAAAGGGAAAAGCAGATGTGGTGCATCGGTTCAACTTGAATCCGATATGGCGACATCAACTGAGAGGAAATAACGTGAAACCTGAAATCCATCCAGCCTACGGGCCAATGAAGGCTACCTGCAGCTGCGGCAACGTCATCGAAACCCAGTCTACTCTGGGTGAGGACATCCGCATCGACGTATGTTCCCAGTGTCATCCGTTCTATACCGGCAAGCAGAAAATTCTCGATGCCGGTGGTCGGGTCGATCGCTTTAAGAAACGCTTTGGTAGTCGCAGAGTCTAAATCTAGGTTGCCTAGAAGATAGTTTCTGTTGCAAGTTCTTCGCTCGCTGCTTCGTCAAGTTCCAGACCAGGTAATTGATCAGCGGCCATCTCCGGCGCATTCTCGACTCTGAAGTACTCAAACATGGAATTGGGATCGCCCGGTGTGGCGACCGCTCCCGTGGTTTTATCGATCAGGCGATCGATAATGCCGTCGGGACGACTCATGGTAGCCTCTGGCGTGTCGGCCAACGCTGCTCTCATGTAGTCGATCCAGATCGGCACGGCAATGGTGGCACCCTGCTCCCGTTCACCTAGGGGTTCTGGCGTATCGAAGCCAACGAATACTGTGGTGACAAGATCCCGATTGAAGCCGGAAAACCATAATTCCTGCGGCCCATTAGTGGTGCCAGTTTTACCCATCAGGTCGCCTCTGGCTAATTCTCTCTGCACACGGTTGCCACTGCCTTCTTCGATTACAGAGCGGAGCATGGAATTTAGAATATAGGCAACACGGGAATCGATTATGCGTGGTGCGGGCACAGTGAATTCTGCCGATCCATCATGGGATTGGCTGCAATCTTCGCACACAGTACTAGGAATGGCTTGAAATATGAGGCCATCGGCAAGACTGCTAATTTGTTTGATAAACCAGGGATCGACCTTGTAGCCACCATTGGCGATGACAGCGTAAGCGGTAACAAGCTCCAAAGGTTGTACATCCTGACTACCCAGGGCAACGGTCAAATCGTCACGGGGGAAATTTTGAGTTTGAAATCCGAATTTGGCGGCGAATGGCAACACCTTACTGGAGCCCAGTTGATCGTAGAGACGTACCGCCGGCACATTGCGCGATTCCTTCAAGGCATAACGCAGGGTGATCGGGCCCAGAAAGTTATTGTCGTAGTTGTTTGGGCGGTAGTTGCCGCGAGTAATGGGTGCGTCGTTAATCGTGCTGGCAGGTGAATAGCCATGTTCCAGGGCGGCGCCATAGAGAAAAGGTTTAAAATTGGATCCAGGAGGCCTCGCCTGCAAGACGCGATTAACCTGAGAACGGCGAAAATCGTAGCCCCCAACCAGTGCCAGGACGGCACCATCGGATGGCGACAATGAGATCAGGGCGCCCTGAATATCCGGTACCTGGCCTAACTCCCAATGTTGCTGACCCTGCTTCACTCGAATCAAGTCGCCGATCTGAACCGCATCCGCAGCTTCTTGTGGCGGAGGCCAGGCTTCGTTTCGACTCCTGAAGGCGTAGGCCCAACTCAAGCCTTCCCAGGGCACGCTAACAGTCTCTCCGGATTTCAACAGGGCACTGAACTGGCGCTGCTCTACTGCCGTTACTATCGCCGGTTGCTGATTGCCATAAACCGGTACTGCCTGTAATTGCTGCAGCCAATACTCTGTTGGATCTGTGGACGGCGCTCTCGACGAGTCGGCGAAGCGATCTGCGTCATTAACTGGATAGTGAGCGGCAGGGCCACGATATCCATGGCGCTTGTCATAGTACACTTCCAGGCCCTCGACCAGTGCCCGGTTCGCGGCCAATTGCTTGTCGCCGTCGATACTGGTAGTGACTTCGAAGCCCAGGGTATAAGTTGCTTCACCATATTCCTGGTACAGTTGTTGGCGCACCATCTCCGCTACATAGGGAGCGGGGACCGCTATGTTGCGGTTATGTCGCTGCGCCGTTACCGGAGCGCCGTTCGCGCTCGAATACTCCTCGGCATCGATCATGCCCTCGTTAAGCATATTTAATAGACGGGTTTCACGTCTGCCAACTGCGCGCTCGGGATTATTGAGTGGGTTGCATGTCGATGGACAGGGCAGCAGTGAAATCATCATGGCGGCTTCAGCCAAACTGAGTTCACTCACGGCTTTGCCGTAATAAACGAAGGCGGCGGCGCCAATCCCATCCGCACCGGCGCCAAAATAGATAGTGTTCAGGTAGAGGGTGAGTATTTCTTCCTTACTCAACTCTCTCTGTATTTGCAAAGCAAATGGGATTTCCTTGAATTTTCGGAGGTACACATTATCGCTATCGAAGGAAAGATTGTTTGCCAGCTGCATGGTGATAGTGCTGCCACCGCCGAGGTTTACGCCACGAATAAAACCGTAGAGTCCCCGCAGCAGGCTCTGTATATCCACCCCGGGATGAGAATAGAAACGAACATCCTCGGTCGCTATGAGCGCATCGGTTAATACCTGGGGAATCTCTTCGAAGGTGACCGGGTTGCGACGATTACCGATTTCGTCGATCAGGCGATCGTCTGCGGTGTAGATGCGCAACGGCGTCTCCAATTGCACATCTTTGTAGGTTTCGGCCGAAGGCAGGAGCGGAGCGAGGTACAAATAAGCGGCAGAGCTCACCATAATAATGCTGGTAATGCCCGCTACGGCTAACATTGCAGCCCATTTTCCAATAAGTTGAAACTTCGATCGCACCCTTCGATTGCCTCTGGAATGGCCCCTGCGTTGAATTGGAACAAGGGCGGGTGATGGGTTATCAGGCACCGTTGCCTGTGTATTTCAGGAAGTCGCGCAGGGTCAAGCGATAATTATACACCTGGCATCCACTAAAGCGTTGTAATTCTGGGCTTTGTTCCCATTTTAAGCCCAAAATATAGAGAGATTCGGGTCACCAATAAGAATCCCATATTGGTAGAGAAACATGGATTTGTTGCGTCCGCTGATTAATACTCAAGGGTCCGGGGTCAAATCCATCTATGGGAATCTAGCCAATATTGCCCCATCCACCGTGCTTTCACAGAAGGTGGCGGTAATATCCCCCAAGCCCGGCGCCCTCGGGGCTTCTGGTGTCGTTGCCGGTGATCTAAACGTGATCTGATTCATAGATTTCCGGGCAGGTTTGTTGCACTATGAATACTAAGGTTGTTTATTCTGAATGTCTGATAATTAGTTGAAAACTATAAAAAAGTTTTATTTGGCCGATATTCAAAGCTGGAAGATTAATAAATGGACAATAATTAGCTAAGCTGCTGTTATTGTTGGTATTATGTTTACCCGAAGGTAGAATTAGAAGTTTCTGCCCTGGTTTTCTAACCCGCCCAAGATGCTCTTTGGGCGTAGAGCTAGGACGGACGGTCTGCCTCGCAAGTTCGTGTCGGGGATATTAAGTGTTGGATATATTGGCAAAATTGGGAATAAGCCGTATCGGCAAGAAAGCCGGTACTTTGCTTGGCGTGGATATCAGTTCTACGGCCGTGAAGATTTTGCAATTGAGTCCCAGCGGCAACAAGTACAAACTGGAAAATTACGTCATCCGTCCCCTGCCCGCGAACTCCGTCGTCGAAAAGAATATCAGCGATATTGACGCCGTGGGTGACTGCATTGCCAGGGCGGTGA
Source organism: uncultured Gammaproteobacteria bacterium (assembly GCA_913054495.1). Classification (GTDB taxonomy): domain Bacteria; phylum Pseudomonadota; class Gammaproteobacteria; order Pseudomonadales; family Pseudohongiellaceae; genus UBA9145. The sequence continues at coordinate 9,303 of CAJXIY010000021.1, read as the reverse complement.
GTATTCTCAAGCCCTCATCGAAAGATGCGGCGGTAGCGGGCTCAGCGGTAATCACGAAGATCATTGAGATGAATGCCGCGCTGAGCGACTCCGAGATGGAAAATCAGATCGTGGTGGAAGCCGATCAATATATCCCCTATCCGCTGGACGAAGTCTCTATCGATTTTGAACGTCAGGAATTGTCTGAGCGCAGCCCGGAGATGGTTGAAGTGTTACTGGCGGCTGTATCCCGTCAGCCCTAGTTGGACATAATCCCCTAATTGCCTAAGAGACAGTATTGGCTCATCGTTAACTCCAAGAGGAAGTGATGATGAGAAAGAAAAGCAGTGCCCAGAAGACTATTCGAGATATTCGATTGAAACTGATACTGGTGTCCGTGTCATGAGGTTTTCTGGCAGTATTTTTCTGGTGGGTCCCATGGGCGTGGGCAAGTCCACCATAGGGCGAGCGCTATCGGAATTACTGGGTCTCGAGTTTGCCGATTCCGACCGGGAGATCGAAACTTCGACCGGCGCAGATATCCCGTGGATCTTCGATGTTGAGGGCGAGAGTGGCTTCCGTCTGCGCGAAATACGCATGATCGAGCGCTTGAGCGCCAAGCAGAATGTGGTATTGGCCACGGGCGGCGGCGCAGTACTTGCGGCCGAGAATCGGGCGTGTTTGAGCAGTAGAGGCGTGGTTGTATACTTGCGCGCTTCCATCGCCCAACAAATGGAACGCACCAGTCGCGATAGGAACCGGCCGCTGTTGCAAACGGATGATCCGGAATCGAAAATTCGTGAGCTTATGGCTATTCGCGATCCGCTATACCTCGAAGTGGCCGACATCATTGTTGATACCAATCGTCGGAACCCTAAATCCGTGAGTCATGAAATTAGCAAACAGCTGGATCGGATGGTAAAGATGCGCCCCGAATCCAATCAGGATTGATAGGGACACTCTGGAACTACCCCATGCAAACAGTCGTAGTAAACCTGGGTGATAGAACTTATCCGATCCATATCGGCTCGCAACTGATTACCAGCGCGGAATTGGTGGCGCCCTACCTCGGCCGCAGCCGGGTTGTTATCGTAAGCAATGATGTGGTGGCGCCGCTCTATCTGGAACAGGCAAAATCAGCGTTCACTGCGGCACAATCTGCAGGTTCCGGTGAATCCTCTTGTAAGGCCATCGTGCTACCCGATGGAGAGGCCCACAAGAATTTGGCGGCCGTAGGCCATATCTACGACGAACTCCTGGCCGGCAAATACGACCGCAATACGGTGCTGGTGGCACTCGGTGGAGGGGTGGTGGGAGATATCACCGGCTTTGCTGCCGCGACCTATCTGCGCGGCATTCAGTTTATTCAAATGCCAACCACGCTGCTGGCCCAGGTTGATTCTGCCGTGGGTGGCAAAACCGGTGTGAATCACCCGCTGGGCAAGAATATGATTGGCGCCTTTCATCAACCCCAGTGCGTAATTGTAGACACCGACGTCCTCACTACGCTGCCTGTGCGCGAAGTGAGAGCAGGGCTGGCCGAGGTGTTGAAATATGGATTGATAAGCAAGCCTGAATTTTTCCATTGGCTGGCAGAAAATTGTGAAAAGTTGCTGCACTTGGATCAGGCCTGCATGACACGGGCAATAAAGACCTGTTGCGAGGCCAAGGCCGATGTTGTGGCAGCAGATGAGAAAGAGTCCGGGGTTCGGGCATTGCTGAATCTGGGTCATACCTTCGGGCATGCGATAGAGACGGCTACTGGCTATGGCACCTGGCTGCATGGAGAAACTGTCGCCATGGGGATGGTAATGGCAGCGGATCTATCCATGCGCCTGGGGTGGATCGAACAGCAAACCGCCCAACAGGTGAGGACGGTTCTGGAGAATAATTTTGGCTTGCCGGTGGTGCCTCCCGGCGACATAAGTACGCAGCAGTACCTGGACCTCATGGCGAGTGATAAGAAAGCCGAACTGGGTAAGCTCCGTTTCGTGTTGTTGAAGGCCATCGGGCAGGCTGTTATTGAAGCAGATATCGATAGCGAGTGCCTGCGAGCCACGTTGAAAGCTGGAAACCGGCTCTGTCGGTAAACTGCCAGAGAATACAGAAGTAAGTTTAGTTTTTGAGACTGAGCCCTTGCGCTACTTCCCGACCCTTTTGTTTCCATTCATTGTGTATAGGAATGGCTCGTGTAGAATTGTCCCCCTTTTTTGAGCCTTCTTGCGGTGATTGTCCCCGCTTGCTGCCAAAACTGAAGATAGAGAGGGTCCTGGTATATTTCCAAGACAGCGGCTGAGCTTGATCCTGTGGCAAAACTGAATATAAATAGGACAGGGGTGTCCCGTGTCGCTAAAAAATGATCGTTTCTTGAAAGCCCTCGCGAGGGAGAAAGTCGATGTCACGCCGGTATGGATGATGCGACAGGCCGGACGCTATCTGCCTGAGTATCGCGCCATCCGCAAGCAAGCCGGAGATTTTCTATCTCTGTGCCAGAATCCCGAACTGGCCTGTGAAGTCACGCTGCAACCACTGCGACGCTACGCCTTCGATGCCGCAATTTTGTTCTCGGATATCTTGACCATACCCGATGCGATGGGCCAGGGACTGTATTTTGCCGAAGGTGAAGGGCCGAAATTTCGCAAAGTCATTCGCTCGGCAGTCGATGTGGAGCGCTTGCCTGATGTGAATATTGCCGATGAGCTTTCCTATGTCACCGATGCGGTCGCGCTTATCAGGAAGGAATTGAATGGATCGGTACCCCTGATTGGCTTCTCCGGCAGTCCCTGGACTCTGGCTACCTATATGATAGAAGGCGGCGGCAGCCAGGGTTTTCGACTCGCTAAACAGTTTTTGTACGATCATCCCGAGGCGATGCATCTGTTGCTGGACAAGCTGGCGCGGGCGGTGACCGACTACCTCAATGCCCAGATTCGGGCCGGTGCACAGGCGGTCCAGATATTCGATACCTGGGGTGGAATCCTCAGTAGCGCTGCCTACCGGGAATTCTCTCTCGACTACATGAGCAAGATAATCGGCGGGCTGATCACGGAAAATGAAGGGCGCAAGGTGCCGGCGATCGTCTTCACTAAGAATGGGGGACAGTGGTTGCAGGCGATTGCCGGGTCAGCATGTCAGGCCATTGGCCTCGACTGGACCACGGACATCGGCACGGCACGAAGACTTGTTGGGGAACGGGTCGCACTGCAGGGAAATATGGATCCGACCCTGCTCTATGCAGGCGCCGATGCTATTCGCAGGGAAGTGGCTGCCATCCTCAAAAGCTTCGGTGCCGGACCCGGGCATGTCTTCAATTTGGGGCATGGGATAACACCAGAAGTAGATCCTGAGCACGTGGCAGTGTTTGTGGAGGCCGTCCATGAGCTCTCAAGTCAATATCACGCTTGAGGGCAGGGGGCAGGACACCGTGGTGGTGAGCATCGGCTCGAATATCCCCTATGGCAAGCGCCCGATTGTGGACGTACTCGGCGAGGCCATCGAAGCCCTACGGGCATTCAGTACTACCCCGGTACTGGTTTCGTCTTTCTACCGCACCGAAGCCCTGGGCTGTGCTCCCGGCACCCCAGACTTTATCAATGGGGTAGTCATCTTAACGCCCTTGGAGAAGCTGTCTGCAGCGGCTTTTCTCGAGGAACTACATGGCATCGAGAGGCGTTTTGGGCGCAAACAGAACCGGCATAGAGGCAAAACAGGCAGCCGGGGAAACGCCCTGCCACCGCACCGGCCACGCTCACTGGATCTGGATTTAATTTGCTGGGGCAAGCTGTGTTCCGATTCAGACAGGCTGGTGCTGCCCCATCCCCGCGCCCACCTCAGGCGATTTGTGCTGGCACCCCTGGCCGAGTTGGCTCCTGCTCTGATCTTGCCAGGGCAGACCCTGAGCGTGCAGGTGCTGCTCTCAGGCCTGGATTGCGTCGGAGCTGTGTCGCGACTGGAGTCTTTATAGGCTTTTAAGTTGTTGATTTATAATAATAAATTATAAACACGCTCGGTTTGGGGCGGATTTCCAGTGACACCAGAGCACGGCGCGCCAGGCTGCTATTCTTGCGCGCCGGCTCACACAAATTAGGTGTCCATATTCCCCCGCAAATGGTAAGATGCTGGAGTTGTTTGGTGTCTTCGAAACATCTCCAAGGTTCCCTGTATAGAGCATTCGGGGCCGGGTTCAAGGAGATTAGCAGAATCAATTAACCGTGCAGCCCCGTAGTCTGGGTCAGCGGGACAGAAAGAAACGAAGGAAACAAAGAATTAAGGTATGAATTTAAAACCCACACAGATTGCATTGGCTTTACTGTTCACGGTGGCTGGCTCCATGCCCCTTGCCGTGGCTCAGGGCCAAAGTCAGGCTCAGATTCAGACTGACAGCTTCGGTGCAGGTAGTGCCGATGTCGTCACCAGTTTCCGCATTGCACCATCAACCTCTTTAATCGACGCGCCGCTGTTCAGGATCGATCGCAACATCGAGCATAAAGACTTCCAGGGCGCCGTTATCGACGAAGTACTGAATTTCAATCTGGGTGTACAGGTCAGTCCCTTCACCGGGCTGAATATACGCGCGGACGCCTGGCGCTTACAGGTCGATGAAGCTCCTGCCAGAAGCGTTGGCGGCAACCGCTGGCTAAACGGATCGTCACAACTCTATATCGAAGATTCTGACATTAGCGAATTCGGGCTGGACAATCCGCTCCTGGGTTCTAATCTGGAGACTCAGGGCTTCGATCTTGGCGCTTCCTACGTCTGGGATACATCCAGGTTTGGCCAGTTTACACTCAGTTCCAAGACCACCTATGTCGAACAGTTTGACAACCAGGGCAGCCTGTTGGAGCTTGTTGGCGGCGAACTCGGCACGCTTCAAGACAGAATGGTAAGTCCCGAGTTGAAAAGCAGCCTCATGCTCAGCTGGCAATTCGGCAATCACACTGCCAGTGCCATCACCAACTACATCAATTCGTTTAAGGATATCAGCGAGTTGGATATTGATGAGCTCAACGACTTGGTTGACAACATCACCACAGTCGATTTTCAGTACGGCTATAGCGTTGAAACGGGCTCCAATGCTCGCGCTATCATCTCCTTCGGAATTCGCAATATATTTAACGAAAATACCGCACAGATATTCAACTCCGGTACTCGCATTCTCGATCAAAATGGTCGTGTCGCTTACGGCTCCATCAAGTATCAATTCTGATACATCAGTATTCATTGCTCATTAAACCGCGGCTCTAAAAGATTCGGGTTCGGTGTCCTGTGGCACACCACTGCGCGGCAACGAGCTGTGACTGCGGTCAGCGACTGGCCCGTGCCAGGCACCAGACCTCGATGTGACGGATGCCACAGACTCGCAATTCTCTGCTTACCGAAGACACCGTCCCCATGGTTGTCACCGCGTCATCGATAAGCGCCACCGATTTTACCTGGCGCAGTAACACCTTGTCCGCCACGCCGAAGGCATTTTTTAAATTCTGCTTGCGGGCATTGGCGGAATGCATCTCTGTCTGGGCCGTGGTATCGCGCATTTTCACGATGGCATTTCGAGAGGAAGGTATACCGCATTTTCTCGACACCACCCTGGTGATCTCCAGCGCCTGATTAAATCCGCGCTGGCGCAGGCGTTTTTGATGCAGGGGCACCGGCAATAACAAATCCGGTGCGGTGGTATTTCTATAGTGTTGTGCGATCTTTTCTGCCAACAGGAGCGCCAGAACATTGCCGGCTTCGAATCGCGCCTTGAACTTGAAGCCGGAGAGCAGACTGTCGATTGGCGATTGGTAGCGAAAAGCCGCGCTGCAGGACGCAAAGGGAGGTGGATGCAGCGTACATCCAGCGCATGATCTGGGGTCTGGAGAAGTTGCGGATAGTTCCTCTCCACAGCGAATACAGCAGGGTCCGGCCCAGGGTAAATCGGTTTCACAATCTGGGCATAGGCTGTATGCCGCCTGGCTGGATTTGCCGCAAACTATGCACGGACTGGGTATCGACTGCAGCAGTCGTCGGTAAAGATTTGGCATCGGTGTCTCAAGCAAAAGGATTTTCCTGTCTCAGAGGGACTTCGATTAGAAGGCTTCGGGAGTGGGGTCTTAAAGGTGCCTTAAGTATAGGTAGCGCCGCGAAAACCACCAAGGATTGGCCACAATGGAGAGTACCCGTTCGCAGCAGCTTCACTTATAATTGTGCTTCGCAGTGAGTAAACCGGGGAACAAAAAAGAAGATGCCGACCTATCGTGCTCCGCTAACGGACATGCAATTTCTGCTGCGTGATGTATTCAAAGCAGAAGAATTATTCGCAGCAATGCCAGACACGGAAGAAGTTACCGAAGATCTGATCGATGCCATCTTGGAAGCAGCAGCAAAGATGGCAGTGGGTGTGCTGTCGCCCCTTAACCAAAGCGGCGATCGAGAGGGCTGTCATTTCGACGCCGGTGTGGTCACCACGCCGAAAGGGTTCGTGGAAGCATTCCGGGCTTATGCCGAGGGTGGCTGGCCAGGATTGACCGGAGATGTCGACTATGGCGGTCAGGGCATGCCGACGGTGCTTTCGGCGCTGCTGGAAGAGATGGCGTTTGCCGCCAACTCATCATTCGCGCTCTATGCCATGCTCACCACCGGCGTCACCCATAGCCTCAGCCGACTTGGCAGCACCGAGCTCAAGGAAAAGTATCTTCCCAAAATGTATGACGGAACCTGGTCGGGCAGCATGTGTCTGACTGAAGCTCACGCCGGCACCGATCTGGGAATGATCCGCACTTCGGCTGTGCCCACGGCAGATGGCAATTATGAATTGAGTGGCACCAAGATCTTTATCACCGCGGGTGAACACGACCTCACCGAAAATATTATCCACCTGGTGTTGGCCAAATTACCCGATGCGCCGGCCGGACTCCGAGGCATCTCGCTCTTCCTGGTGCCGAAGTTTCTCGTCGATGACGCCGGCAATACCGGTGAACTCAACAAGGTCAAATGCGGCTCCATAGAGCACAAGATGGGCATCAGGGCTTCCGCTACCTGTGTGCTTAACTTCGAGGCCGCGAAGGGTTATTTAGTGGGAGAGCTGAACCAGGGGATGACCAATATGTTCACCCTGATGAATTATGCTCGCCTGTCTATGGGCATACAGGGCAACGGTCTGGCGGACGCCTCCTACCAGGTTGCCTCGGCCTACGCCAAGGAACGACTCCAGGGCAGAGCGGCGTCCGGACCGCTACAGGCCGACCAGGCCGCCGACCCTATTATCGTGCATCCGGATGTGAGAAGAATGCTGCTCACCATGCGCTCCAATATTGTTGCTGGACGCGCCCTGTCGATGTATGCGGCGATGCAACTGGATATATCCCGCTTTCATCCTGAGCCTGGGGCTCGCAACAAGGCAGAACAGTTGGTCGCCTTGTTGATTCCGGTGCAGAAAGCCTATTGCACAGACCGCGGTTTTGAGGCCTGTGTGCTGGGTCAGCAGGTACTTGGTGGGCATGGTTACATCGCCGAATGGGGGCTGGAACAGAATGTGCGCGATGCCCGCATCGCACAAATTTATGAAGGAGCCAATGGGGTTCAGGCGCTGGATTTGATGGGCCGAAAAACAGTGCGTGGCAAGGGTGAGCTGTTGCAAGTGTTAGTTGCGGAGATGGATGAGTTTGCCGCCGGGCAACAGGGTGTCGCCGCCATGGTGGCGCCATTGCAAGCGTTCGAAGAATGCAAACGGCGTCTGATAGATACCACCGCATGCGTAATTAAAAGTGCAGCCGGCAATCCCGATCAGGTGGGTGCGGCATCCTATGCTTACCTGGAATTGATGGGTCTGACATTGTATAGCTTTATGTGGCAGCGCATACTCGCCGCTGCCTTTGCGGCGATGGAGTCAGGCCAGGGCAACCAGGATTACTGTGATGGGCTGGTTAAAACCGGTGAATTTTTTATCCAGCACTTACTGCCCCGAAGCAAGGCGCTGGTAGAGGAGATCGCCGCCGGACCTGAAGTCATGATGGCCCTGAGGGCTGACCAGTTTTAGCGGTTTCGACGAATGTCTTGGCAGCTTGTTGAAAGACCCTCAACCAGCACGTAAAAAACAGCCTGCTAAATCACCCAGTCTATGTTGTCGGCAAACAGGGTCTTGTATTGCTCCAGGTCTTCATTGCGCTCACCCACCAGCACCATATTGCCTTCGCCCATTGGCACCACAATGCCATTGAAGCGGTCGTCGTGAAAACTGTACTCGACGCTGACCGGGCTGTTGTTAATCACGATCACGCTCACTGCACCCTGAATCCCTTCAAATATTAGATGCGCGCTTTGGTATGCGGGCACTACTGCACAGGGTCTGGCAGAACGAATAGGCAGGTCCTGCAAAAAATCATTGCTAACGAGGCGGGTACCGGATTCAGCCATGACTGCATTGATAGCAGGCAGACCGAAGATGGTGGTGTTCGATGCATTACTGACCTCATCGATCTCAAAGCCGTCCATATACAGATGCCGAAGAACATCGTCGCCTACGGCCATTTCTGCGCTGGAAGGGCCGCTATCGAAGGTCAGAGAGAAGGTGACACCGAGGGCCAATAACAGCGAGGCGGCGATCGCATAGTACTGAAAGAAATTGTTGTTTGCTGCGGGCTTACTGGCGACATCGCCCAGGTTCTGCAACTCCGTCTCAGTGGACGGGGCATCGGCGATGGTCATCAATTTGTCAGCCAGTCCTGCGGGTGCTTCCACGGCATTCACTAACGCAGCAACTTCTGTTTCCATCTCCCGGGTCTGCTCGAGAATTTTCTGCAAGGCCGGGTCGGCGCCAGCGGCAGCCAGCAGTTCCTGGTCCACCTCCAGAGGATTGGTATACAGTCGTTTGCGAAATTCTATTTCATTCATAATCGGTCAGCTCTGGTGCATCTCAGTCTTCAATTTCTACCTTATCCAGACCAAATTCAACCTTCAATTTGCCCCGGGCACGAAACAGTCGTGTCATTACCGTGTTGTTATTCAAACCCAGTATCTCGGCTATTTCTTTGCCGCTGAAACCGCCAATCACTTGCAGTAACAGTGGCTCACGATAATCGCTATGGAGTCGATTGATGGCATTGTGCAACAATTGACGATCCATCTTGCTATCGGGCTCGTTGTCATCGGTTTCAGCGATTGACTGCCCGTCTATATCCACCAGTTCCGGTCGATAGCGTTCGTACTGTCTGGCATTCTCTCGCCGTAGTATGGTAAATAGCCAGGCTTTGGCGGCCTTATCATTGTGCAGACTCTCAAGAGACCGCCAGGCACGCAAAAAAGTTTCCTGTACCAGATCTTCGGCCATGGGCTGGTTTTTGC
>CAJXIY010000020.1 GCA_913054495.1 uncultured Gammaproteobacteria bacterium | reverse complement strand
GTCTGTTCAGCCTGTTTCACCTGTCGGTATTCTGGAGTTTTATGGCTGACCTCTTTAACCAGGAGCAGTCCAAGCGGCTTTTTGGCATCATAACTGTCGGCGCCAGCGCCGGCGCAATCATGGGTCCCTTAATCGCTTCCATCGTGGCTCAAACTGTGGGCGCAGAGGTATTGATGCCGGCTGCGGCGTTGATCATGTTGATTCCGCTTCCCATTATTTTCTATTTGCAGCATTTGAAGCGGGTGGAGCTTGATAATGAGCGGCTTGCCGTCGACCCCTCGTCGCTAAAAATTGGGGGCAATCCGCTGCAGGGATTCAAGCAATTTTTTAACAGTCCCTACCTGATCGGGATTGCAGCCTTTATCTTGCTGTACACCGCGATAAGCTCATTTGCCTATTTTGAACAGACCAATTTACTGCGTGCCTTTGACCGGGATCAACGCACGGAGATATTGGCCAATCTCGCCCTGGTGGTGAATATCCTCACCTTCGCACTCGGTTTTTTTGCCACCAGCAGGCTGGCCACACGCTTGGGAATGCCGATCACCTTGGCGCTGGTGCCCGCCTTCATGAGTGTCGCCTTGCTAATTCTGGCATTCGCCCCGATCCTCACGGTGCTGCTGGCGCTGCAGGTAGCCAGACAGGCAGGGAACTATGGCATAACCCGCCCCGCCCGGGAGATGCTCTTCACCTCCATATCCCGGGAAAGCCGTTTCAAGGCTAAGCCGGTGGTGGATGTGGTTATCTATCGTGGCGGCGATGCGCTCTGGTCCTCGGCCTTTGCCTTGCTCACCGATGGAATAGGCTTCGGTATGGCGGCGATGGCGGTCATTGGCGCGGGTCTGGCCGCGGTGTGGGCTGCCACCGGCTTAGCGCTGGGCTCACTATTCAATAAGCGCGACAGGGTCGCAGCTGAGCTTTCGCCGACTGAGGAGGGTTCTGTGGCGGGAATCGACACCACCTAATTGATTGCCAGAGACTCCCGAAGACAGTGACAGAGAGGCGATGCGCGTTTGTAATTAGTCCCCGGTTGATAGGCCGACATAGTGATAGAATGGTGACTGCTGCAATGCTTGAGAGGTTTGCCCGATCATGACACTAATCCGCAACGACCATGTCATTCAAAGTGTCGCCGATGCCCTGCAATTTATTTCCTATTACCACCCGATCGATTTCGTGAAGGCGGTGCATGAAGCCTATGAGAAAGAAGAATCTGTTGCCGCCAAGGACGCAATGGCCCAGATTTTAATCAATTCCAGAATGTGCGCCGAGGGCAAACGACCTATCTGTCAGGATACGGGTATCGTTACCGTGTACTTGAAGGTGGGAATGGATGTGCAATGGGAGGGTGACATGACCCTCGCCGACATGGTTAATGCCGGAGTGAGGCAAGCCTACCTGCTGCCGGACAATGTATTGCGGCCATCGATTCTTGCCGATCCGGCGGGAGCAAGAAAGAATACCGGTGACAATACCCCGGCGGTGATTCATACGGAACTCGTTGCCGGCAACACCATTGAAGTCAATCTGGCGGCGAAAGGTGGAGGTTCGGAGAACAAGGCGAAATTGGTGATGCTGAATCCTAGTGACAGCGTCGCGGATTGGGTTGAGCGAACCTTACCGACAATGGGCGCTGGCTGGTGTCCGCCGGGTATCCTGGGGATAGGCATTGGTGGTACGGCCGAGAAGGCGGTGGTACTCGCCAAGGAGGCGTTAATGCATCCCATTGATATCCATGAACTCAGAGCGCGTGGCGCCGCCACCAGGATCGAAGAATTGCGACTGGAAATCATGGATAGGGTCAATGCACTCGGTATTGGTGCCCAGGGCCTCGGTGGGCTGACCACGGTGCTGGATGTCAAGATCATGGATTTTCCAACCCATGCCGCGTCTCTGCCGGTGGCCATGATTCCAAATTGCGCAGCTACCCGCCATGCCCATTTCAGCCTAGATGGCAGTGGTGTGGCGGAACTGACGCCGCCGAGTCTGGATCAGTGGCCGGTGATTAGCTGGGACGTTGGACCGAGGGCTCGTAAGGTCAATCTGGACACCCTGACCCGCAAAGATATCGCAAGTTGGGAGCCAGGTGAGACCCTGTTGCTAACAGGCAAGATGCTGACCGGGCGTGACGCTGCCCACAGGCGATTGCTCAGCATGCTCGAAAAGGGGGAAGGTCTGCCGGATGGTGTGGATTTTGAGAACAAGTTCATTTACTACGTGGGTCCTGTCGATCCCGTGAGAGATGAGGTGATCGGCCCGGCCGGACCAACCACAGCGACGCGTATGGACAAGTTTACCGATGCCTTGCTGGAAAAAACCGGTCTTATTGGAATGATAGGTAAGGCAGAAAGAGGAGAGCAGGGAATCGACGCAATCAAGAAGCACAGGGTTGTCTATTTGATGGCGGTGGGCGGAGCGGCTTACCTGGTATCGAAAGCAATTCGCAAAGCCAGGATCGTAGCATTCGAGGATTTGGGGATGGAAGCCATTCACGAGTTCGAGGTGGAAGCGATGCCGGTCACCGTGGCCGTGGACGTGAACGGCACATCCGTGCATCAAACCGGGCCCGAAATCTGGAAAAAACGCATCGCCGAACAGCACCCGATCGAGGTGACCTAGCCGAGGTAATTCAAATCATTGGTGATAACACGGGGTCATGCTCAATCGCACATATCTTCGTAGCGATTCCTCAAGTTTAAATCGATAGCTGGATCGATGCCGGCGATGTTAATTTCGGTGGTGGAGAGTTCAATCGATTCACGACCCATGACGTGGTGATCAAATTTGTAGATCGTGGAGTTCGTGCCTTCGTTGGCAGAACATTCGTAGGCCGCCGAATTTTGACTTACCGCTGCGTTGATTGCTTTGTACTTCTTAATCCTGGTCGCTCCGTGCCGTTTCCTCAGCATCTTTTCCACAATATGGGGGGCAAGTATTGAGGCGCTGGCGTTGTTGCCGCCGAAGCCCTTGGAATTAATTATCACTGCATCCATGCCGTCGGCACCGACCTCCTTGTGTTGCAACAAGAATTCCACATTCTCGGTAAACACATCATCTGCGAGCTCATCGACGGTCAATATGCCGGGTATGAAACCGTTGGCCCAAACCCCCAGGCTGGCGGCCAGCTGGTCTCCCGCCGAGGAAGCCAGGGAATGGCCTACGTAGGCCTTAATCGCTGCGACCGGCCACCGCTCGATGCCAAAGGTTTTCGCAATTTCGCTGATGATGTGCGATTCGGTCAGACGATTTTGCAGGGTACCGGTGCCGTGAGATTGCACATAGCTGCGCCGCCTCAATCCCTCTTCACCGATGAGTTTACTGGTGGCCGCGGTGGCCTTCGCCAATGAGATATAATTCCCCAGTCCGGGGCTGGCGATTGATTTTTTGTGCCCGTCGGCGTTAATAAATACTTCGTTGACGGCGCCATAGATATTGGCGCCAAGCTCCAGTGCCAGGTCGTCGTCGAAAAGTACAATAAACTGCGCCGATTCGGCGAGCGTAAATCCCGCATTATTACCGAAGGGTCTGCAAGCACGGCGAAAATCCGGTAACTCATCCTGCGCTAAGTGATCCAGTTTGCGCAGTGAGGCATCGTCTGCCAGAGCCCCCATGGTGGCGAATCCGTCGAAGATTTCCGGTACTAATGGGGCTTCACTGGTGCCGACGATAACCACACGGTGGGATCCGGATTGGATATCCCGGATGCCCTGGCGCAGGTTATAGAGGAACGTCGCACAGGCCGCAATGTTGGTGCCGGTTGTGCCCAAATTACCCAGTAAGTAGGCATTGATAAAGTCCGCTGGCATTTCCGCGTAGCCCAGTGGCAATTGCTTGGAGGTAACCTTCCTCCCCAGCAATCTGGCTTGCATCATGCCACCGTTGCCGTTGTAATCGAGCTGACTCATGCCGCTGCCGGCATAGACACTGATCTGATCGGGAGCGACGTTTTGCCTTACGGTTTCCCAATCGATTCCCAGTGAGTTTATGGCATCGGAGGCGGCAAAAACCGTCAGCTGTAATCCGCGGGGGTGATTTCTTGACTGATACAGGGTGGCCGGATCGAAGCCCGTGGGCAGCTGCCCCGCGCTGTTCACCTTGGCCGAGCGATAACTTCGCAATAACACATCCAGGTTTTCGCCGGCGCTGATACTGATTTTTCCCTCGCCGGCACTGCCTTCCTGATGTATTGACCAGCCGCTGGGAAGGGGGTGGGGCACTTGTTTCTTCGCTATCTCAAATTTAAATGCTTCACCGTTGGCGGCGGCCAGGCTGGCCTTTTTGTGAAACAGCAGGTGATCGGGGTCAAACAGATTTTTTTCCACCCGGCGTATGAGTGAGCCCCGCTCCAACTCAGCGCCATGGCTTCTTATGAAATCCTGCAGATCAACAGTCTCTCCCGCAGCGTCGATCCAGTTAGATCCATGCTTATGCAATTGGCCGGTGAGGGCGGCCAGGCTCGCCCGGATTTGATTCGCCTCGGCCTCGGCCAGGGCGTCGATGATCATGCGCCGATACCCGTTGTGCCCGGAACTACGTCCGGCGGCATTGATGCCGCCGAATCCGACTATAACTGGAAGTTTAACCATAACGCGTACGAAGGAACCTCTGATCAAATAAATGACTACTGAAGTTTATCACCGATCAGAGCTTCCCTAACTCTGAACCCTCATCAAACCAACACCGTGGGTAAGCATGGCGCAGTCCCACGAATGCTGTTAGGGAGCTATTAGACATAAAAATCGGAATATTAGCTAATCATTTACCGGCGGGGACTGCTTCGGCACGAATGCGCACCCATGCCACCCGGATCGACTCGCCGGAGATTTTCTTTAGGAGCGACGCTGCACTGACAAGAATTTAGCGCCTCACTTGCATTATAGCGGAGTGCCACATAGCATGACCTGTTCTGGCAACCAGGAACAAGAGACAGGAGGCGATATGAAAGTTTCACGCTTGGGAAAAATAATGGCGAGCTCGGTGGCATTCTTTGCGGCGGTCACGGCCGTGGCGCAGGATGACCCTTATGCGAATGTCAGCATTCAAACTGTGCCGGTAGCAGGGAATGTCTCCATGTTGATTGGAGCCGGCGGGAATATTGGTGTGTCGGCCGGAGCCGATGGCATTTTGATAATAGATGACCAGTTTGCGCCGCTGGCCGGGCGCATCAAGGACGCGATCGAAGCACTGGGAGCCCGGGTGCCAAAATACCTGCTAAACACCCACTTTCATGGTGATCACACCGGTGGCAATGCCGATTTTGGTGGCGAAAGTCTCATCGTCGCCCATGAGAATGTCCGCAGTAGGATGGCAGCGGGTGATGCGCCGGCGGTGGCCTTGCCGGTAGTTACTTACGACGATGACGTGAGCATCCATTTCAATGGTGAGGAAATTACCCTGATCTATATGGCCGATGGTCACACCGACACCGACAGCGTCGTCATGTTCGCGGAATCCAATGTTATCCACATGGGTGACCATTTTTTCAATGGCGGATTTCCGTTTGTCGACCTGGCAAATGGTGGCACCGTACAGGGTTATATTCGCAACCTGGAAAAGGCTCTGAGCTGGATTGACGATGATACCGCAGTTATTCCTGGCCATGGTCCGCTTGGAGACAAGGCCTCCCTGCTGGCTTTCTACAACGTGGTCAAGGATACCTCCACGGCGATTCGCGTCATGAAGTCGCAGCGCATGAGCAAGGGAGAAATCGTCGCCGCGGGACTGGATGACATGTATGAGTCCTGGGGCGGGGGTTTTATCAACGAGCAACGCTGGATTGGGACAGTCTACGATAGCTACCCACGTTAGAATTGACGGGTTTGCGCCTGCCAGGCGCAGACCCGTTCACTTCATACCTTCAAATTCAAACCCGCTATAGCTAGCTGATGGGGGTTCATTCCCATTGCAAACTGATTTATCCAAGCTGCAACAATTCAAGCGCCGGGTGGGCTTGTCCCATGCTCAGCTTGGGATCCCCCCGGACTATGGTCAGAGCTGCGGGTTGACACTCTGTCCGGAACCGGAAGAGCTGGTAGACACCGAGCTGGATTTTTACCAACGACCGCAGAAACTGGTCGCTGCGGCCCTGCGATCATGGTCTTCAATGCGGGCAGCCGCCGCCGACGACGAGGTCTCCCTGTTCCTGATTTCAGCCTTTCGCAGCGTCGAGTATCAGCATGAACTCATCGCTGCAAAGCTCGAAAAAGGTCAATTAATCGAGCAGATTTTGCGCGTCAATGCGGCACCTGGATTCAGTGAACATCACTCGGGGCGGGCCCTCGATCTCGGTACTTCGGGTTGCGATGCCCTGGTTGAGGAATTTGAAAATACTATTGCATTTCAATGGCTTATGGAAAATTCCGCCGCCTATCATTTCTATCTTAGTTATCCCCGCAAACACGCTTCAGGGATGGATTATGAACCCTGGCACTGGTGTTTTCAGCAGGGATGACAAAGGCTTCTGAAAGGGGTAATCTGAAATCCAGCAGTAGAAGGAAAGGGGATGTTAGAGAACCAATACGCGGTACAGTGTAAAACGCTCCTCCTAGGTACTATGGTATTTAGCAGTTTTCCTCAAATTCAATTTCCCCTCATCTTGGCTTCCCGTAATCGATATCAGCCGCCGGCTTGCAGTGCGGTTCCACCTCGGCACGCCAGATCAAATCATTCACCCGCTACCCTAGCCGAAGTTTCAATAGCGAAAGGAGGTAACGAGTTTTAACAGCAGTAAATGTAATAGTTAGGCACAAGCCATCTTTTGAACGTAGCAAGGAGAAAGTGTTTTATGACTAATGAATTCCAAGTAGTTTTTCATAACATTGATCAAACCGATGCACTGACAGAAGCAGTGCAGAAACGTATTTATAAACTCGAGCGTTTTTGTGATCAAATCATAACCGGTCGAGTTGTATTGGATTCGCCACATAATAACCACCACAAGGGCAAGGTCTATTCCGTCACCCTGGAAATTCATACCGCCTCCAAAGAAGTTCGCGTCAATCAAGATCAACACGACAATCACGCCCATGAAGATTTATACGTTGCCATCAGAGATGCATTCGATGTCGCTGAACGTCAGCTGAGATCCATAGACAAGAAGCATCGTAATGGGTCCGCCCGTAAAGATATTGAAAACTATAACCATGAGGCAGCTTGATGCCCACAGGTACCATGAATGAATGACCAGGAACGATTAGAATTAGAAGCGGCAACGTTCCGCCGATTGCTGGATCACCTCGGCGAACATACGGAAGTTCAGAATATCGATCTGATGAACCTGGCGAGTTTTTGTCGCAATTGCCTATCGAAGTGGTACAGCGCCGAGGCCAAGGAGCGCGGTCTGGATATAGACTATGAAAGTGCGAGAGAAATTGTTTACGGCATGCCCTATGCGCAGTGGAAATCCAGGTTTCAGACCGAAGCCAATACTGAGCAACTGGAAAAATTTGATAGTCAATCTTGAGCGATGATCTGTGGCTGGCTGCCTATCGTCAGTCAACCACTTATTCAGGCATCACTGCATTGTTCAGAGGTGCCCTAGTATTCAATCGCCCGCACGCTGAAATATTGCCGACCCGCCGGTGACTCAATTTCGATTTCGCTGTCTAGCTGTTTCCCCAATAGTGCGCGACCCAGGGGTGCGTCTATACTGATATAACCCCGTTGTGGATCTATCTCATCCGGACCGACGAGGCGATACCGAAGCAATTTCTCATCATCGCCTTGCAGGGTGACGCGAGCGCCGAAATAGATTTTGCTGATGTCGTCCGGCGTTCCGGAAACCACGGTACATTCTTCCAGGCGTTTACGCAGGTATCTCACGCGTCTGTCGATCTCGCGCAGTCGTTTCTTGCCATAAATGTAATCTGCATTCTCCGAACGATCACCCATGGCGGCGGCTTCTGATACCGATTGGGTAACCACCGGGCGCTCGACTTTCCATAACTGCTGCAGCTCCGCTTGCAGCACTTTCTCGCCTTCGGCAGTGATGTATTTGGAACCAGGCTTCTGGGGTGGGCGATATCTGCTCATTGGTCTGGATGGTGATTAATCTCGTGATCGAGTGTGAATGACAATTGGTCTGAAGTGATGGATTCGGCGTCCGCCGGCGGGGTGTGTCGCAATTTAACACCCATGCCCAGCAGGCGCACCGGCCGCTGACCGCGGGAAAATCCTTCTTCACATAAACTATTGAAATTATCGATCACTGTAGTCTCAGCGACCATTTCCACCGTAGTCTGTACGAAGTCGTGGAATTTTATTTTAACGAATTGTTTGTGAATTCGGTACTCATCGCCAATTTTTTCCAGTCGTTTCTCCAATTGCATTTTAAGGCCTGGCAATTCCTGCAGGCAGCTTGTAAGTGTTGGAAGATCGGTCGCGTAGGTGTTTTCAACGCTGACAGATTTTCGAATTCTTGCACTTAGAACGGGTCGCTCGTCGATGCCATGACTCAGCTGGTGCAGGCGTTCGCCGAAACTGCCGAACTTCGATTTCAATTCTTCCTCGTCCAGCTTTCTGAGGTCGCTACAGGTGCTAATTCCCAACCGCTTCATCTTGCCAGCTGTGACTTTTCCGACACCGTGTAATTTGGCTACAGCCAGCTTCTGCACGAAGCCATCGACCTGGGCTGGTGTAATCACGAATTGGCCATCGGGTTTGTTCCAGTCGCTGGCAATCTTGGCCAGGAACTTATTGGGTGCGATGCCGGCTGAAATCGTGATGTTTACCCTGCTTTTAACTTCTGCGCGGATCGCCTGCGCGATTAAAGTGGCACTGCCCTGATAAAGTTCGCAGTCGCTGACATCCAGAAATGCCTCGTCCAGCGACAGCGGTTCTATTACCGAGGTATAAGCTTCGAATATCTCATGGATCTGCCTCGATGCCTGCCTGTACTTGTCCATATCGGGGCGGATAATGATTAACTGGGGGCAGAGTTTGCGGGCAGTAGCCGCGGCCATGGCAGAATGAATGCCGAATTTCCGTGCCTCATAGTTGCAGGTGGCCACCACGCCGCGGCGGGTCGGCAAGCCGCCTACGGCAATAGGCTTTCCCATCAGTGCAGGATTGTCGCGCATCTCTATGGAGGCGTAGAAACAATCGCAATCGCAATGAATTATTTTTCGCGTGGAAGCCATCACATGGTGAAATATCCGGGCTAGGGTCAGGGAGCCTGTAGGCAAAACTAACCCAGCTCCCACCACAAGTAAATGTGTCAGGGCCTACCCGTTAAGACCTGTGTGTTAAGGCTCACGGCTTAAGACCACCGCTTTAAGAGATGGATGCAATTTCCCGCGCAATCGATTGATACGGGATCAGCAGTTATTGTTTTCAAAATCGACCATGAAGTCAGCCAGTGTTTCGCAGCCGATGCGGGGCATGGCATTGTAGATAGACGCTCTGACGCCACCGACGTTGCGATGTCCTTTCAGGGCATACAAGCCGCGTTCCAGAGCCTGGGTCAGAAACTGATCGAGCAAATCATCGTTCGCCAGGTTAAAAGTCACATTCATCGTCGAACGATGTTCCCTATGTGCCACTCCCAGGTAAAATTCTGAATCGTCGATCACCTCATAAAGCAGCGCGGCCTTGCTGTCATTTTGGGATTCGATTGCAGCCACGCCTCCCTGATCCCGCAACCACTCCAACACCAGTTTCATCATGTAGATGGCGAATGTATTGTTGGTGTTGGCGAGGGAGTGTTTTTCGGCATAGGTTTTATAGCTGAGTAAACCTGGAGTTTCTGCCAGGGCATGTTCGAGCAAGTCTTCACGTATAATCACGCAGGCCAGACCGGCAGGACCCAGGTTTTTCTGCAAGCCAGCATAGATGATGCCAAACTGTGAAATATCCACGGTTCTGGATAACAACTCAGACGTCATGTCAGCGACCAGCGGGATATCGCCAGTGGCCGGAAATTGCTGCCAGCGCGTGCCGTAGAGGGTGTTGTTGCTGGTGATATGGATATAGGAAGTATCGGCGTCCACTGCAGATAGGTCGAATTCCGGGATGCGGTCGTAATTGCTGGCTGCACTCGATGCTGCTATAGATATCTCGCCATATCGGGTGGCTTCCTTAGCCGCTAGCTTGGCGAAATTACCCGATTCGATGTACGCGGCTTTCCTTGCGGAATTACGCTTGATTAAATTCAGTGGCACGGCAGCAAACTGCATTTGTGCGCCACCGTGGACATAGAGAATTTTGTAATTGTCAGGAATGTTGGCAAGCTCGATGAGTAAGGAATCGCTTGCGTTGATGATGGCGTCGAATTCCTTCGAGCGATGGCTGATCTCGATAACGGACGCACCCATTCCGTCATAGTCCAGAAATTCCTGCTGTGCCTTCTCCATAACTGCCGTGGGCAGCATTGCCGGACCAGCACTAAAATTAAAAACTCGCGTCATCGTTTCAATCCCTATTCATCAATCAATCTACAGCAGAGTCACCTTGATTACGTCTTCAATACCTGCGATGGACGCAATCGCATCATCGGAAGGTGCGCATTCGAGGTCAATGAGGTTGTAGGCAATTTCGTCTCGACTCTTGTTCAGCATATCCACCACGTTGATATTCTGGTCAGCCAGTACGGATAAAATTTGGCCGAGCATGGTGGGTACGTTTTTGTTGCAAACCGCCAGGCGCGTACCGACGACGGCATCGACATCCCGTTCCAGACATAGACTCGGAAAATTTACGGAATTCCTGGTATTACCGTTTTCCAGAAAGTCCATGAGTTGATCGGCGGCCATGATGGCACAGTTCTCCTCGGCTTCGGTGGTGCTGGCGCCAATATGGGGCATGGAGATGACATCATCGCGGGCCATTAACTCCGGGCGTGGAAAATCACTGACGTATTTGCCTAGTTTCCCCGTTTCCAATGCCTGCAAAAGCGCCTCCGAATCGACAATCTCGTCCCGAGCAAAATTGAGTAGGCAGCTTCCGCTACGCATGGCTGCAAAAACCTCCCGGTTGATCAGGTTGCGGGTGGCATCTAAGACCGGCAGGTGCAGAGAGATGAAATCGGAACCGGCTACCAGGGAGGCGATGTTCTCGATTCGTTTGACCTGGCTGGGCAAACGCCAGGCGGCTTCTACGGACAGTGCTGGGTCATAGCCCAGTACTTTCATGCCGAGGTTGATGGCCATCTCCGCGACCAGTGAGCCAATCGCTCCGAGACCGATGACGCCGAGAGTCTTGCCGGCGATTTCACTGCCCTTGAATTGTTTTTTTTCCTGCTCCATGAGCTTGGCAAGCTCGCTGTAGTCGCTGACATCTGTCTGTGAACTGGCGAAACCGATTCCTGGCACGATGCCTCTGGATGCCAGCAACAGACCGCACAGCACCAGTTCTTTCACGGCGTTGGCGTTAGCGCCAGGTGTATTGAAAACGACGACGCCCCGATCCGTGCACGCGTCTACCGGGACATTATTGGTTCCCGCGCCGGCCCGGGCCACCGCCTTTAATTCGGGATTTATGGCAGCCGCGTCCATCTTATAGCTGCGCAACAAGATCGCATCGGCATGGTCAAGATCGGCCCCGAGTTCGTAGCTTTGTTTGGGGAATCTGTCCAGACCCCGTGTAGCGATCTGATTAAAGGTTTGAATCCTGTGCATGGTTTATTTCCTGGCGGTTTTCTGATGCAAGCGTGTTATATTTTCGCAGACGTATCGGCTGCAAATGCTGTGGCTCTGGCCCTGGCTTAGATGATGGAACCTTTACTGAGAAACCGCAGTCGACCTGCTCACGCTGTCGGGGTCGAATCAAGGGTATTTCAAGGCGGGCAATTATGTCCCGATTCACATCGAAATTCCACTTATTATCCGGCTTTTGTTTAGACAACTGCAGCGACAGGTTATGATGAGATTTTTATTCAGGGGAATCTGCTGATGGTGGAATTTCAGCCCGGTGTCCCGGTCAGGGTAGCCGACACTCAGGTCCCGGTCCGGCGAATACTGGGTCGCAATCCCGGGGCGATGACCGGTCCCGGTACCAACAGCTATCTGATCGGGACTCACTCTCTCTCGTTGCTGGATCCGGGCCCAAAAGATGAATTGCAGTTCGACAGCTTCATGGCGGCCATCGGCGCTGACAGGCTGGACTATATCTTCGTCACTCATACCCACAAAGATCACTCTCCAGGTGCAGCGCGTCTGCAGCAGGCAACGGGTGCAGAACTGGTTGGTCTGCCGGCGCCCGATGTTCCCGGTCAAGATCTCTCATTTCGCCCGGCGCGAGAATGGCACCATGGTGACATCATCGACACGGAAGAATATTCGGTGCGGCTCATCCACAGCCCTGGACATGTCTCCAATCACATCTGCTTCCTGCTCCAGGACGAACAAATGCTATTTACCGGCGATCATGTACTGCAGGGCACGACCTCGGTCATTCTACCGCCGGATGGTGATATGACGGCCTATCTCGATTCCCTGCTTTACTTGCAGACCTTGTCTCTGCGTTATCTGGCTCCCGGTCACGGCGATATCATGGATGAGCCCCAGGCCGAGTTGGAAAATCTAATTGCCCACCGCTTGCGCCGGGAACAGAAGATTGTCGATCGCCTGGAGGCGCTTGGTGCCTGTCACCTGGACACCCTGGTACTGTCTGTCTACGACGATGTGGCCGAACATTTAATTATCTGGGCGAAGAAAACACTGCTGGCGCATCTGATCAAGCTGCAACGGGAAGGCCGTGCGGTGCTGCACGATGACAACTGGCAGATTGAGAAAAATGCCTAACACCGGCGTCAATAGTTACCCCAAGGTAATCTCATGACTCGCACCGGGATGCATTACGCCAGTGAGTGAATCCGGGAGTAGCTGGTACCTCTACCTGATCCGCTGCGGAGACGGCAGTCTGTATACCGGTATCACCACGGATGTGTCGCGCCGCCTGGCCGAACACCGGGATGTTGACGGTAAGGGCAAGGGCGCAAAGTCCCTTCGTGGCAAGCAACCTCTGACGTTGGCCTTCTCGAGGGCCGTGGGCAGTAGATCGGCAGCATTGAAGATTGAGTACGCCATAAAACAACTGGGCAAGGCAGACAAGGAAGCCCTGTTAAGCCGGGAACTCGATCTCGACACATTGCGGCCGCCGGGCCAGTCAGATGAGTGAATTCGAGGGCAATGTCAGGGTCACAAAATTAACCGTGGGGGCTAGCAGTTGTCTGCTCGGTGAGGCGGTTCGTTACGATGGTGGACACAAGGCCAATTCTCATATTATGGGGACGCTCGCAGAGTATTTCGAATTTCGCAGCTTCTGCCCCGAGATCGATATCGGCATGGGCGTGCCCCGAACACCGATTCGTCTGGCTCGCCGAGCGTCCCATGTTATTCGCTGCATCGCCACCGATGCCGCCGCCACGGACTACACCGATGCACTGCGCGCCTGTGCGGACGGGCAACGAAACTGGCATGAAAACCTCTGTGGATATATCTTCAAGAAAGACTCTCCGAGCTGTGGTATGGCAGGAGTCAAAGTCTCCGGTGGCGTAGGGCCTGAGTTCGATGGCATTGGCATGTATGCTGACAAGACGATGCAGAACTTTCCCAGCCTGCCCTGCGAGGAAGAGGACAGTTTGGCTGATACAGCCCTGCGAGAAAATTTCATCCAACGTGTCCGCGCCATGGGCCGTTGGCATGCACTGCATGAGCGAGGCATCTCACTGCGTAGCTTGCGGGAATTTCACAGCCGTCATCTGGGGATTTTGATGCGTCACGATCGAGGCGGCTGTGAACAGCTTGAAAAAATCCTGACGAAAACCAGCGAGGATCTCTTGCCCGAGAACGCCAGAAATTACCTGATTCAATTTATGACGGTGCTAAAAAACCGGCGCGCGGGGGAATTTCCCGGGTAGCGCCTCAGGCAGTTTGTTTCGTGAGAACCGAAGCGATCTTGAAATTCATAAAGCCGTAGATTATCGCCATCACCGGACAGAGAAAGTTGAAGAAGCAATAAGGTAAATAGGCGAAAGTAGCGACACCGAGGGTGCCACTCATATATGCACCACAGGTATTCCATGGTACCAGGGGGGAGGTCACCGTACCCGCATCCTCCAGTGTGCGGGACAGATTTTTCGGATCGAGATTTCGAATCTGATATTCCATTTTATACATGCGCCCCGGTAACACGATGGCGATGTACTGATCGGAGGTAATGAGATTGGCGCCTATACAGGTGGCAACTGTGGTGGCGATGAGGCTGCCGGTGCTGTGGACGAAAGACAGCATATAGTCGACCAGGCATTGGAGTAAACCGGTGTGTTCCATGACCGCGCCGAACATCAGGGCACATAGTACCAGCCAGATAGTATTGAGCATGGAACTCATGCCGCCCCGGGTCATCAGATCATCCAGCGTGGCATTGCCGCTGTTGAGGGCAAAGCCGTCAAACAGGGTTTGCCACACGCCCTTGAACAAGCCCAGCATCAAATTGGGTGTGTCTCCTGCCAGGTTCAAGATGGCGTTGCGTTGAAATACCAGGGCCAGAATGATGCCGATGAGAGCGCCGACCAATATCGTAGGTATGGGTGGCATTTTCTTTTGCGCCATTACCAATAGTGCAACGATCGGCAGCAGCATCAAGGGATTGATTGTAAAATTTTCCGTGATAAGTCTCATGGTGATCGCCAGATCATCGGCACTGGCATTGCTGTCAATATTAAAACCGATGATGGTGTACAGGATCAGGGCGATAATGATACTGGGGAAAGTGGTCCAGACCATGTGTCCGATGTGTGAAAACAGATCCGTGCCGGCGACGGCGGGTGCCAGGTTTGTGGTTTCAGACAGCGGCGACATCTTGTCACCGAAATACGCGCCGGAGATTATGGCGCCGGCGGTAACCTCCACCGACACGCCCATGCCGGCGGCGGCACCGATCAGGGCGATGCCAACCGTGCCGGCCACGGTCCAGGAGCTGCCAATGCTCAGTGCGATCAGACCGCAGATAATACAACTGGCGGCATAGAAGATGGAGGGAGAGAGCATCAGCAGGCTGTAGTAGATCATGGTTGGCACGGTGCCTGACAAAATCCAGCTACCGATCAGTAAGCCGACACTGAATAAAATCATGATCGGTTTGATGGCGATGCTAATGCCGGAGGTCATAGCACTTTCAATCTGTTTCCAGTCTTGTCCGTTTTTCCAACCCACCATGGCGGCAACGATGGTGCCGACACACAGCGCAATCTGATTCGGACCATAACTCGAATCTTCACCAAACAAATAGACAGACAGAGACAGTAGGAAAACTAAAACGGAAATGGGTATCAGGGCCTGGAGTACGGTTGCCTTAAGTTGAGATTCTGATAGCTGGGGCGTGTTATCCATGTGTTTTCACCTTTGGTCGACCCCTTGAGCATAATGGGAAGGATCACCGCCTGTCTATCAGAAGGCTCGTTTGCAGCGGAATTGAGGTATAATCCGCGACTTCTTTAATCAGACCCCACGACCGGTGATAGCCTTTTAATGCCTTTGCAGAGCCGGATGACCGGGCTCGATGAGTAGAACCGGAATGCATACCGGTTGACTGGATCGAGCAGAGCAGATAGACGATGAGCGATATCGAACAATACATGCTTGAATTGGGTGCACAGGCCCGCGCCGCGTCCTGGGAAATCGGCAAGGCGACAACGGCTCAGAAAAACTCGGCGCTGATAGCCATCGCAGAGGCCATCGACGCTAGACCCGAGGATTTGCTGGCGGCAAACAAATTGGATCTTCAGGCGGGTACCGACAAGGGGCTGGCCGATGCGTTAATGGACCGGCTGGAGCTGACACCGGCGCGCATCGACGCCATGATAGAAGGCCTGCACCAGGTCGCCGCTCTGCCCGATCCCGTGGGTGAAATTTCAGATATGAAGTACCGCCCCAGCGGTATCCAGGTGGGTCGAATGCGGGTGCCTCTCGGCGTGGTGGGGATTATTTATGAGTCTCGACCCAATGTGACCTGCGAGGCAGCCAGTCTCTGTCTGAAGTCCGGAAATGCAACGATCTTGCGAGGTGGCTCGGAAGCGATTCAATCCAATCGGGCTATCGCTGCCTGTATCAACTTTGGCCTCGAGCAAGTGGGTCTGAATACGCACGTGGTTCAGGTCTTGGATAGAATCGACCGCGATGCGGTGGGCAAACTCATCACCATGGTAGAATTTGTCGATGTCATTATTCCCCGTGGTGGCAAGGGACTGATTGAGCGAGTGAGTGAGGAGGCGAAGGTACCCGTAATTAAACATCTCGACGGCAACTGTCATCTCTATGTGGATGACGGTGCCGATCTGGAAAAAGCGACAGCGGTCGCGCTCAATGCCAAGACTCAGCGCTATGGCACCTGTTGCACATTGGAATCTCTGTTGCTTGCGGATTCCGTAGCCGCTGAGTTATTGCCTGGACTCGCGAAAAAATATCTGGAGCTTGGTGTCGAGTTGAGGGGTTGTGAGAAGACCCGAAAAATTGTTGCCGCCGTAGGTCCCGCTACCGAAGAAGATTGGGCTGCGGAATACCTGGCGCCCATCTTGTCCATAAAAATCGTGGCCGGCCTCGATGAGGCTATCTCCCATATTAATCGGTACAGCTCTCAGCATACGGACTCCATCATGACCCAGGACGTTAATCGCGCGCAGCGATTCTTGCGCGAAGTAGACTCCAGTTCGGTCATGGTCAATGCATCCACACGATTCGCCGACGGTTTCGAATATGGACTGGGTGCAGAGATCGGCATATCCACAGACAAGTTGCACGCACGGGGACCGGTTGGCCTGGAAGGCCTCACCTCGCAAAAATATATCGTGATTGGAGACGGCCACGTCCGAAAATGACCTCTCGAATTGGCGTGCTTGGCGGTATGTTTGATCCCGTACATAAGGGGCATGTGGAAGCCGCACGATACGCGCTGCAGAAACTGGCATTGGATGAGTTAAGGATGATCCCCTGCCACACTCCGAATCATCGACGCCCGGCAAAAATTGACCCACAGCATCGTCTGCACATGATCGAACTCGCTATTCGCGATGAGCCCGGGATGCAGGTCGACCCGATAGAGATCGACAGAACCGGCGTCTCCTATATGGTCGATACCCTGGCAATACTGAAGGCAAACGCAGGCGACTGTTCATTGGTGCTGGTGCTGGGAGTCGATTCATTCAATACCATTCCGCAGTGGCATCGGTGGCGCCAACTCCTGGGCTTATGCCACTTTTTGGTTTTGGCCCGACCCGGTAGCACGATCTCGGGCAATGTCATTGCGGCGCCTGAATTCGAACACAACCTGGTAGCGTCGACTGAGGAATTGTTTCACAACGACAGTGGCAGGATCAGGGTCTTCGATGATTTTAGTTTCGATATTTCTTCGACCAGAGTCAGGGAGTTGCTGGCGATGAAAGCAGACCTGTCGACGAAGCTGGATGAGAACGTAATCGACTACATTAGATCCAATCATCTCTATATCAAATAATTAGGGTAATAGAAATTAACGTAACAGAAGCCAATAAAGGTAAAGCGATTGAAAAGTAAAAGAGTATCCACCCTCATCGTCGACGCCCTGGATGACATGAAGGGACAATCCATTCGCTGTATAGATGTCTCAAAACTCACCTCGATTACCGATTTTATGGTGATCGTAACGGGTACCTCGAATACGCACATAAAGGCTCTCGCCGATTCCACCGTGAAGAAAGCGAGGGAGTTGGACGTGAAAGTCATTGGAGTAGAAGGGCGCCTGCAGGCCGAATGGGTATTGGTCGATTTGGGTGACGTGGTTGTACATATAATGACGGCCCCGGTTCGTGCGCTGTACAAACTGGAGGAATTATGGAACTTTAGTTTAGATAAATCCGGTGCAGGAAAAGCCGCTACAGAAAAAGCCAGAGGCAAGCGAGTCGAGAACCATTCTGTATGAAGGTTCGGCTGATTGCAGTGGGCACCAGGATGCCGGAATGGGTGCAGCAGGGAATCGCAGAATATGAGAAGCGCATAAGGCGGGAGTTGGGATTTTCAATTGCCGAAGTCGCTCTGGAACGTCGGAGCAAGTCCCGCACTATCGATCAGAATGTGCAGGCCGAAGGCGAAGCATTGTTGCGCCATGTACACAGGGATGATTTTGTCATTGCCCTTGAGGTCAAGGGCAAGACTCTGGACACTGCAACCCTTGCGCGACGCCTCGACGAAATGAAACTGGAAGCTAAAAATCTCAGTTTTCTCGTCGGTGGCCCCGACGGTTTAAGTGCACAGTGTCAGGCACGGGCCGATGAGTGCTGGTCATTGTCGGCGCTGACATTTCCTCACCCCCTTGTCAGAATACTGCTGGTCGAACAATTGTATCGAGCCGCCTGCGTGTTGAAGGGTCACCCCTACCACCGTGAATAGATTCTCAGTTCCACGATCCGTCATCAAGCCGAAGCGCTCGTTTCAGCCCCCGCAAAGACCAACTGCCAATGTTTAGAGGTGTCCTAGCCAATAGTGCGCTAGAATGCCGGTTTTCTGCTGATTTAAACTATTTTGCTCGCCGATTGTCTAATTCTGGCTCTAGCCAGACTTTAGAGGGGTTTTCTGAAGCTGATTACCTTAATCAGCAGAGCCAAGTGAGTTGAACGACTACCGAAATCTCTTCGAACTATGACAGGAAAATGGCAACTAAAAGACCATGAGGCGGAACGGGCCCTCTTCGATCGGCGCCTGGCCGTAGCTGCTGTCTTCATCGCCCTGCTTTTCGCGGCGCTGATCGCGAAATTGGTGAACCTGCAAGTTTTCAAACATGACTATTTTTCGGTTCGCTCTGATGGCAATCGTATACATTCCCAGTTTATCCCTCCCCCGAGAGGCTTAATCTTCGATCGCAATGGAGAATTGTTAGCAGACAACCAGCCTATATTCAACCTAACCGTGGTTCGCGAACAGGTTGAAGATATGGAATCTACCCTGAGTTTTCTAAGCACCCTGATCAGACTTAACGAAGATGATATAGAACAATTCAATAACCGGATGCGCCGTAATCGCGTGCCATTTTCATCCGTGCCGCTGCGTTATGTACTCACCGAGGAGGAAAAATCTCGATTCGCCGTTAACTCTCATAAATTGCCGGGTATCGCAATCGAACATCAATTCGTCCGCCAGTATCCGCTAGCGGCGCTAACGGCACATTCTGTTGGTTACGTATCTGAAATAAACCGTGAAGAACTCGATCGCATGAGTGACGCCGAAAGGGAAAATTATGGTGGCACCAATCATATCGGCAAGACCGGCATCGAGAGAACTTATGAGGAACTGCTGCATGGTACCGTTGGTTATGAAATTGTAGAAAAAAATAACCGGGGCCAGGTCATGGGAACGCTGGACCGAACCGACCCAGTCGCCGGCAAGAATATTACCCTGCATATGGATAGCCGATTACAGATTGCGGCAGAGCAAGCCCTGGGGGAATTTCGCGGCGCCATTGTCGCCATCGATCCAGCAACCGGTGGCATACTAGCAATGGTCAGCAAGCCCGGCTTCGACCCTAATTTATTTGTCACTGGCATAAGCACCAGGGATTACAAGGTATTGGTCACTGACGAAATTAATACACCGCTGTTCGATCGCAGCACCAATCCCTATCCGCCGGGGTCAACAATTAAGCCATTCCTGGGTTTGAGTGGTCTCCATAACGGCCTGGTGGATTATGAATTCGCTATTGAAGATCCGGGCTATTTCAGACTGCCCGGGGTTTCCTACCGCTGGGGCGATTACACCCTTCGCACCGCAATCGGCGGCGGCCACGGTCACACCAATTTGCAGAAGGCCATATATCAATCCTGCGATACTTTTTTCTATGCCCTGGGCAATCGTATGGGTATCGACACCATCCACCAGTTCATGTCCCAATTTGGTTTTGGCGAAAATTTTGCGCTGGACATCTCCTATGCCCGCACCGGCGTTTTGCCTTCACGAGAGTGGAAGATGGCTAGCCGCGGCGAGCCCTGGTATCCCGGTGATACCATCAATTCTTCGATTGGACAGGGCTATATGTGGGCGACGCCGCTGCAATTGGCGACTGCCGTTTCCATAATTGCGA
This sequence comes from uncultured Gammaproteobacteria bacterium, assembly GCA_913054495.1. Taxonomy (GTDB): domain Bacteria; phylum Pseudomonadota; class Gammaproteobacteria; order Pseudomonadales; family Pseudohongiellaceae; genus UBA9145. The sequence goes on along the minus strand of CAJXIY010000020.1, from coordinate 15,745 downwards.
ACAAGGGCAAGGTAGTACAGCCCCGCATGCTCAAAGAAATAGAAGGACAAGCGTTCCAGGGAGATATTAAAAATGCCGTACCCGATGTCATGTTGAATGATCCTGACTACTGGCGCTTCATGGAAGAGGCGATGACGATGGTGGTACACCGTCCGTATTCCGATACCTTCAGAGACTATGGCACGGCCTACGAAGCAATCGCGATGGCAGATCGCGACATGTCTTACAAGATGGCAGGCAAGTCAGGTTCGGCACAGGTAGTGGGAATAAGTCAGGAAATATTCCATAGTACGGATATCATAGTATCGGATCTAAACAAGGATCACGGCCTCTTTATCGCCTTCGCCCCGACTGAGAACATCCAAATTTCACCGCAGATCGCGGTCGCCGTATTCGTGGAAAATGGCGAGTATGGCAGCAGCGTCGCCGGTCCCATCGCCAAACAAGTCATCGACACATATTTACTGGATATACTGCAAATTGATTTTGCCGCTATGGAGGCTGCAACAGATTCCTTGATAAGTCAGGTCGATGACTAGCAAAGATTTCATACGGCAGTCCGATGGTCTGGGTTCGGCAGCTGCGAAATCACAGTCTTTTTGGCGCATCATACACACCGATCCCTCCTTGCTGGTTGGCTTGCTCCTGCTGTGCGCTTTCGGATTATTCGTCCTCTTCAGCGCTAGCGGTCGCGACGAGGGGGTAGTTCAGCGCCAGGGCCTGACGATGATTGTAGGCATCGTGGTCATGTTTGTCGTGGCCCAGTTCAATGTCCATTTTTTCCGTCGCTGGGCACCCTCCATGTACGCGGCGGGAATTGCCCTGCTCGGTGTTGTGTTACTGATCGGGGTGGAAGCCAAAGGCGCAAAGAGCTGGCTGGATCTCCCTGGATTACCCAGTTTTCAACCCTCCGAACTGATGAAATTTGTACTTCCAATGTTGGTTGCCTGGTACCTGGCCAGTCGTCCGTTGCCCCCCAGATTTAAGCACTTGTTTTGGTCTGCCGTTATGATTCTGCTGCCGACGGCTCTCATCGTCCTCCAGAATGATACCGGGACCGCCATCATGGTCGCTATGTCGGGCATCTTCGTGGTTTTGCTAGCCGGCATTCGCCGGCGCATAGTCATTGGAGGCGCCCTGGCGCTGTTAATGGTATCGCCAGCCTGGTATCTGTTCCTGGCACAGGAGCACCAGAAAAATAGAATTCTCACGTTCTTCAATCCTTACCGCGATCCTACCGGCGCCGGCTACAATATCATTCAGTCACAGATCGCTATTGGCTCCGGGGGTATTTATGGCAAGGGCTACACCCTGGGGGCGCAGTCAAACCTGGATTTTATCCCCGAGAGTAATACGGATTTCATTCTCGCCGTGCTAGCCGAAGAATTCGGGCTGTTAGGTATTCTATTCCTCATCAGCCTCTATTTATTCGTGCTGGTTCGAGGCTGCCACATCGCATATCGTGCCACGGACATGTTTAGCCGGCTATTGGCGGGCAGTATCACTCTGACTTTTTTCCTCTATGTTTTTGTAAATATGGCCATGGTATCGGGCTTACTGCCGGTTATTGGCGTGCCGCTGCCCTTGATGAGCAGGGGTGGCACCTCCATAGTCACGTTCTTCATTGGCTTCGGTCTACTCATGTCCATTCAAACTGGAGGTCGGCTTAAGGTTCGTTAAGCTGTTGAAAACAATGACTAAATTAGATGAATTCGGACGATGGAGTGGATAGATGCGGTGGCGATGGCAGCGTGAATCCGATTCCAGCCCTGAAAAAGTTAAAAAAATCAGTGAATTGGACGTTAATTAGTTATCTTGCCAAGTATTTTCTAACGCGTCGGTCTGCCACCGCCCCATAGGTTAACCATGTTTCGAGCCATGATAAGAGTCATCTCGCTTATAGCCGTTTTGGGTTTGATTGCGGCCTGTAGCTCTACACCCGCCCCCTCTTCGGGAGCTGCCGGTAGTCGCTACAGCATCGCGCAGGACCGAGCCCCCTCCACTAATCTGAGTGTGGCGGAGATTGCCGAGGTGATTCCCCAGCCCCTGCAACGCACCATGGCCGGCAACCGTAGCCCCTACTCGGTACTGGGCAAGACCTATCATGTACTCGGCACCGAGGCAGGCTATAGCGAGAGAGGAATCGCGTCCTGGTATGGCGAGAAGTTTCATGGCCATAAAACTTCTAATGGTGAAGTGTTCGATATGTACCAGGCCTCGGCGGCGCACAAATCCCTGCCCATACCGAGCTTCCTGCGGGTTACCAACCTGGACAATAATCGAAGCATCGTCGTACGGGTAAACGACAGGGGCCCGTTCCATGGTAACCGGCTCATCGATCTGTCGTACGCCGCGGCGCTCAAATTGGGTTATGCCGATCGCGGCACGGCGAGGGTGCAGCTTGAGGCCATTATTGCCGACGGCAGGGCGCAGGACAGATCTTCGAGTGGGGCAGAAGCAACAGTTACCCAGTCACTAACAGTAGGCGCTAGGGTTGAGAAATATATACAGGTCGGTGCCTTTTCAGACCTAGGCCGGGCGCGAGAACTGTCCCGGCAGTTACGCCAGTTAACCTCTAAGCCGGTGATAATTCGCTCGATAGAGAGCCAGGCCAGCGGCGTACTGCATCGGGTCCGCGTGGGTCCGGTGAGTGACCCGGGCGAAATCAGGCATATAAGCCAAAGTGTAGTTGCTGCAAACCTGGGAAGTCCGTACACTGTGACCGAGTAATTGGCTCTCGCCGATCGATGTTACATTTGGTTCCTCACTTCCCGGTTCGACATTAACTTTTTACAATCAGAGGCTCCCTAGACGGATTTCTTTATGTTATTAAAGATCAAATTCATGCATTTCATGTCTCGCCCCTGGCGCGGGATCATCTGCCTGGTGTTCACCGCGCTGGCGGTTTTCTCAACGAATCTACTTGTCGCCGCCGCTGCGATTATTCCTCGGTCGCCGGAGATTGCTGCCACCAGCTACATCTTGCTCGATGCGAAAACCGGCCATATCATCGTCGAGGAGAACGCTGACGAGGCATTGCCGCCGGCGAGTTTGACCAAGATCATGACGGCATATATTGCCGTTGAAGAAATACTCTCGGGCAACCTGCGTCTCGATGATGAAGTTCATATCAGCGAGAAAGCCTGGCGCATGGAAGGCTCGAAGATGTTCGTTGGCGTCGATACCCAGGTCAGCGTCGAGGATTTGCTTAGAGGCATCATTATTCAATCTGGCAACGACGCCAGCGTCGCCATCGCCGAGCACATTGCGGGTAGCGAAGAAGCCTTCGCCGACATGATGAATCAGTACAGTGAAGTATTGGGACTGACTTCTTCTTTCTTCATGAATTCCAGCGGTCTCGATACCGAGTTGTATTACAACACCATGTCCGCTCGTGACTTGTCTATCCTGGCGAGGGCGACAATTACCAGGCATGGGCAATACTATCCCATCTATGCGGAGCGCGAGTTCACCTACAACGATATACGGCAATCGAACCGGAACACCCTGTTATTTCGAGATCGCAATGTTGATGGCATGAAAACGGGTTGGACCGATGCCGCGGGGTATTGTCTGGTAGCGTCGGCCGAACGTGATGGCATGCGTTTGATTTCTGTCGTCATGGGTACTGCGAGCGAAGAGGCGCGTGCGATCCAGACCCAGAAGCTGCTCACCTATGGTTTTCGTTATTTCGAAACCCACAAATTGTATGATGCCAATCAAATTCTCACCAATGTACCGGTTTTCTCTGGTACCCAAAATGCCGTCGACCTGGGTATCAGTGAAGAAGTTTATATCACTATTCCCCGAGGTCAGGCCGATGCGATGACTGCTACCGTCGACGTCGATGAGATCATCAGAGCGCCGCTGGATAAATCTCAGATCATGGGTGTGGTCAGGGTCGTCCTCAGCGACAACATCCTCTATCAAGGCGATGTGATTGCCATGCAAGAAGTCGAGCGAGGCGGCGTATTAAAGCGCTTCATTGATTGGTTGAGCTTGTTTTTCAGTGACCTGTTCTCGGGTTGAATCGGTTACGTCGTGGCCGCCGAGCAAGATTCAGGCAATCCGGAAGCTCCCAGAATCGAGTTTCCCTGCTCTTATCCAATAAAAGTCATCGGCAAGGCGACTGCAGGCTATGAACAGGAAGTCATTGCCGTTGTGGAAAAACACGCGGGTAAGATAGCAGCCGATCTAATCCAGATACATCCCAGCAAGCAGCGAAACTACCTGTCCATCAACGTCACGATTATGGCGACAGGTGAAGAACAATTACGCGGGCTGTTTCTGGATTTAAAATCCATCGAGAGTGTCAAGATGGTTCTGTAGCAGGCTGTTGAAAAACTCTCAGCCGGCACAATACTGCGTTAAGATATGGCTCAAAATGCTCATTTACAACCTGTAAACTCCGCTTTTTCGCGAGATCTTGCCTCGTCTTGCACACGACTGAGAGCTTTTCAACAGCCTGCTAGGGAGCCCCCCAGTGCTGCTAAGCGATTATAAGTGGTTTCAGGCCGCAGCATCTCCTTCCGCATCGGCACAGCTTCCCAAATTACTGGTGCGTCGGCTCGGCCTGCAGGAGTACGAACCCATATGGAAATCCATGCGGTATTTGGTAGAGAATGCCGATGGGACGCGCGCCGACGAGATTTGGTTGCTCAGTCACAAACCTGTATATACCCAGGGGCAGGCGGGCAAAGAAGAGCATGTCCTCAATCCGGGTAACATCCCGGTGCTTCGATGCGATAGAGGGGGTCAGGTCACTTATCATGGACCAGGCCAGTTGATAGCCTACCTCCTGCTCAACGTGAGGCGAAGAAAGATCGGTGTCAGGGAATTGGTTGACCTCATCGAGCGGGCGCTAATTGCATCATTGCAGGAATTCGGGATCGACGCCGGCACCCAGGCAAATGGCCCGGGTGTGTACGTGAATGATGCTAAGATGGCAGCCTTGGGTTTGCGCATCAAGCATGGGTGGAGCTACCACGGCCTCAGTCTGAATGTCGATATGGATCTATCGCCCTTCGCCAATATCAATCCCTGCGGCTTCGTGAATCTGGAGGTAAGCCAGATCGCCGGTCTGGTAACGGATCGTGAGTCGCTGATGCGCAGAGCCAGTGAAGTGGTGGCCAACAAACTACTTGCCGAGTTGGGATATCAGGAGTTCTACTCTTTAAAATCGTGGGAAAGAGCAAATAATGGCAGCAGGTAAGCGACGTAACGCATTGGTGGAGGGAGAAAAGCTGAGGGGCGCAGACAAGGTGCGACGTATCCCTGTTAAGGTGATACCGAGCACGGAATTGCTAAGCAAGCCCCACTGGATTCGAGTCAAAATTCCAGTTTCTCCCAAGATCGCATACATCAAGCAGAAGTTAAGAGAACACAAGCTGGCATCGGTATGCGAAGAAGCTTCCTGCCCGAATCTGGGGGAATGTTTCAGTAACGGCACCGCCACTTTCATGATAATGGGCGATATTTGCACGCGGCGCTGCCCATTTTGCGATGTCGCACATGGCAAGCCCCGTCCCCTGAATGAACGCGAACCCACGGAGCTGGCACAGGCGATCGAGGAAATGGGACTTAGCTATGTGGTCATCACGTCCGTCGATCGGGATGATTTAAAAGACAGTGGGGCAGCACATTTCGCGAAATGCATTACCGAAACACAGCGTTTGAATCCGGGTATTAAGGTAGAGGTGTTGGTGCCGGACTTTCGCGGACGTATGGAAATCGCACTGGATACACTAGAAAAAACGCCGCCGGATGTGTTCAATCACAACCTGGAAACCGTGCCTCGACTCTATAAACAGGCCCGGCCGGGAGCCGATTATCAGTGGTCACTCGATTTGCTCGCAGCCTACAAATTGCGCAGGCCTGAGGTGACAACGAAGTCCGGGCTAATGCTTGGCCTCGGTGAAACCATCGAAGAAGTGAGGGCGGTGCTAACAGATCTTCGTGCCCATAGTGTAGATATGATTACCCTGGGGCAGTATCTGCAGCCCAGTAAGGATCACTTGCGAGTCCAACGATTCGTGCATCCCGATGAGTTCGATGCGTTGCGCGAGTTTGGTGAAGCGCTTGGTTTTAAGCGGATTGCCAGTGGTCCACTGGTTAGATCTTCCTATCATGCCGATAGGCAGGCTGACGGAGAACAAGTATCCTGAATGTAGCCCTAGCCCTAGTATGAATATAAGCTTACGACAGGTGATTGTTTGTGTGGCTGCATTGCTCATAGCGATAGTCACGGTCGTTTTTATTTCCCAGAATGTTTCCCGTCTCGGTAGCGAGTCGCTGCTTGTCAGAGCGCTCTTGTTGAGCGTGGCCATAGTCGCTGCGCTTGTTGCCATGTATCCCTTCAATCCGATTTTTACTGGGAAACCTGGCGCCTATGCCTTAACTGTTTGTGTGCCCGCGATAATACCTGGCTTTATTTATTACCTCCTTCTAATGCCAGCACAGGCCGGTTTGGGGGTGACGGCAGAACAAATTCAGAGTCAACTCATCACCGACAGCTCCAGCAACGGTATCATCGAGGTGGGCTTCAGCTATCCCATCTACACACCTACCATCACGGTGAGCAATCGAGAGTTATTCACCAAGCGGGTAAATGTGTTTCTGCGCATGACAGATGGGAACAACGAGAGCGCCTTGTTCAGAGCAGTCCGTACCCGAATCCCCGGATCCAGCTTGAGTGTCGAAGCGACCGTGCGGGGAATGCTCAGCGAAAGCGCGGAATATTTGTTTATTCCACTGGAAATACCTCCGCTGCGCAGTGTTACCGGTAGAGTTGTATTCATAATCAGTAACGTCGAAGACGGCAGCACCTTCACCGAGGCCCTGGCCAGTGCCTATCAGGCGCAGTTTGAATTACGAAATCCTGAGAACGGCGAGCTGCTGTATGAATTTCCCTTAACACGCATCTAGAAAAAGGCAACTTAGAATAGGAAGCGGAAGCATTCTCACAAAATATCTAGATATTTTAATAGATGAGATGAAACAGTGTGCCGTAGCACATCGCGAATATTGCACTAAGTTAAGTGGAGCTGCGAGCGATGGGTTAGTGGCCCCTGTTGACTCAGCAATCAAGGCGCCGCACCGAGTGACAGAGGGAGACTGTTTTCCAGGGCTCCCGACCGAGTGAGGGAACCCGGGAGGGGGCAAGCCGCTGAGACAATAGGGGCCACTCACCCAGCGCGTTCTAAACAGTTGTAACCGAATTTTGTGCCAATCAGCGTCGGGAGCTAAATAGGGGATTTCCTATATTCGTGGGGACGCCCCATCTTCAATGAGTATTTTTCGGCTAGCGTGCTAGAGCGTAACGTTAATGGGTTTTCTCTTTTTCGAGACTAGAAGTAGTAACAGGGATGCCGCTGCGAAGGCCATTAGTGTGGTTCGAGGCACGATGGAAAAGTCGGTTAAAGGCATGACTAGTAGCAATAACATCAGCCTGACACTTTCGTAGCCAAGTGCGTTCGGCCGTGATTCCATCCACACGCCATGGACGTAGTAGCTATAGGTTAACAAGAACACCGCTAAGGTGGTGGTCATATAATTCCAGCCATTAAGATTGATCAATACGGTCAGGCTCAGTCCAAGTGTTACTACGAACTGAACAAAACAATACCCTTTCGAGAAATTTGATATCGGCGGATCGAATCGAGTCGATAGATCTGTTTCGTTACTCCGTAGTTTGCAGGAGCTTTGCATCGAGTCGGGTAACCAACCGGGAGGCTTCAGCCAGATTTTTATTTTATTGCTGAATCCGGGGGCCTTGATACAGTCCTGGATCAGGCGCCAATAGACATGCACGTTGGCCCAGATTGGATTCCAACTGTTAAGCGGTTTTCTCAGCCCGAATACCACCGCTTCTTGTTCCAATTCTTCCTGGAAACTGCCGAATAAGCGATCCCAGATAATAAATACGCCGCCGTAGTTTCTATCGACATAGATCTTGTTGCGAGCATGATGTACGCGGTGATTAGACGGGGTGACGAATACCCACTCCAGTAGTCCGAGTTTGGGCACATGTTCAGTGTGAACCCAGAACTGATAGATTAGATTCAGACTCACCACCGTGAACAGGATTTCTGCCGGAAATCCCAGCACGAAGAAGGGCAGATAAAACAGGAATCCGTAAAAATCGATGCTGGTCTGGCGCAAGGCCGTGCCCAGATTGTAGTCTTCACTCTGGTGGTGGGCGACATGGGAGCCCCAGAACAAGGCGACTTCATGGCCAAAGCGGTGCTTCCAATAGTAGGCGAGGTCATACAATAGGAAACAGCTTACCCAGACCCACAACTGCTCTTCCCCTAACTGGCTTAGCTGATAGCGGGCCACTATAAATTCGTATATAAGTCCGGAAAATCCAAGCACAACCAGGCTCTGCAAGCGGCTGAGGCTGCCCAGCGAGAGGCTGTTTATGGTGTCGTTGACGCGATAAGTATTGCGCCTCCTGAGCACGCCATAAGTAAATTCCAGCATTATCAGCAGGAAGAAGAAAGGGATGGCGTACAGTATCAAATTCATGGTCGTACCCGCTCTCTGATCGGGACAGATGGATTATTGTAGATGCTTATGCAGCCGCTGCTCAACCCGCAATTCCCCCAGGCCCTGAAATTCCGCTATAGCCAAGCCGGCAGCGACGCTGGTAAATGGGTCATGTTCGACTACCTTCCCTGGAAACTGGTTCTCAAGGATGCGCTTGACTGCAGGAATCAGTGAAGACCCACCGGTGCGAATAACCAGCTGAATATCGCCCGCCGTCATATTTGCCTGTGTCAGGAGATGGGTGATGGCGCCTTGAAATTTCTCTAATATTCCCCCTATTAATTGCTCGAACTGCGCCCTGGTCACGGACAATTCGATGTCCAGTTCCGGTATATCGATGCTCGCAATCTGTTGCGTGGAAAGCTCCGCTTTCAGATCTTTCAGTGATTGAATTAAGAGGTAGCTGAAATTGTTCTTAATCAGATCATACAGACGCCTGAATTTTTTCGATGCTGCGTCCCCAATTTCTATGCGTTGCATGAGTGGTGTAGTGAATTTGTTTTGGTTGAGCATATAACTCACCGCCCAATTTAACAGAAACTCCTCGTACTCTTCGAAGGGGAACAGGGTTTCAATTTCACGATCTTCTCCTGCTCTTCTCCACATTTCTCCTTTGCCAAGAAGCGGAAACAGTAATTCCCTGAACAGAAGCTGGTCAATTTGATCTCCTCCTAGTGCAATGCCATGGGTTGCTACCACATCAAATTCCATGCCGATGCAATTTAGAATGCACAGATCCAAGGTGCCGCCGCCGAAGTCCACCGCCAGGATTGTCTGTTGCGCGCAGTTCGGGTGAGCAAACAGGTAGCTCAATGCCGCAGCTATGGGTTCCGGATAAAATGATTGGCGCTTAAATTTCGCGTATCCATAGGCTTCGGACAATAAACTCAAGGCTCTACTGTTTCCATCTGCATTGCTAGCTTCAAAGTTCACAGGGTGGCCTATACAGACATGCCCGCTTGAATCGGGTTGCGGTGACGAACCGGGTAATCGAGATTCGATACTGGTCTTTATACGAGCCAGCAGTGGAGTTATCAAGGCAACTAATCGGAAGGGCCGATCGAACACCATCAGGCGTCTGGACTCATTACTTCCCAATAGTCTTTTTATGCCGCGAAATAATCTCCCTTGCTGACCGCCATCGACGAAGGACTTCCCATATACTTTTTGTGTGGATGCTTCTTCGGGCAAGCCATGTTCGCCTAATTGTCCAGTGGATGTTCGTACTTCCCCAATGACTTCGGCGCTGAGCTCGACGGTTCTTCCCACATTGTCTGCTATGTACTGGTTGATAGCCGCCTGCCCGGTTTTTATTCTGTAGTTACGATCTATATAGGTAGCCGAGGGCATAACGACCGCGTCCGATTCTAACTGCACCAGGTGAATATCGCTGCCATCAAAGATGGCGGCAGCGCTATTACTGGTGCCGTAATCTATACCGATACCAGGTGAGGTGGATGCGGAGTGGCTTGAAGGCTCTCGCCGTCGCCTTGCCGTGCTTGCAGAGTTTCCTGGATCTCTATTTTCGGAATCGATCGGATGGTAATTTGATGCCGGCACCAATGCAGCCTTCTTTATAACGGAACGAATAGACAAATATTATAAACTTGATTCTGGGTGGATCCAGGTGCGCATTATAGCTCTATTTCGGGGGTTCATCCAACTGGGATCGATCACCTATGATTGCGGAAATACTCGGTCTTCTCCTGCCTTTTGTCGGCGTATTCGACTGTTTGCAGATGCACTGATAAGTTGAATAATGATGGAACTTAACCTATGCTCCATCCCACTTATACTCAGCAAGCTGCGAAGTAATGACTTATCCGAAGTTTTCATGATTGCAGTCCCCAGGCGTTGGCTAAGAAATGTTGCCATTGGTTTATTAGCCTGGTTCACGCTAATAGTCGCCACTTCTTCCCATGCTGGTACCATCGTTCGCGTGAGTACCAGTTTGGGTGATTATTCCATCGAGTTACTCGATGATATAGCCCCGGCAACCGTGCAGAATTTTTTGAATTATGTAAATCGTAATGACTACAACGGCACTTATTTGCACCGGGTCGTCGATAGTTTCGTGGCTCAAGGTGGGGCCTACCGATTCCAACTGTCGGTGGGACCAATTGACGTGGCCACGGATCCACCCGTTATTAACGAATTCAATGTGTCAAACACTCGCGGCACCGTCGCCATGGCGAAGGTCGATGGTGACCCAGACAGCGCCACGAATCAATGGTTCGTGAATCTGATCGACAATAGTGCGAATCTCGATAGTAACAACAGCGGCTTCACGGTGTTTGGGAATGTTCTTGGCTCTGGCATGGATATATTGGATGCAATCAATGACTTAGCCACCGTGAACCTGGGGACAAAAGCACCATCCGCGCCATACTTTACCCTTACATACTCGAACCCCAATGATTTTGTTTATATCAATGTTGAAGTGATGCAAAGATTTACGGGCGCTCCCCGCGTGTTCGAGAGTGTGTCCGGCTTATTGATCACTTCCGTAAGCCTGGATGGGGATGAATCTTTAATCAGCCTTAATTTTAACGTCGTGCCTGCCGCGGAAGGCTTGATCATTGAGGCTAACCTGGAGAGTGTGATTCCCCGGGCCAGTAGTTTTGATGGTATCGCGACTTTTTCTACAGTGGACAACAAGCTACGAATCCCCAGCCTGGAAGTAAATCTAGAAGGCTCAGTACTTGAAGTGCATAACGTCGTTTTTGGATTGAGTGACCTTGCTCGAGGGCGCTTCACGCTGGAATCTTACGACCAGTAACAGGTGGCAAAACTGACAGGGAGATCGATTATCGATGGCAGCAGCTAGAGGCGAATTTAGCTCCAGATTTGGATTCTTGATGGCGGCGACGGGGTCGGCGGTAGGCCTGGGAAACATCTGGGGCTTTCCTACCAATGCAGCTTCTAATGGTGGCGCAGCCTTTCTTATTGCCTACCTAGTACTCACTTTCGCATTAGCCTATCCTGCCCTGATGGCTGAATTGATTATCGGCCGTCACGCCAGGGCAAATGCCGTGACGGCGCTGAAGTCGATTTCCACTGGCCCCCGAAGCAGGTTGTTGGGAATCACCGTGGGCTTCGTCGGCATGCTCACAGTCAGTTTCATACTTAGCTTCTATGCCATTGTCAGCGGCTGGATGCTTGCATTTTTCTTCGATTCCATTGCTCGCTTGGTGGGTTTGGAATCTGCTTCCCAGTGGCTCACCCTGGATGCAGTGCCTCGCAATGCAATTTTCGTCGTCGTGTTCATGGTGGTGACGGTGATGATCGTCAGCGCAGGAGTCAAGGATGGTATCGAAAGATGGGCATCCAGATTGATGCCATTGCTGATCATCATTTTGATTCTTCTCACTATTTATGTGATGACTCTGCCTGGTGCAATGGATGGCGTACGTGTTTACCTAGTGCCTGACTTTCCCAGAATAGCGGATCCTCAATTGCTGGTCGATGCGATGGGACAGGCGTTCTTCTCCTTGTCACTCGGCGTAGGCACGATGCTGATCTATGGATCCTATATCAGCGAGAAGGAAGATCTGCCATTAATTGGCACCCTGGTGGCCTTGCTGGATGTCGGCATCGCGGTGCTGGCAGGGTTGCTGATTCTGCCAGCGATGTATGTCGCCCTGACTAATGGTGTTGAGATTTTTGACGAGACCGGTGCATTTATTGCCGGCCCTGGATTGATTGTCTCCGTACTGCCGGCACTGTTTGAGACCATGGGGGCAGCCGGGATTTTCGTTGCCATGGCTTTTTTCGTATTAATGACCATCGCATCCCTGACTTCTTCGATTTCCATGCTTGAGGTGCCTGTAGCTTATGCCGTGGAACAACATGGAATAGGGCGACAGAAGGCGTCATTGAGCATAGCGGCGATCATCACCGTGATTTCCCTGCTGGTTGTGTTCAATTTCGATTCCTTGTTTGACCTGGTCGTGACCTATACCACCGAATTCAGCCAGCCCATGCTGGCACTATTTTTCTGCGTCTTCGTGGCCTGGATATGGAATCGAAATGAGGCACTGGAAGAACTCAAGAAAGGCTGTCCCGCAGCGGAGTCCGGCTTGTTCTGGAAAATCTGGCCATTTTATGTAAAATTTATTTGCCCGATTGCCATATTGCTCGTCTACTTTCAGTAGGGAATGTCCTCGATAAGGAAGATTTCAGACAAGAGCCATAGCTGTGGCGTTGATGATATTAAGCAATAGATATGCTACGGTTTCGGCGGAGTAGTAAGCAGCCTGAACCAGCACTGCCGCCATCCCCGTCGTGACAAGACTGCAATGAGACTAAAAGCGATGACTACACCAGCACTGAATTCTACAGCAGCCAGGACCATTTTCAGCAGACGCAAATTCATAAGAGCGACGACGCTGATGTCGATCGGTTCGGGACTGACCATGCTGCCCGGCCCTCTGTTCGCAGCGGATTCCGGCTCGGAATTAGATATAAAGGCCCTCACTTTCGATGTTTTTGGCACCGTGGTGGACTGGCGTGCTTCGATCATCAGGGAAGGCCAGTTACTGGCTGCAAGAAAGGGTTATGACATCGACTGGGCCAGCTTCGCCGACAGTTGGCGCTCGGGCTATGGTCCGGCAATGAATCGAGTTAGAAACGGTGATTTACCCTGGACCAAGATCGACGACCTACATCGAATGATATTGGATGAGCTTGTGCTGGAGTACGAACTGGAAGGCATGAGCGAAGCAGAGTTAGATCATTTCAATCGGGCCTGGCACCGTCTGTCTCCCTGGCCGGACACCGTGGCGGGTCTAAACCGGCTCAAGACCAAGTTCGTGATAACAACGTTGTCCAATGGTAACGTTTCTCTGCTAACCAATATGGCAAAAAATGCCGGACTGCCCTGGGATGCGATTCTTTCAGCAGAACTGGCCGGTCACTACAAGCCGGATCCGGAAGCCTACCTGAAGGCTGTTGATTTGCTGAGTCTGCAACCCGAGCAAGTGATGATGGTTGCCGCTCATCCCGGTGACCTTCGCGCCGCCGCCCGCGTCGGATTGCGCACAGCCTACGTTATCAGACCGCTTGAACGGGGGCCTGGCCGGCCCGTAAATACAAACCCCGATGGAGAATTTGATTATACTGCCAGCGATTTCCTGGACTTGGCAGTACAACTCGGGGCTTGAGTTTTTGTCTACTATCGAATTGGACCGCTCCGTCAAAGCAGAGATCGTCAGTAAGATTCAGAAATATTTTACGGAAGAATTGCAGCATGAGATTGGTGGGTTCGAGGCTGAATTTTTATTGGATTTTTTCTCCGGTCAAGTAGGTAATTATTATTACAACCAAGGTCTGGCTGATGCATTGAAAGCGTTCGAAGGCAAGATCGAAGAATTCGCAGATATTGTTTATCAGTTAGAAAAAGATGTCCCTACCTCACCGCCCTAGCAATCAGGAGCCAATTCAGTCGGTAATGACTCGTAGTGGCAAGCGTATAAAGAATTCGCTGCCTTCTTTTGACTCCGATTCAAAAGTGATCTCACCTCCCAGTTTCTCGATCATGCGCTTGACGATAACCAAGCCAAGCCCGGTTCCCCGCGGTTCTTTTTCGGATAAATCATCCTCCCTGGTAAACTCCTGAAACATGCGTTTTTGAAATTCTGCACTCATACCTCTGCCGGTATCTCGAATAAATATCTCGATACAGAGTCGGCGACGGAAATAAACCGCCTTGTAACCGATCAGGATCGAGCCTCGTTCGGTAAATTTGATCGCATTGGTGAGGATGTTGAGTAGTGAATGTTGCAATCTAACTTTGTCGGTCTGCACTAAGAGATTGGCTGAGGCGAAATCTGTAGTGAGTGCCAGTCCCTTCTCCATCGCAGTGGGTAGGATCATATCCTTGACTTCGGTCAGGAAGTGGGAAATTTCGAGCAGTTCGAACTCGGGTTCGAAGGTATCCGACTCGAGTTCAGCCATCTCCAACAAATCATTGATGAGATTGTGCAGATAATCACTCTGTTGGATGACGGTTGTTATGTGTGCCTTGGTCGGCTCGTCCAGCTTATTGGATTGGGCAGCCAATAGCCGTTTCGAATTGGCCAGGATAAGATGTACGGGTGTGAGGAATTTCCTCGAGACATTTCGCAGGAAATCACCTTTCGCCTTGGTGTCCAGTCGAGCTCGGTCATATTCTTCGTTCTTAGCGCGGACAAACTCGGCCAGGGATGCGAAAAGCAGTAATACAGAGATGGTTATCAGAACTTCTCCAGTAGCGGTAGTAAAAGCACCTTTCTCTACGAGGCCTAGCTTGTAGCTTAACAGTGACGCTAACGCGAACAGGATCGCCGTCAGTGAAAATAATAGATACAGTGCCGATCGAGATCCCTGCACGGCTGTGATGCCGGCCATCAACAGCAAAATCAGTGATACCAGCACCGTCAGATAAATGATCGGTAGCACGATCGCCTGGGTAATCTGAGAGAAGGGACGATCAAAAAAATCACAGCGACTGGCAGCATGGCGTAGCTGAGAAATCTTAGAATAAGGTTTACCGAGTCTCGATAGCGGTGGTCAAATCGCAGATACTGACCGATGAGGTAAAGGCTCATGATTATAAACGCCGTAGCTACGTAGGAAAGGCGGGTGTTGATTTCAGCCGTATCTCCCCAGAACCAGACTCTGCCCATCCCGGTTGTAGTCAAAAAATAGACGATCATACCGCCAAAAAATAGGGCATAGGCGAGAAACTGCCGGTGTGAAAGATAGAAATAGAGGATCGCGCTGGCAGCAAAACAAAGGAATAAGAAGGCAAAGAAAGCGCCAAGAATCACCAGCGGCCCTTGCTGGTCCACGGCTAGCAGACCCATGGTGGTTAGCGTAAGCGGAATTTCAATGCCGGAACTGGACGTGACGCGAATATAAACTTGGGTTTCGCTGCCCTGGGGCGCCTGTTCAAACGGTACGATCGGTATTCGATAGGGGTAGGACTGTTGTGAAGTCGGAATGGAGTCGCCTAGCACAGATTTTTGAATTAGCTGGTCATCGCGGACGAAATAGAATTCAATTCGATCCAGTGCCGGAGAATCCAGGCTCAGCACTAGATCTTGACCTGCCGTGTCTTCCCCCGTCAGCCGAATATGGAACCAAAAGGCTGAGGATGACATTCCCATAGTGGGAATCGACTGTCTGGATCTTTGCCACTCAGATTCGCCACTGCGGA
>CAJXIY010000019.1 GCA_913054495.1 uncultured Gammaproteobacteria bacterium | reverse complement strand
GTCTATTGATGGCGACGACGAAGCAGATGTCCGTGGACATCGCCGCCGTTCCCTTCTTGTGGATTACCCCGCTCAGTCTCTATTTGCTGACCTTTATTCTCTGCTTCGACAGCGATCGCTGGTACCTGCGACCTCTGTACTCGGCGCTGCTGCCCCTGGTTCTGATTAACACCCTGCGCCTGCTCTACGTGGGAACCGATCTCGGCATCGTAGATCAACTGCTGGGATACTCCCTGACCCTGTTTGTCTGCTGTATGTGCTGTCACGGCGAGCTGGCGCGATTGCGTCCGGCGCCAAGTCAGCTGACGTTTTTCTTCCTCATGGTTTCCGCCGGTGGTGCCCTCGGCGGCATGTTCGTCGCCATCCTGGCACCAGCGATCTTCGCTGGCCTGTACGAGTACCACATTCTCCTCGTCGCCTGTTACGCACTGGTAGTGTTGGTGCAGATGCCCAGGCTTTTTCGCAGCGAAGGCAGCGCTGGCAAAGGCCGCATAGCCCGTGTGCTCTCGGGACTCTGCTGGACCACGGCGCTGGCGGCCATCGTCATCGGCGCGTCCTATTCGTTCCTGGCCGGCACCTGGATCGGCGGCAATCCCAGCTCCAATTTAGCCGCGACCTTCGCCGCCTGGCAGGCGGGCATGTTGTGGACCGTCCCCTATGGCATTGCCGCGTTGATACTGGTCCTCGAGATCTGGCGACGCAGGCAGGACGCAGCACCCTCTTTGTGGTGGCGCTCGGGCCGTGGTGGCGCCAGGCTAGCAGCGAGCGCCGTGCTGGCGCTGGGCTTGCTGTCCCTGACCGGAGCTCTGAGCTGGCAAGTACTTGAAACCGAGCGCCGCATGGTCGAGCGGGGGCGCAACTTTTATGGCGTACTCGCGATCAAGGAGCGAGGTGTCGGCGGCTCCGGACATCGACTTTCCCTCACCCACGGCCGCATCCGACACGGCGTACAACTGCAGCAACACCCGACCTGGCCGACCACGTACTATGGACCCGAGACGGGAATCGGTGTGGCCATCAATTATCATCCGGCACGCGCCGATCCCGACCGTCAATTCCGCATCGGCGTCGTTGGCCTGGGAGTGGGAACTCTGGCCGCCTATGCCAACACCCGCATCGATGCTGAGCAAGTAGATCAATCCTATGTGGTGAGACGCGAGGGGGCATCGCGGACGACATACGCTTCTACGAACTCAATCCCCTGGTGGTGCAATGGGCGCGGGAACGCTTTAGTTTCCTGGCGGATGCAATCTCTCGAGGAGCAGATATCCAAGTCTTCCCGGGGGATGCACGCATCGTGCTTGAGCGCCAACTCAGCTCCGGTGAGGGTCAACGATTCGACATTCTCGCCATCGATGCCTTCAGCTGTGATGCCATCCCCATACACCTGCTGACTCAGGAAAGCTTTCAAACCTACTTCCGACATCTGCAGCCAGACGGCATCCTCGCCCTCCACGTCACCAACCGTTATGTGGACCTGATTCCCATCGTGGCGCGCCTTGCCGAAGCCGTGGGCATGCATGCCATCTACATTGAGAACTACTCTAGCGATAGCCGCTTCGTCGATTCCACCGATTGGGTACTGTTGACGAACAATCAGGCTTTCCTCCACACCGAGGCGGTACATCAGGACGAAGAACCGATGCCGACACCCGGGCCCCTCTGGACCGATGACTTCAGCAGTATCTTCGAGGTGGTAGAATTCGAAAACTGAACACTCAATTGGGCGTTCAAAATGCTTACGCTACGGACCCATCCATCAACTATTAGTGACAGAAGGAGTTTACCGAATGGTTAAAAGCGGAAAAAATCTATTGTTTGTTTGCTGTATCGTGTTATCGCCCTTCGCCCGTGCTCAATCCGATCCGGCTGAAGCGTCGATACTCGCCACCGTCGATGCTTTTTTTGTAGCCCTGGCGAATCGGGATCGCGAGAGTCTGGAAGCGCTCTCGGTCTCGGAATCACTCAATATATCTGCCAGTGTTGATGCCGATGGTACTTCGCGTTTTAGTACTCGCAACTACGATGAACTGATTGCGGCGCTCTCCAGTCCCAGCGCCAATAAACCCCTGGAGAGATATTGGGATGCGACCGTGCTGGTTCGAGGAGACATCGCGGTGTTTTGGGCGCCCTACGATTTTCATGTCGGCAGCCAATTTTCACATTGCGGCGTCGATTCGTTTCAGTTGATAAGACGACAAGGGAAATGGTTGATTACCAATCTGAGTTGGACTAGCGAACGAGACGCCTGTCCCGAGAGTCCGCTGGGGCCGGTAGGTCAAAACTAGGGAAGTTCTGATCGATACCATGAGCACTGAAGCTTACCGCCGACTCTGCCTGCTAGAACATAAATCTCAAACCAAACCCAAAGGATATTTTGTGATCTTCGCTCTCGAAATCACTAATAAACACATCACTGCCCGAAAACTTATAGGACAGAGCCGCATCGATGGCGAGACTGTCGCTGAGGAAATATTTGATCCCAAACCTGGGACCGTAGGTAAACCCATCCTCTCTGAGACTGCCGAATTTTAATCTGCGCCATCCCAGGTCTGCACCTAAATAAGGAACAGTTTTCCAGCCAAGGTCGAAGTGGTACTCGGCAACGAGATTGTACCCCGTGGCTCTGTAATCTGTACCTCCGGGTGCAATGTCTTCCTGCACGGCATGTGACAAGGTCGCTCTCAAATTAATGTTGTCCCGAACAAAGAGTCCAAAACCAATATCGAAATTCAAGGTATCTCCGGTGGGAGCGGTGAAATCCGGCGAACCCAACACCGATAAATCTCTGGTGCCTTTTTGCAGTAAGGGATCTGCGTGTACGGCTGTTGCGGAAAACAGTGTAATCATTGCCACCAGGGATATGGCTGCTTTATTCATTTCATGACCTCCGAAATGAGTTTTCATAATGGAAGATCATGTCACCTTATTAATACCAGGTATATGGGATTTACATTACAATCTGGTAATGTTTTCTCCATGGAAGAAGCTGTGTAAAAACTGAATTAGCCTGTTTTTACCGCAATAGGGAAAGAGAAATGGGGTCAGAGTAAATATACAGTGGTTTATCTTAATACCACTGTATATTTACTCTGACCCCATTTTTCTGGCTATCAAAGACCTGACCCCAGATACACCTAACTACGCAAATAGGATGCCCCATTAACATCAATTATGGTGCCGGAACAAAACTCCGCGCCCGTGGATGCCAGAAATAAAACCGCGTGGGCAACTTCCCGAGGTTCTGCCACACGATCGAAGGGACTCTGGGCGCGAATTTCTTCGCCCTCCGGGCCGTTCAATCGATCGGCTGTAAGTTCTGTGTTGACGAACCCCGGCGCCACCGCGCCTACGAATATATTGTGGGGTGCCAGGGCCACCGCCAGGGATTGCGTGAGAGAGTTTAAGGCCGCTTTACTGGCGCCGTATGCCGGCTTGGTGGGTTCACCACGAAAGGCGCCGCGGGACGTGATGTTGATTATTCGACCTCCGCCACTTGCGATCATGTGCCTGGCTGCACAGAAACAGACATTGGCAGGGCCCAATAAGTTCGTGTCCAGGGTTTTTCGCCAGGCTGTCTGCCAGTCTTCAAAACTTGTGGATTCCAAGGGGTGATAGATGCCAATGCCGGCGTTGTTGACGACGATGTCCAGCCTTTTGAATTCGGCAAGCGCCTCATCAACGGCGCGCTCCGCCTCGCTGGCGATGGCAAGGTCTGCCTGCAGGGCGGTATGCCCGGTGCCCTGCAACAGTTCCAGGGTCGCAGCCGCAGCCTTTTGATTAGAGCGAAATACAATGGCTACTCTCGCTCCTTCCTTAGCGAAGGCAATGGCGACTGCCCTGCCGATGCCGCGGGAGCCACCCGTAATCAGTACATTTTTATTCGAAAAATCCAAGCGATATTTGTCCTGCTAGTTTGCAGCCGTAATCCCGTCCATTGCGGCAAGGCGGCCAATCAGTTCTGCGACCCGGGTGCTGTAGCCCCATTCGTTGTCATACCAGCTCACCACTTTCACCATGCGCTTTTGCATCACCTGGGTTAACTGTGAATCGAATATACTGGAATAGGAATTGCCAATGATATCGCTGCTTACCAGCGCTTCGTCGGTATAGGCCAGTATACCCTTCAGGGAACCGGCAGCCGCCTCGATCATTGCCTCATTCACTTCAGCCACGGTCACATCCCGTTCCACTTCTACGGTTAGATCTACCAGGGAGCCATCTGCCACCGGCACGCGCATAGCCAGGCCGTCGAGCTTACCTGCCAACTGCGGCAGCACCAGACCGATGGCCCTGGCGGCACCGGTGGATGTGGGTACGATATTGGTAGCGGCATTGCGCGACCTGCGTTTGTCCTTATGGGGGGCATCGATCAGGCGCTGGTCGGAAGTATAAGCGTGCACAGTGGTAAGCATTCCCCGCTTGATACCAAATGCTTCATCTAAGACTTTAGCCAGCGGGGCGGCGCAATTAGTCGTACAACGGCATTACTAATAATATGGCTGGACTCGGTGATGACGTGATCGTTGACACCCATTACCAGCGTCGCCTCCAGCGGGTCCTTGCAAGGCACGGTTAAAATTACACGGCGGGCACCGGCATTGAGATGTTTGCGTAACTCCACCAGTTTTCGGAAGGCACCGGAGCTCTCGATCACGTAGTCAACTTCTAACTCTGCCCAGGGTAATTTTGCCGGATCTCTTTCGCAAAGCACTCGAAACGAATCGCCATCAATTTCCATGATCTGCCCATGAACACTGACATCACCGGCGAAGGTGCCATGATTACTATCATACTTGAACGCATAGGCGAGCTGATCCGGGTTCGCCAGGTCATTCATCGAAACCACCATGAATTTTAGCGATACGGGTTATGGTTCTGCCTACCCGACCAAAACCATTGATAGCAATCTTGGGTAATCTCAATTCTCCTCCAGAACTCTTGTTCAAACCAGCATTGCCTCGGTTAAATCCCACAAACGCACGGCACCCTCTTCGCTGGCCGCCCACGGCGCCACATCGAAGTAGCGTGGCGAATCCTCGGTAGCCAGATTCGCCACATCACAATCCTCGCAGTAGAGCCCGCCGGTGTCGGCGAGGGCTGCGCTGGTGGCGGCCCACAAAGTGGTGCTGCAACCCTGGGTAGTGGACTTGAACATGGCTTTCGCCTGCTCCGAAATATTGCCATCGGCGTCGGTCCAACCCATGGCCTGCATTTCTTCATTCGGTAAATGCCGCTGCAGGGGGGTTAGAATGCCACCCGGGTGTATCGAGAAGGCCTGCACCCCCTGATCCCGGTATTTCATATCCAGGCCCAGGGCAAACAAGGCATTGGCAGTCTTGGCCTGGGCATAGGCCGTCCATTTCTCGTAGGGACTGGATTCGAAATTGATATCGTCCCACAAAATATCCGAACGTCGATGGGCAACGGAAGACAAACAGATAACCCGGGCGCCATCGGCATTGAGCAGCAAGGGTAGTAAAGCCGTGGTCAGCACGAAGTGACCGAGATGATTGACGGCGAACTGCGCTTCCCAGTTATTGCCAATTCGGGTTTCCGGACAGGCCATGATGCCGGCATTGTTAATCAACAGGTGCAGGGCGGATTCCCGTTGCGACACGGCATCTGCATAGGCGCGAACACTCGCCAGGTCACCAAGATCCATGGTATCGACGATGACTTCGCCGTCGATGTCGGCGAGATTAGCCTGCACCTTCTCCGGCGTCCGCACCGGCACGTATACCTTGGCGCCCGCATCGATCAAGGCACGAGTCGTTTCCAGGCCGATGCCAGAATACCCGCCGGTGACGATGGCAACCTTGCCGCTCAAATCCTTGCCTGCCAATACCTCGGAAGCTTCTGACTTCGACCCGAATCCAGATCCAATTTTCTTTTGCGTTCGTGACATAGTTAATTCCCTCGTTGAATTGTCTTCCGGGGTCGCTCAGGGTAATCGAAACACATACAGCATATTACCGCCTCCGCGCTGCCGAATCTCTGGCGTCAGGGTGCGGTAGTTGATGCCGCCGCCCGCGGCGATGGCGATGTATTGGACACCGTCCACACTGTAGGTGATGGGAAAGCCGCCGGCGGACGAATTAAGAATTTGTTCCCAGAGAATCTCACCGCTGTCGGCATCGAAGGCCCGGAATCGCCTGGCATCGTCTGACACAAAAACCAGGCCGCCGCCCGTGGTCAATACTGAGCCGGCGATGCCGGCCCGTTGTCGATAGGTCCAGCGTGCTTCACCGGTGGCTACGTCCACTGCGGTCAACAGGCCAACCTGGCCGTCGGAATCCGGCGGCGGTACCATGATAGATGTAGCAGAACTGTGGTAACCCCCCACGACAGGATTCACGGGATTAAGGTAGAACGTCATGCAGGTATTATTGGACGGTGCGTAGAGCGCGTTGGTCTGGGGACTATAGCCCACGGAGAACCAGTTGGTTCCGCCGGTGGTGGTAGGACACACCAGCTTGCGCTGACGGATCTCCGTGATGTCGATCTCGGGGTTGGTGATGCCCTTGCGGCCTTCGATATCGACGCCGACGATGACATTCTGATAATTGGTCTCCTTAGCCCACAGAAACTCCCCGGTGGCGGCGTCAAGGGTCCAGACGATTCCCGGCTTGCCGGGAATCCCGGTGATCACCTTGCGGCGCGCACTGGATGTAATATTCGGATTGATCCAAGATACGGCATCTGCCACCGGGGTGACCTCGGTTTCCACCACGATGCGTTCGAAGGGATGATCCTGATCCCAGTTACCCCCCGGGATATGTTGAAAGTACCAGACAATTTCCCCGGTATCGGCGTTCAGGGCGAGGGTGGAGTTGGTATACAGCACGTCACCTCCTCTGGTATCGCGCTGGATCGAGCCCCAGGGAATGGGTACCGCCACCCCCATAAAAATCAGGTTGAGCTCGGCATCATAACTGGCCGGCATCCACGCCGAGCCCCCGCGGCGTAGCTCATTAGGCAGGTCGCCCCAGGTTTCGCCACCGGGCTCACCGATTTTCGGCACGGTGTTAGTACGCCACAACTCCTCGCCGGTATCCGCATCGTGGGCGGTAATCCAGCAACCGGTGTTGATGTAATAACATCCCGACATGCCGGTGATGATCTTGCCGTCGAATACCTGGGGCCCGCCGGAGTAATGCTGGCCAACCGTCCAGTCGCCAACTTGACGTTCCCAGGTCACTTCGCCAGTACGAGCGTTCAGCGAAACCAGATAAGCATCCATGGTGGCGATGATGAGCTGATCTTTGTAGAGGGTAGCGTTGCGATTAGCGCAAGCCAGGGTGGCAATATGGTCCACCACCGGGCGGCGATATTCCCACAGGGGACTGCCATCGGTCGCATCCACGGCCTCGATAAAATCGCAGGCCTGTGGCAGAAACATGACGCCATCATGCACCAACGGCGTGGTTTCCTGCCTGCCAGGCTCCATGGTCCAGGCCCAGGCCAGGCGCAGACTGCCCACATTCGTCTTGTCGATCTGAGCCAGGGGACTGTAGCCCCAATGATTCGCGGTACGGCGCCACATCAGCCAGTCATTTTCCGGCGGATCTTGCAAGTCTGCCAGTGATACCGGGCTGTAGTTATCCAATAGGGATTGCGCTACCGCCACCGGGATAAACGCGGCGAAGGCAGCGAATATGGTGGCGAGGCAATACTGGCGAGCGGTGGGATTTTGCATACTCAATTCCTTCTGGCCTGTAGGTATAGCGAACGCTGGGGTCTAGGTAGCGCTGATTCGAAGACTTGCATAATTTATCACCAATCTTCCAAATTTGTAGCCGTGATCTCGACTCTGGCGGCAACAGCCGTTCTCGTTGCGCGCACGAGGCGGACAATATCGGCGTTTACGTGATGATTATCAAGCCGGCGAGGGAGTAAACGTATTCAGGCCCTCTGAGGATGTCACCGTTCCGGCTTTATTCAGGTATTCCTCTGTCATCATAGACCGCAAAGTATTCATATCATCAGGGGTGTTGGCGACAAATCTCTGGTCGCTGCCGTGTAGCCGGCCGATGATGATTCCCCGTTGCGGTATTCCCCTCTTGCAACACACCGTATAGGTTTCGACGCTGGCTTTGCCCGACGGTGTCTCGATGAATTCCGGGCTTGCCATCTTGTCGATGTCTGCCTGGTACGTTGCAGGCGACTCTCGCCGCCAGCGGCCCTTGGTGGCAGTGGCGGAATAAATACCCGTCGCATGCTTGGAAAGATAGCCTCCATTTGCGGTGACCAATCCAAATTTTGACGGAGCGGCGCGCAGCAACGGCAACATGGTGGCAATCGCGTGCATGGAATAATTATTCCCGGGACCGCCAAAAAACGGTAGGCCACCGGTGACAGTTAAGCCCCGAGGATCATCATATCTCAGACCTAATTCATCGCAGCCGATCTCTACCGCAGATGGGAAGCAGGAATATATATCGATGTAATCCATATCATCGATACGCTTCCCTGCCATCTCAAACGCACTCGAGGTATTGGCCGCCATAGCAGGCGAAGAATGATAGTCCACCCGTTCACTCACCAATATCTTTTCATTGGCTTCACCGCAGCCGTGCAAAAACACCCATTTGGCCGGATCTATCCCCAGTTCCCTGGCCTTGCCAACTGAGGTCATAACCACCGCCGCCCCCTGATTGACGGCATCCATGGCGTTCATCCATTTCGGGTAGGGAAAGCAGATAAGGCGGTTTTCCGGCGTCACCGTAGCAAGCTCGAGCGCGGTGCGTCGGGCGCCGTAGTAGGCGAAAGGATTAGTGGCTGCAACTTCGGTGAAGCGCGCAAACAATTCCCCCATGCTCAGCATGTGATCTTCGATGGTATGCCCCCTGGCGCCACGGATGGCGTTTTCGAACAGCGGGTAGGTCTGAATTGGAATACCCAGCCCATGTGCGAACTCATGGGGCGTGGATAATTTCTCACCGAGGCCGCGATCTTCCTGCGGGCCTTCATCGTACTCCTGCCAATCCAACTCGAGGCCATTACGAAGCGCAAGCTGCGCCGTCTTGATCGCTTCTGAGCCGGTAATCAGGGCGACGTCAACGTCTCCTGTCGCTATCTTCTCCGCCATTTCATTGATGTACTTCTGCGGCGTGTTACCTCCCACATTGCCATAGATCGCATGTGTAGGATTAGCGCCGATGCGGCGGGCCACCGCCCGTGGCGGGTTTTCGGCACGGCCGAATGGAATTGGCAGACGGGGGCGGTTGGTGGAGTCGAAGATAATCCGAATTACCATCAAGGTATCGATCAGCGCCGTGAGCTTATCGCCGATGCCGGTATCGCTCAACGCCGCCCTGGCAGCCGCTGCCGCGATGCCCATGGGAGACAGAGCCCGTTCCGGCGCCACATCTTTCTCAGTAAACTGACCGCCGCCGACCAGTATGGGTGTTGACTCTTCCAATTCCATGTCGGTGATTATTAATATAAACGCAGAAGCAATCAAGGCGACCGCGGACAACTCCATCGAATTGGCTTTGGTCTAAAGCCAAAGCCATGATATACAAGGGTAATTCCCCGATCCTCGAAGGACAAAATCAATATGACATTGGATCCACAAGCACGCGCACTACTGGACGCAGTCGAACAGTCAGGTAGCCCTGCATTCAACACACTCTCGGCTGTCGATGCGCGCGCGCTTTACGATAAGGGCGCCGCAGCGGTGCAGGGATCACCACCACAGCCCCAGGAAATTACGACACTGTCGATTCCAGGGCCCGCTGGTGATATACCGACACGGGTGTACAAGCCTGGCTCAGATTCCGGGCTACCGGTGCTGATATATTTTCACGGTGGCGGCTATGTGATCGGATCACTCGAGAGCCACGACTGTGTTTGTCGCACCCTATGTGTGGAAGCGAATTGCATTGTGGTCGCCGTCGATTACAGGCTGGCACCCGAACACAAGTACCCCGCGGCTATCGATGATTGCTGGGCGGCGACCCGGTGGCTGGCGGAAAATGCAGGCAGCCTCGGTGGCGATAACGATCGTGTCGCCGTGGGCGGAGATAGCGCCGGAGGCAATCTCGCTGCCGTCGTCTGTTTAAAAGCAAAGGCAGCAGGTAGCCCACGACTGGTGCATCAATTACTCATCTACCCAGGCACAGATATGTCCTGCTCGTTTGCCTCCCATGAAACATTCGGTCAGGGTTATCGCCTGACCAATGAGCTCATCGACTGGTTCTATGCGCTGTATTTTGAAGCTGACAGTGACATCGATCACTGGCAGGCATCACCCCTGAACGCCGACGATTTAAGCGGCCTGCCCCCCGCCCTGGTACTGTCTGCTGGTTTCGATCCGCTACAGGATGAAGACAAGGCCTACGCCGACAAACTCGCGCAGGCGGGCGTGCAGGTCAAGTATTCACACTACGAGACCATGCTACATGGATTTATTGCGATGCCGGGAGCCCTGGACCAGGCGAAGGCAGCGCTGTCGGAATGCGCGGCGGAGTTAAGAAACGTATTTGCCTGATACTGGGGGATTGTTTTCAGCGGTCTATTCCAATTTGCCGCCTATCGAATAGAGTATTTCACTATGAAACACATCGACTCCCTGCAACTGCTTACGCTTTTTCTTCTCACCTGTAGCAGTCATGTCCTTGCCCAATGTGGAGATGCTGACCCCACCAGGGAATCAGCCCAGGGATTCGTATTCCTGGATCAAAATCGAAATGGCTTAAGAGAATCCAATGAGCCGGGTATCGGCGCGGTGAGCGTCAGTAATGGCTGCGATGTGACGCTTACGGATGCGTCGGGACACTACCAGATCTCTCTTGCCGCCACCGAGATCTTGTTTATTTCCCAACCCTCCGGCTACGCTGTAACAGTGGATGCGAACCAGCTTCCGCAGTTTTTCTACCGCCATTATCCAGACGGAACCCCTGCGATCATAGCCGGTACTTCGGTTGAGTGGCTGTGGCCGGTGACAGCAGCGACCGGACCCCTGCCCGCTTCAATCGATTTTCCACTGCAGCGCCAGCAAAACCCGTCCCCTGCCTTTAGTGCCTATGGCTTCGCCGATCCCCAGGCTCGATATGAAGTGGGGCAGGATATGGTACGGGAAGATCTGGTCAATACGCTTATCGGTAATCCTTATCAGGCGCAGTTTGGCCTGACTGTCGGTGATATCGTCTTCGACACCCTGTCCTTGTATGACCGCCATAAACAGATGATGGCGCTGATGGATATTCCGCAGTGGAATCTGCCAGGCAACCACGACATCAATTACGAATCACCCAACGCGCTTTTTGCCAACGAAACCTACAAGCAACACTTTGGCCCCACCTACTACTCCTTTAATCACGGCAACGTTCATTTGGTTTCTCTGAACAACGTTGAATACGCCGGCGCTGGCAAACGCATAGATAACGATCGTTACCGAGGCTACATTTCCGGCAGACAATTGACCTGGCTGCGACATGACCTTGAACATGTTGCCAAAGACAAGCTGATCGTCATAGCGACCCATATCCCGCTCATCGCCGAAGCCGTCGACGCCAGTGGTGCCGCCCCCGCCACCGGCCCGGGCACCGAAAACTTCGCAGAATTGTTAAAAATTCTCGAGCCCTTCGACAGCATCTATGCGCTGGCGGGACACGACACCAGCAACAGCTGGAAGGTGGAGATCAACCATAGTCACGGCTGGCAGGGTCGGCCCTGGATCGCGCACACCCTGGCGGAGGTGCGTGGGAATGGCTGGACTACCGGCCCCGCCGACTATCGTGGCGTCCGCGATGCCATGATGCAGGACGGTAATCCCAATGGCTTTTACCTGTTGAAATTTGACGATGTCAGCGTCGTGCCTGAATTTATTCCCTTTCCCTACGGCCAGGACGCCAGTGCGCGCCTACGAATCGTGCTGGATCCACCCTTGGTCGAAACCGCAGAAGGCAGTGTTAATCGGGGCGCACTGCAGCCCGGCACCAGGGTGGTCGTTAACCTGTTCGACGGTGGTATAAGGGATTCGGTCTGGCTTTCTGTGAATAAATCCGAGCCGGTGGCCATGACTTATACGGTTCGAACCGACCCGTTTGTGGTGGGAATTTATCGCCAGCTAGAAGAAACCGACGACGCCATCGGCAATCCCACGCGATCGGCGCACATCTGGGAGTTGGAATTACCCGCTGGTTTGGAACCAGGCATTCAGCGACTCGAAGTGTTTAGTGAAGACGAATTTGGTCAAACTCAATCGGCTGCCCTCAGTTTCGAAATCACTGAGCGATGACTCAAGGCAGCCAGGCCGCGCCCGATCCAGTCTCAAGCCAGCAAGCCATGCCTTGCCTTGCCTGCAAACCAAATAGCCGTTGATCGCTTAAATCCAGCGCCTGACCTTGCGCTTATAGGCAAGATATTCCTCGCCAAATTTTTCCTCGAGATACGCTTCTTCTCTGACGATAGCAATGAAATACACCAATACTGCCCCGGGAATAAAACTCAGGAACACCCAGAGATTATTCAGACTAATACCGAGGCCAATATTGAAAACACAAAACCCTGTGTAAATCGGATTTCTCGACCAGGCATAGAAACCGGTAGTAACGATATTGCTGGTTGGTTTCCAGGGCTCGATGGCAGTACCGGCCCGCTTGAATGTCGCATTTATCAGGCCAGCAACGGCGACTGCAAATAACACCAGCACAATTCCGAACACCCCAGCGGACCCGGGTATACTCATTCCAAGCGGCCAGATGTAATCCAGAGCCAGGCCGACAATAATTAGCAGAACAAATATCAATGGTGGTGGGAATTTAACCCCGGCACCTTTCTTGTCAGTGGTTTCATCATTGGATTTATTTTCATCGTCGTCTGCGTTACTCAATTCTTCATTGCTCATCGATACACCACCTTCTCTCAAATTTAAGGAAACTGCGATTTGTGCAGTCACACTTGGAACTAGTCAGGCCATCTTGAAATGGCAGATTTTCAATCCTCTTTCGGGATACTTGTCCGCGAACTCTGGCGCGGCAGGAATCACTTCAACGAAGCTTGCATTCGGAAGACTGGCAGCAAATTGATCCAACAGAAAATTGGCATCGAGAAACGGGCTGTTCACAGTCGCAATAATATCGGCGCCGACATTGCACAACTTGGGTAATTTCCTGAGAACGCTTTTATAATTTTTCTCCACATCGAAGCTGCCACGTTGCCGGGTTGGTGGATCGATCACCACTAGGTCGTAGCGGCCGTACTGCTGAATTCGACCCCAGGATCGGAACAGGTTATGGGGGATAGACTTGACCCGATCCAACTCCTGATTATTTAACTGGTGGTTTTTTTCGCCCCACTTGATACTTGGCTTACTAATATCTACATTTGTCACCCTCACAGCGCCACCGGCCAAGGCAGCCACGGAAAGCGAACAGGTATAGGCGAATAGATTAAGCACATTTTTTTCGCTACTATTTTCTTGCAGCCATTCCCGCAACGGGCGGGTATCCAGGAACAAACCCGCGTTCTGCTGTGTGCCCGGATGTACTTCGAACACCAGCTTATTTTCCTGCACGATAAGAACTGGCGACTCGTCGCCAAACAGCAACTCGGCCGGCGCCCCGCGCTCATAACGTTTTTGCAAGATGATAGATTTGACCTGACTCAGCTTATCCGCGGCGATGATTTGCGCAGCGAGTTCCTTCACCGCCACTATCTCAACATAGGCGGTGATCAAAACCAGGGGCTTAAACCAGTCGATACAGACATGTTCAAGCCCAGGGTACAGATGCCCTCTGCCATGAAATACCCTCAGCGCTTCCTCCTGATCGATACTGAAAAACTCGCCAATCGCCTGCTGCAGAGCTAATTCCACTCTTCGTTACCCGCTGTTTTTATCACAGATTGAATCGAAGCAGCCAGTGCCGCTTTGTTGCCGAACGCTTAATCTGTATTATGCGGAGAACATCGAGAAAATCCAAATCCCATCACTCATATGCCCCAGTACGATTACATCATTATTGGAGCCGGTACCGCCGGCTGTGTGCTCGCTAACCGACTCTCCGCCGACCCCGGGGTCGAGGTACTGTTGCTAGAGGCAGGCGGCAAAGACGACTATTTCTGGATCGACATCCCCGTAGGTTATTTATATACCATCGCCAATCCCCGCACCGACTGGGGCTATATGACCGAACCCGATAAGGGGCTAAATGGCCGCTCCATCGGTTACGCCAGAGGAAAGGTGTTAGGTGGCTGCTCCTCTATTAATGCCATGATTTACATGCGCGGTCAAAGAAGTGATTTCGATTACTGGGAATCCCTAGGCAACAGGGGCTGGAGTTGGGATGAGGTACTGCCGGTGTACAAGAAATCCGAAAGCTACCAACATGGCGCCGATGAGTTTCACGGCGCCGATGGTGAATTGCGAGTCGAGGAACGAAGAGTAAACTGGGAAATCCTCGATGCCTGGCGCGACGCCGCCGAACAATGCGGCATTCCCAAGATTGAAGAATTCAATCGCGGCGATAATTTCGGCAACGCCTACTTCCAGATGAATCAGCGCAATGGCTCGCGCTGGAGCGGCACCAGGGCTTTTCTGCGACCGGTGCTGTCGAGAAAAAACCTCACGGTTACCATCCATGCCCACGTCGAGAAACTGGAGTTAGACACGGCAAATGGCGGCCGCCGCGCCACCGGAGTCAGAGTCCGCATTGGCAAGCAAGCCGCCCAAATCATTGACGCGAGACGGGAAGTCATCCTGGCGGCGGGTGCTATCGGCTCGCCTCAGCTCTTGCAACTGTCTGGAATTGGCAATGCTTCTCTACTGCAGGAAAAAAGAATAGCCCTTGTGCATGATTTGCCAGGTGTCGGTGAAAACCTGCAGGATCACTTACAGATACGCAGTGTCTACAAGGTCAACAACACCGTGACGATGAACCTGCGTGCCAATTCCCTCTTCGGTAAGATGAAAATGGGTCTGGAGTACTTCCTGTTCAAGTCTGGGCCTCTGACCATGCCACCCTCACAACTGGGCGCCTTCGCCAAGAGCGATCTGGATCAACCCACCGCCAACATTGAGTGGCATGTGCAACCCTTATCATTGGACAAATTTGGCGACCCCCTGCACAGATTCAATGCCATCACACCCTCGGTCTGCAATCTGCAACCAAGCAGCCGCGGCCATGTGCGCATCAACAGCAATGACGCCTATGACTATCCTGCCATCACCCTGAACTACTTATCGACAGAGGCGGATCGGCAGGTGGCGATAACAGGACTGCGATTCACCCGCAAGATAATGGCGGCAAAGGCGCTGGAAAAGTATGAGCCACTAGAATGGAAGCCAGGCCCGGATCTGAGGAGCGACGAAGACCTGCTGCAGGCTGCGGGCGATCTCGGCACGACCATCTTTCACCCGGTTGGAACCTGCAAGATGGGCAACGACGCCATGGCCGTGGTCAACGATCGCCTCCAGGTCCATGGCGTAGATAACTTGCGAGTCATTGACGCCTCGATCATGCCCCGCATCACCTCCGGCAATACCAATGCACCAACCGTAATGATCGCCGAGAAAGGTGCCGAGTTTTTGATACAAGCTAGACAAGAACAATAAATCTGCTCCTTCGATACCAACCGAGTACTCATGCAGGTTTTTGGGCTTGTGCTTGCTACCGCAATGCATCACACTTCAAGCCGTTTCAGTAAAAGAATAACAAGCTGGAGGCCCATGATGCACGATGAAAAAATTGACCGACGCACCCTATTGAAGCGCAGCCTGAACACCACGATGGCAGTGGGTGCTGTAGCCACAATACCGCAGTGGGCAATGCCTGCACTCGCCCAAGGCGAAGAATTGGTGCTGTTCACCGATATGCCTGCAGATTTCAGTCGAGGGCCAGCGATACCCGGGGGCACTCACTTTCTCGATACACGACAAATTACTTCATTCTATACCGACAACGCCGATTTCTACGTCGTCCAGCACTATGGACAACCGGAGGTGGATATCGATAGCTATCGCCTGAAAGTCACCGGTCTGGTTGAAACTGAGCGGGAATATACGCTCAGCGATCTGCAGCAGAGAAGCCAGTTTCAGCAAGCTGCTGGTTTTGAATGCGGTGGCAACAGTCCCCGCCTCTATAACGGTTTGATCGGTAACGCGAATTGGGGAGGCGTTCGGCTTCGGGATATATTGGCCGAATGCGGTATTAAGCCGGAAGGCAAAGAGGTCGTGTTCTTCGGCGCAGACTCCGGTACTGAAAATATTCGAGACACGGATGTGGAACAGAACTTTGCCAGAAGTCTGTCACAGGAAGACGCGATGCGTCCGGAAAACATGCTGGCCTTGCAAATGAACGGCGAGGCCCTGCCGTTATTCCACGGCAGGCCATTGCGCCTGTTGATTCCAGGTTTTTACGGGGTGGCTAACGTGAAGTGGCTGACCCAGATCCATGTGCAGGACCGGCGCTTCATGAGCCGTTTCATGGGGCGTGATTACGTCACCTTGAAGAAGGAGATGATTGGGGGACAGGAACGTTGGGTAGAAAATTCGGTGACCAGAATTCATTTGAAATCTGCCATTACCCGGGTTACTCGCATGGGCAATACCCATAAGATTTCCGGTTTCGTGCTAACCGATGGTGTGGGTGTGCGTAGCGTGGAAGTCAAGATTGGCAATGGCCCCTGGATGCAAGCGCAGCTCGATTCCGGCGCGACCCAATACTCCTGGAAGCTATTCCAGTACCAGTGGAATAATGCCAGCCCTGGCGAGCATACGATCGTGTCGCGGGTGACCGATGCCAATGGCAAGGTGCAGCTAACCGCCGAACAAATGCCCGAAAAGATCAGTCGCTGGGAGAACTATGGCCAGTTTCCCCGTACTCTGGTGATAGCGGGGTAGCTCAAGCACTACGCTAAATAGAATAGGGTCGAAGGAAACAATACCGGTCAGCAGCCTCGCCGGCCAAACTACCGTCAATTGGTAAATCAGCCAGTATGCCCTGCATTAATTTCCTGGGCTGGCCAATAAGTGCCTGGTGCAATGACTCGGGTACATCTTACACACTGAGCAATTCTTCGACTCTCTCGTACTGATCATTGGCTCGCCTGAAGTCCTGAACCAGAAAATTAATGTCGCCCAGAATGGAATTGGCAAGCGTGGATTGGTATTAGCAGTTCTATGGCTATTCATAGCCTGTCACCTAAACTAAAAAATGGCCTGGAATAGACCGTTTTTCCAATAAATTGGCTCAAAAAGAGGCCAAAAGTGCGTTTTTTGAATTTTGCGGCAATTTTAAGCCTGGCTTGATACCGGCTTCCCTTTTACGAATGCTGTTGCTGCCTACCAGCTTGGCATTGTCGCTCACATCCCATTCTCCTACCTAGGGCAGCCCTGGCTGCCTGCGAATAAAGCGAATTACTCAGCAACAAGAACACGGTGAACACAGGGTTCGAACTTAATTTACTGGTTTTGTTCATAGGATTTCTGAATTACGACTATCATGAATTGTCAGAATAGAATCGCGTAAGAAGCCTCTGATTAATTATTCAATCAGAGGCTCCTTAACTATACGGTATACTGAGTGACAATGAGTAGTGCACAAGACATCCTGCAGTCTGTTTTTGGTTTTCCATCCTTTCGACCACCCCAGGATCAAATAATTCAGACCGTCATCGATGGCGGCGATGCCCTGGTGTTGATGCCCACCGGTGGCGGTAAATCCCTCTGCTACCAGATCCCTGCCATCGCCAGGCGAGGCTGCGGCGTGGTCATCTCGCCACTCATTGCACTGATGCAGGATCAGGTGAGCGCGATGCGTTTGTTCGGAGTCCGTGCGGCATTTCTGAACTCCACACTGGATAGAAGTACTGCCGAGGAAATTGAGCAGAGCCTGCTCGACGGTAAATTGGACCTGTTGTATATCGCGCCTGAGCGCTTAATTCAGGCAAGAACACTCAGCCTGCTGCGGCAGACGACAATTGCACTGTTTGCAATCGATGAAGCCCACTGCGTTTCCCAGTGGGGCCATGACTTTCGCGTCGACTATTTACAATTGAGTCTGTTGCACGAACTGTTCCCGGATGTACCGCGCATCGCGCTCACCGCCACCGCCGATGATCGCACGCGAGAGGAAATTATCCAGCGCCTCGAACTCACCGCTGCGCGACATTTTATTGCGGACTTCGATCGCCCCAACATTCGTTATCGCATTGCCCTTAAATACAATCCCAAGCAACAGCTTCTAAGATTTTTGCGGCTGGAACATGCCGATGATGCCGGCATCATCTATTGCCTTTCCCGCAAGAAGACCGAAGATATTGCGTATTGGCTGCAGGATCAGGGCTTCGATGCTCTGCCCTATCATGCTGGCTTGGACGGGGAAACCCGGGCTCGGCACCAGGATAAATTTCTGCGGGAAGATGGCGTCATCATCGTTGCCACTATCGCCTTCGGAATGGGCATCGACAAACCCGATGTGCGTTTCGTGGTCCATCTCGACATGCCCAAGACCATCGAATCCTATTACCAGGAAACCGGTAGAGCCGGACGCGATGGCGAAGCCGCCGATGCCTGGATGATCTATGGCCTGCAAGATGTGATCAAATTGCGACAGATGATGGCCGGCTCAGGAGGCAGCGAAGAATTCAAACGAGCGGAACAGCATCGGCTCAATGCAATGCTCGGTCTCTGTGAAATCACCACCTGTCGTCGTCAGACTCTGCTTGCCTATTTCGGCGAAATCCTGGAACAACCTTGCGGGAATTGTGACACCTGCCTGGAGCCGGCGCAGACCTGGGATGGTACCGAAGCGGCGAGAATGGCACTCAGCGCGGCCTACCGCACCGGGCAACGTTTCGGTGTGAACCATCTGATCGATGTCTTACGCGGTGCCGATACCGACAAGATCTTCCAGTTCGATCACCACCATCTGGCTTCCTATGGCATCGGCACAGATCTGGATAACAATCAGTGGCGCTCGGTGTTCCGGCAACTGGTGGCCCGCGGCTATCTGAGTGTCGACCTGGAACGCTTCGGCGGACTGCGTCTGGAAACAGCTTGCAGACCCTTGTTACGGGGCGAAGAGCGCATCGAACTGCGCCTCGACATCAAGGTTAAAGCTGCGAAGCGGCAAACCAAGACAGCGCTGGCCCTCGATGTGGACGTGGCGC
This sequence comes from uncultured Gammaproteobacteria bacterium, assembly GCA_913054495.1. GTDB lineage: Bacteria > Pseudomonadota > Gammaproteobacteria > Pseudomonadales > Pseudohongiellaceae > UBA9145. Next base: position 16,830 of record CAJXIY010000019.1, on the reverse strand, counting down.
TGTGGGAGGCACTACGAGATTGCCGTCGAGAATTCGCCGAGGAACGAGGTGTGCCCCCCTATGTCATTTTCCACGACAGCGCCTTGCAGGAGATGTGTGTGAACCTGCCACGAGATCTCAATGAATTCAGCCTGGTGAGCGGTGTCGGCGAGAGAAAGCTGGAGAAATACGGTCCTGCCTTCGTCCGCGTGATTGGCGATCATTTGTCGGCACATTGAAGGTGACTATTGGCTGACTTCAGGGTTACCGCGTTTTTTCCAGATTTGCAAAATTGGACCAAATCAAGCCAAAAACGCCTGTTTTCATCCGTAAACCACCACATTCGGTATCACAAGTGATTGCAATGCTACAGCGGAGTTGGCACTCTTAGCGGCAGAATAATATTACCTACGGGTGTAAAGTCATGATCAGGAAATCTCCATTAATCTTCGCGCTGATATTCACTTCCAGCCTCTTCAACACCAGCTTTGGGGCGGATTTTGAGCAAATCGGCAACTTCGATTTCCCCACCTCCGGTTCCTCTGCAGCGCAGGAGCACTTCCTGCTAGGTGTCGGCTACCTACACAGTTTTGGCCGCACCCAGGCCCGGGCAGAATTTCAGAAGGCCCAGGAGCTGGATCCGGATTTCGCCATGGCCTATTGGGGAGAGACCTTCACCTACCAACACCCTTTCTTCGGCCCGAAGGATGACCGTCCCGGGCAGGCGCTTATGCGTCTGGGAACCACCCATGAGGCGCGCCTGGCCAAGGCGCCTACTGCCAAAGAGAAAGGATATCTGCGGGCAGCAGAGGCCTATGCCCTGACCGACGGTGGTATGGCTGAACGACGTACCGCCTGGATGCATGCGATGGCGGAGTTGTATAGAAGCTATCCCGACGATGACGAAGTGAAGGCCTTCTATACCGTATCTATGTTAGCGGGTGCCACAGCGGCGGGTTCCGATAGAATCCGCATCAATATGCAGGCAGGCGCGATGGCCCTACAGTTGTTTCGCAAGAATGGGGATCATCCCGGTGCGCCCCACTACGTAATCCATGCCTTCGATGATCCGTTGCACGCACCCATCGCCCTGGAGGCCGCCAGCAAATATGCCAGCATCGCACCGGCTGTTTCTCATGCCCGTCATATGCCTACACATATCTTCATTCAACACGGCATGTGGGATGAAGTGTCGCAATGGAACGAATCTGCGTTCAATGCCGGTGTCGCTCTCTGGAAGCCGGGTGATACCGTGGGTGACCTGAACCACTCTTCCGACTGGGGCCAGTATGGTGATTTACAACGGGGAGATCTGGAACGATCAAATCTCTGGATCGCACGAGCCAAGGAAGTGCTGAAGAACAATCCTGGTGACGGCCGTTCCGACGGTACGGTTCGCATTATGCAGGCCCGTCACATTATCGAAAGCCAGCAATGGCAGACCCAGGCTTTTTCCGATGATTTAAACGTCAATGAATTACTGGCGCTGGGCCTCAGTGCCGCCAATCTGGGCGAACTGGGTTTGGCAAACCAGGTGGCAACCAGGCTCGATTCACTGTCAGCCGATAGCCCCAACAATGGCGCCCTGAAAATAGCCAGCCTGGAAGTTTCGGCGTTGACCCTGTTAAAAGAAGCCAGTGCAAAGCCCATGGTCGATGTGGCGAAACGCCAACAGGCGATGGCCTTATTAACGGAGGCAGTGGAGCTGACCAAAACCCAGCGGCCACCCAACGGTGCCGCCAATCCGCTTAAGCCTGTGCATGAGTTAGCCGGTGAGCAATTGCTGGAGATTGGCGAATTCGAAGCAGCCGCGCAGTTGTTTGAAGAATCCTTGTTGCAAATGCCGAATCGACCCCTGTCTTTATTAGGTGCGGCCCGCAGCTACGAAAATCTGGACCGCGGCAGTGAGGCGGATCTCATGTATGAATCGCTCCTGGCAATCTGGAATGACGACAGTCATCCGGCCGTGCAGGAAGCCAAAAAACACCTGGGTTACTAATTATGACAGATAAAGAACTGGAAACAGCGGCTGGCAATGGTTTGATTAATCGGCGCCATCTATTAGGGCTGGGCTTGGCAGGCATGGGCGCAGCGGTTGCCAACTCGGCGTTGGCTGCAGATGCCAGCATGCGCCTCGAAATTCCCGCCTGGTCAAAAACCCCTGGGCCGGGAGTCAGTGACTATGGAGGTCGCTCCAGCTACGCCGGGCAGTTTCAGCGCATGTCGGGCGCTCCGAATCCTACCTATCCCGGCGGCGGTGCCTCACGCTCCCCGCTGCAACACCTGCAGGGCACCATCACCCCTAACGGCCTGCATTTTGAGCGCCATCATGCCGGGGTGCCGGACATCGACCCGTCTCAACATAAGCTCGTCATCAATGGCCTGGTGAGACAGCCCCTGGTGTTTAGTTACGAAGATCTGCTCAAGTACCCGATGGTAAGCAAGATTTATTTCCTCGAATGCTCCGGCAACAGCGGTGCCCTGTGGGGTGCTAATGGCGCCGATGCGCCGGATGGTACGGCGCAGAGCATCCACGGTCTGGTTTCCTGCGCCGAGTGGACCGGCATCCCCTTATCGACCTTGCTCGACGAATCGGGCGTAGAGCCGGAAGCCCGGTGGATAGCTGCGGTGGGTGCCGATGCCGCCAGCATGGGTCGCTCCATACCCCTGGACCGAGCCATGGACGACGTGCTCGTGGCCCTGTATCAGAATGGCGAACCGGTGCGACCGGAGCAGGGTTATCCCATGCGTCTGCTGGTTCCCGGCTGCGAAGGCAATATCAGCGTGAAGTGGCTGACCCAGGTTAAACTCACCCGTGAGCCCAGTCACTTCCGGGACGAAACCAGCAAATACACTGACACTCAGCCGGATCGCCTGAGCCGACAATTTACTTTCCCCATGGGCACGAAGTCGTTGATTACGACGCCCTCAGGCCAGATGACGCTGAATCGACCGGGGCTGTATCAAATTACCGGTATTGCCTGGTCCGGACGGGGCAGCATTCGCCGTGTCGAAGTGAGCGCCGACGGTGGCCAGACCTGGGCTGACGCCTTGCTCGATGATCAACATTCCCATAAGGCGCTGGCGCGCTTTCGGATTCCCTGGCGGTGGTCAGGCGGTAGTGCCATCTTGCAGAGCCGCGCCACCGACAGCCAGGGCAACATACAACCTACCCGCACCGGCCTGATCAACGAAGTGGGATTGCTGGGCCGATATCACTTCCACGGCATTCAGAGTTGGGGGGTGAACAGCGCCGGGGAGGTAAGGAATGTCTTTGCCTAACAAACTGATAGCTATTCTTGTCACACTAGCCGTGAGTCAAACCGGTTTTGTCTTGGTCTCACAGGCACAGAGTGTAGGTCTTGGCACTCCGATCAGCGAGAGTCAGCTCACTGACTTCGATCAGATTGCCGGCCCCGATGGTAGCGGTTTACCAGCGGGAAGCGGAACCGCCCTGCAGGGCCAGGCAGTATTCGAAACACAATGTGCCGTCTGCCACGCCCTCGGTGGCGAAGGGTCATCAGCGGCCACTGTTCTGGTTGGCGGCGACATGCACTCGGAAGGAACTCCCCTGCGCACCGTGGGCAGTTATTGGCCCTATGCCAGCACCCTGTTTGATTATATCCGCAGGGCCATGCCCGCCACCGCGCCAAAATCACTGAGCGATGTAGAGGTCTATCAGGTTACCGCCTATGTGCTTTATCTCAATGGCATAATCGATCAGTACAAGCTGCTGAACAGTGACAGCCTTACCGAGATCGACATGCCAAATAAAGACGGCTTTATCGACTTCAGCCAGACCCAATAAACCCCTGCCAGAGTCACTATCTGTCACTATCTTTTTAGTCCACTGCTAGTACAATACGCCCGCCGGAGAAACTCAGCCTACGAGGACGTTATGAGAAAGCAGTTGATGTTGTGCCTGATGGGCACAGTTGTAGCTAGTCTGTATTCAATTTCAGCACAGGCCGCAGATGATGGCATCGCCATCCCTCGCATTGACGCCGAACCGAGTTTCGCAGACTTTAGCGGCATGAGCCCATCTACGGCTCTGGCCAGATCGATGACGAAGGTTGAAAACTTCATTCAGCGTGTTCCCGACGATGGCGAAGCCGCCACCCAACGCACCGAAGTCTACATCGGCTACGACCAGCAAAAACTGCACGCAATATTCCTCGCCTTCGATAGCAATCCCGATCAAATTCGCGCCAACCTGTCTTCACGAGAGAACATCGACGGTGACGATGCGGTGGAAATGACCATAGATACCTTTAACGACCAGCGCACCGCGTTTACCTTCCGCACCACCCCCAGGGGTATACAGTGGGATGCCCGCTGGACTGAAGGCGCCTCACGCCGAGCCGGCTTCGATACCACACTACAGGCGGTCTGGGACAGTGAAGGCCAATTAACGGATCAGGGATACATGGTGAAGATGGCAATCCCGCTGCGCAGTCTGCGCTTTCCTGATTCCGATGAACAATTGTGGCGCATTCAGTTCGGTCGCCAGATTCCGCGGCTGAGTGAAGAAACTTTTTGGCCAGCTTACTCGATCGGCATCGAAGGCCGACTGAACCAGACCTCCATATTGACTGGAATCAGAGACGTCTCCCCCGGCAATAATTCGCAGATTATTCCATTCATATTCGCCAGAGATGTTGATGCCCTGGATATGAGTGCGGTGGGCGGGCCGAAATTCGATCAGAACACGGAGCAGGATGTGGGTATCGATGCCAAGTTCGTGTTTAACGACGCGATGGTATTGGATATCACGCTGAACCCGGATTTCAGCCAGGTGGAATCGGATCAGCCACAGGTAACAGTTAACGAGCGATTCGAAGTCCAGTTCCCGGAGAATCGACCTTTCTTTGTTGAAAATGCGGATTTTTTCGCTACCGACTCCACCCTGGTATTTACCCGCCGCATCGTGGACCCGGAGGGCGGTGCCCGTTTTACCGGACGCCAGGGTGACTACGGCTTTGGCGTCATTTTGATCAATGATGAAGCGCCGGGATTGAATCGGGATGCCGGTGATCCGCTGAGAGGTGAAAAGGCCAATATAGGTATACTTCGCGGATTTCGGGATATCTCCGAACAGTCCCGAGTTGGATTCCTTCTAACCGATAGGGAACTCGCGGACGGATATAACCGCGTAGCCAGCGTGGACGGCCGCTTCAAGCTTACCGACAACTGGATCACCCAGATGCAATTTATCGGCACCGAGAGTGAGCCCTCCACCGGAGGCGAGACAACTACCGGATACCAGCGCAATATTTCGCTCAATCGGGTGGGACGCATGGTAAATACCCATAGTCACTTTATTGAGACCACCAAAGATTATCGGGCCGAATTGGGTTTCACCAATCGCTTCTTCAAGCCTGATGTTTCCGGTATTCATAATCGCCTGTCGCTTAACTTTTTCCCGGACAGCCCGGTCATCGACAGCTGGGATGTCACCTTCTTTGACGTCTACCTGGAAGATACCCACGGGCAACGCATATATCACCAGTTCGGCCCAAATTTCAATGTTAGAACTACGACCAACTACGTGAGTTTTGGTTATACCGAATACGATGAGATATTGAGACCTCAGGATTTTCCAGGAATCATCACCAAGACAGAATATGACTTCGAAAACTGGCAAGTGAGCTACGCCAACAACACCCTCAATTCACTGGAATTCGAAGTCAGCTATCTATCGGGGACGACATTGAATGTGGTGCCACCGCCGGGCCAACTACCCAACGTAGCCGACACAACTCGAGTCACTTTCAATACCTTATGGCGCCCAATTGACCGGCTGCGTAATGACAACACCTATCTGTACACGGAGCTGGAGTCCAGGAGCGGTGGTACCAAGATATTCAGCAACGAGATCATTCGAAGTAGCTGGAACTATCAGTTTACCAAGGAATGGTCACTGCGATTTATCGCGCAATATGTAGAGACAGACGCCGGTCCTGCAACTCGTCTTGAGGACGACAAGAGCCTGAATTTCGATCTGCTGCTGCGTTATGTCATCAACCCCTGGTCTGCTTTTTATCTCGGCTATAACTCCAATCAGACAAATTTCGACATCATCGAATCTGAAGGCGAAAGAGAGCTGATCATCAGTAACGATCTGCGCAAGGATGGAGATCAGATCTTCATGAAATTTTCCTACTTGTTCCAGCGCTAAGTGCTGGGATTGCTGCAGGAGAAGAAGTCCTGAACCGCTTGGGAAATCATTCGCCGATCAGTCCGGCGATCTCACCCGGTTCTGGAAATCTCCCAATCTGGTGTTTAGAAAATATCAGGCGGCCGTCCACCACCACATCAAACACACCACCGCCACCGCCGATAAGCTCACACTTGTCGGCGCCAGAATCTTCTATTTCGCTCGACACACGGTCGGCCTGTGGCTTGTAGTTTCATTCTGTGCAATAGGTAATTTGTATCACCATCTGCGTTCTCGCGGTTTAGATGAAAGAAAGGGAGACTATTAGTCAGCAATTCATGTCTCTGGCCCAGAGTTTCCTCGCCACTCTGTCACAATTAATTACAAGAAGCGACCCCCGCGATCAGCCACTGCCGGGTTTATGGCGAGCTCGGCCCGAATGGCCTGAAGCGGCCGGGAGCGCTTGATTAAGGCTGTTTTCATGCCACTGCAGCGATCTGCTGCGGCGACCGGCGCTGAAATCCTGACAGCCAAAGCTGTTTCGATAGCGCAAGCAGCCATTGGCGAGGGCTTGGGAACTGTTTATACTCTCGATAATCTTGAATATAGGGTAGATGCACCATGAATAACACCTCCGTCGGCTGGCTCGCACCAGCCAAAAGCCTTGTAACCACTGCTGCATTAACGGTGGCTCTCAGCCTGTTTACCTCAGTCGCAGGCGCGCAACAATCCATGAGCGAATTATTCAATGCCTTCGATGTGACGAAGGCGGCGGCGATGGAAAAACTCGTCGAAATCAACGACAACCCGACCACCCAAGAAGCCCGTGATGGGTTCAAGATGCAACTCAATATGATGGCAAACATGAGCATGAGTGAAGCCATGGCGGCGGGCATGGGCCATGGCGGCATGGTGGCAGGTACGAATGGACCTTTCGGCGAACTGGAAGTGCAGGCCAGAGTCACGCTGATCAGTGGTTTACGCAGTCAGCCCACCGGCAGCGACGCCGAGGCGGCGTTCGAAAACAGTGCACCGCTGAACCGGCACACCGCCGAAGTATTCAAGCACGGTCGAAATTTTGAGAACCGCTTGTATGCGATCTATACCGACAACGCTATCGCAGACAAGCAGGCGGCGGTTACCGAAGCTATTGAAGAATACCTCAGCGACGATCGTCATTCCGTAGGCACCGCGCCGAAAAACAGCGTGTACCTGATTACCCACCCCCATGCTTCTGCATTCAAATTCGGATTTCCAAAATTAAGCGGATTACTATGGTCAAATCAATGGATGCGACTGGCCGCACTTGAGGCCGCCATTCTCGAGCACCTGGACCAGGAATTTGCCGGTGGACTCGATATAGTCAAGCAACGTTACTGGAACAAAATTGGTTCCGCCGGTGGCATGACAATGTTTCCAGCCCCTTCGGAGCTACCGATGGCGCCGGCAATTACTCCAAATCTTTATAGCCAGTCAGAGCCAGCGGCGATCATCCTCGATAATCTGAACGTTCTGGATGCGGTAATAGCGGACATCCTCGCTTACCCGAATCTGGATGATCGCGGCGCCGCGATCGATGCGGTGGTTGCGGAATTCACTAACAAGGAAACCAATCTGTCTGATACCTATGACTACCTGTTATTTGCCTTACGCGGTGGCATCTATAACCAGGGCGGACCTGCGATCGGCGAGCTGGCGCAATCAGAGCGCAACCGCTCCCGCTCGGCCATGGACATGGAGCATGCCATGATCATGTCTTCGCCGCAGTAGTTTTTGCGCCTGCCTACAACCATTGCCACAGGCTGATACGGAAGACATTTGGAAACAGCTGTTTCGCTGCAACGCTCACCTCTGCATTTGCCGCAGTGATCAAGGTCCGGCGTGATTACTTCAAATTACCAAGCTATGTAGATGCCCTTACCGCTGCGCTGGCTCCACCGGCGAACTGAGCAGTATTCCCACCTGTTACCAGACTCGATGCAGCTTGGCCGTGGATGATTCCGAGAGCACCGCCTCGGTGCTCCGGGCCGTTGCGCTACAGCGCGCACAGATCCGCCTGCAAAAATCGTTTCGGGACAGGTATTTCCTTGTAATGAAAAACACGAATAGCCACACTACTCTTTCATACCGCGCAGGTTAATATGCATGAAGTGTCGGCTCAAAGTATTCGTTTTGATGTTTCTCGCATTACTGATTCTATGTGCTGGACTGTTGTTTTTTTACCCAGCGTCCGTGGTAATACCTGTTGCTAATTTCTACCTGGATGCAACAGGAATCAGGATCACCGGCGTACGATCCCTTAGAATCGGGTCCAGTTCGAGCCAGGCGAGTAGTGTCACACTCGCTGGCAACGGCTTGCTTATTTCAATCGATGAGCTGGGACTGGATTATCGCTTTGGGAGATTATTGGCTGGGCAACTGGACTCGGTGGACATAGCTCGGCTTTCGATACAACAGCTACCGGCAAATCAATCCGGGGAGTTCGACTCCGCTGCCCCCGGCGACCCTGAAGCTACCGATTCTCCAGGCCTGAGCGCAAGACTTGACGTCCTCGATCGACTACCAATCAGTGAAATATCAATAGCAGCGCTGCTATTGGAATTTGGCGATAGACAGATCAGCACACAACTAGCCGTCAGCTCTAATCCTGTTACCGTAACGGGAACAACTTTTTCTACGGCGCAACCAGAATTAAGGATGGACTTCGATGCGAGGAGATCCGGAGCCAGCGCAATCACGGGCAGGGCGATTCTTCGCGCCACCAACTCGGTAATACTGGAGACTGAATTCGATCTAGAATTTCTGCAGCGCAGCCTGGCTATCAATGCTGACAGCACGGTCTATCTCAATGAGATCCTCAAGCTTCCCGGGCTCGCAGATCTGCCTGGCGCCAATATCCGGCTCAGCGACTCTCTGGATTTGAATTCCAGCCTCATCCTGGATTCGCCCTTCAGCGCGTTTACGATCAAAGAATTGACCCTGACACTGGACAACCCCGACTCACTGCTGCAGCTGGTGCAGCAGACCGACACCGGCAGAGCCGAGCTGCAATTACAATTGCCGTTGCAAATATTTGGGGAGTCCGCTGCCCTCAACTCAGATTGGGAGTTGTCTATCCCCGTCCTGCAAGTTACAGGTTCCGGGTCAAATCAAGGCGTTGACATCGTCGCCGTATCGACGTTTACAGACCTTGGCGTGAGCTGTTCATCGATGAGCGCCTGCCGTGCATCATTCGAACTGGATTCGAAGTTGATGACCTGGGAATTCGATGAGTTTGTCGGGCAGGACTTGGGCCTGAATGGCAGCGCTAATCTCATCTATGGGAACACTGAGCTACGACTGTCGGCTGCCTCACTGGAACTCATCGCCCCGGTCATGCGAACGGCAGGGATCGACGCTTCTGCCACAGTGCAACTGGAAAATCTAAACTTGCGGCTTGGCAATAGCTTCGACCTGGATTTCGCCTTCAGTAGCACGCACATTAGTCCCGGAATTGATGCCCTGTCATTCCCACAACTCTCAGCCGCCGGCAGATTCGAATTGCATGACGGCAGTCTCACTACCCTGATAGAAATAGAATTGAACGAACAGCTGAAGATTGGGGCAGCCATCCAACATTACTTCTTTCGCGATACGGGCGATGTCGAAATAAAGCTGGCGCCGTACGATTTCGCCACGGCAGCACCACTGTCCGCGTTACTCGAACAAAGCGTGGTGAACGGCGATATCGTAGCCGGAAAGATAGAAGGACAGGGAAATATCTCATGGAGCCAGCAAAGCGATCGGAGCTGGCAATTCGGTGGGCCGGTGCGATTCAGCATGCAAGATATCAGCGGATTTTACGATGACCTGTTCTTCGTGGACTTGAATAGCGAATTATTTGCCGAGGTGACAACCCCACTGGGACTGCTATCTGTCGGCTCTCAACGAGCGACCATTGCCTCGGTCGATGTAGGCCTACCGGTGCAAAATATTGAATGGCAGTACCGCTTCGATACCGCTGGCGATCGATTTAACATCGATGACGCGAGTGCAGAGCTACTGGGTGGCAACATTGCCATTCCCGAATTCGAGTACCGCGCCGATCGCGATCAAAATGAATTGGCCGTGGTAATAGACAATCTCGATCTGGCCTCAATTGTGGAGCTGGCAGACTATCCCGGCCTGGTGGTGGAAGGCCGCATTAGTGGTTATCTTCCGCTGCAACTTCGTGGTGATATAATTCTTATCGAAGCAGGACTCGTGGCTGCGTTGCAGCCAGGTGGGGCTATCCAATACACGCCTGCGAATCCAATCCCCAGTAGTAATCCCAGTATCCAGTTGGTCAATGACGCACTTTCGAATTATCAATTTACGACCATGAATACAGATGTATTTTACGATGAAATTGGAGATCTCCGACTGGTAGTTCAACTTCGAGGCACTAATCCCGATATGAATAATGGCCAGGGGATCAACCTGAACGTAAATATTACGGACAATATTCCGACCCTTATGCGCAGCCTGCAAGCGAGCCGGATTATTACCGACGCGCTGGAACAAAGCCTTGGAAATCAGTAACTTTTCTCGTTTCAGGCGGTCTAATGATTGCACCGTGCCAACAAGGAATTAAGGCAAGGTTCATCTATTGCGCGTTATAGTTCAGAGGTGCCCAAGCTACCATTGAAGAGCGAATCCGACCCATGAAGAAACGACACTTACTCAGCGCCCTGGCTCTCTTGAGTACTGGCATTATCGCCTGCACGCCGACTGTGCAATTGGTGATCCCGAATGAGCCCATAACTATTAATCTCAATGTACGAATAGAACACGAGATTCGCATCAAGGTCGAAGAAGAACTGGATGATATCTTCACCCTCGACAGTGGTTTGTTTTAAAGGAATTTACCATGAAGAAAATATTGAATATTGCAGCGACTTTTCTTTTATTAGTGTTGTTTATTCCTACCGCTTACGCCGTCACCTTGCAGGAAGCGAAAGAACAGGGCTTAGTAGGTGAGCAACGTGATGGCTACGTCTGCATGGTGGTGAATACCGCACCGGCCGATGTGGCCGCCCTGATACGGGATATCAATGGTCAGCGCCGGCAGCGCTACCAACAAATTGCCCGGCAAAACAACATCAGCGTCGAACAGGTTGGGTCTCTCGCCTACGAGCGCGCCGTAGCAGCGACCCGCTCCGGACACTATATTCAGAACGCCAGCGGTTCCTGGCAGCGAAAATGATAGTCCCGGGTGTGCCCGATAAAACAGAACCGGTTACGGGGTTCCTCAATCGAATTGAAGCTTGCTTCGATTAAGTTCACTGACGCTGGAACAACCCATCAAGATCATGTCCCGCTCGACTTCCTGGCGGAGTCGGTCCAACGCTCTCTCAACCGCGGGTTGTCCGCCAGCTGCGAGTGCATATAAGTACGCGCGCCCAACCATGCAAGCCCTGGCGCCCATCGCCAACGCCTTCAGCACATGGGTGCCACGTCGCACACCACCGTCCAGAATCACTTCAATCTTGTCGCCGACTGCATCCACGATCGCCGCCAGTTGATCGAATGGCGCGGTGGAGCCATCCAATTGCCGACCTCCGTGATTGGATATCATGATGGCGCTGGCACCGATGTCCACGGCCCGCCTCGCATCCTCCACCGACATCGCACCCTTGATCGCGAAGGGGCCACCCCAGGCCTGAATCGCCTGTTCTGCATCTTTCCAGGTAATCGAGCGATCGAACTGGCTATTGATGTAGTCGATCACCGAAGTCAGCTTGCCCGTGCCCGCTTCAATTTGCCCCGCCACATTGGCTAACTGAAATTTTTCCGACATCAGAAAATGTAGAGCCCAGCTGGGATGCAGCATAAAACTGAGCATACTGCTAAGAGTAAACTTCGGTGGCATGACCATACCGGTGATCAGGTCTCGCTCTCGATTCCCGGCAACCAGTGTGTCCACCGTCAGGCACAGCGAAGAAAACTTTGCCTCCTTGCAACGCTCGATAAAAGCGTAGCTGAGGCCCCGGTCCTTATGAATATACAGTTGGAAACATTTGGGCCCCGGCGTGAGTGCAGCAATTTCCTCGATACTCACCGTAGACAGTGTGGAGAGCGTGTACATGGTCCCGGCCTTATGGGCCGCACGGCAGACCGCGCGTTCACCATGGTGATGAAATAGTCGGCTCATCCCGGTCGGTGAACAGAAAACCGGCCATTCGATATCCTGTCCCAGCACCTTGACCGACAAATCCATCGCCGATAAATCCGCCAATACATTGGGGATCAGCCTGACCTTATCGAATGCCTCGGTGTTGCGCCTGAGGGTGATCTCATCGTCGGAGCCGCCATCGATATAGTGAAACAGGGGTGCCGGAAGTCTTTTTTTGGCCAGTCTCCTGAAATCTGCCGTATTGTTGCAGTCCTTGATTCGCAATGTGCCTTCCTCATCTGCCTATTTGTTATCAGACTAAACGGAATTATGCCCAGGGCAAAATCCAGTACAGACGAGATGTCCGGGCTCCTCGCGGTCGCCTGCTCTCAGGCCAAAACACAGATCCGCGGGTATGCCAGCCTACGGCAGCCATCGAGCAATAATGATGGCAAGCCCGACTCTGCGTTAGTCGATGGCATTCAAATCCGTCTTGAAGGTTTCAGTCAGCATCGCCACGGAGATGAGGGACAGGACCGAAGCGATGGCGATATACACCGATACCCAAATAATGTCGTAGCTGACCCACAGTATGGTGGCGATAGTTGGCGCAAATGCACCACCGAGTATCGCGCCGACCTGGTAGCCCAGAGAAGCCCCCGAGTACCTCACCTCGGTGCTGAACAACTCGGTGAAAAATGCCGCCTGGGGACCATACATCATTCCCAGGGACATCAGACCACCGCTGATCGCAAGCACAGTTAGCCAGAAGTTACCGGTATCGATAAGTGGGAACAGCAGGAAACCCCAAGCGCCGGTGAGTATTGCACCGAGCATGAAAATGCCACGGCGGCCGTGCCGGTCTGAGTAGGACGCGGCCATGAACTGGACCGGAATTTGCAAAGCCGAGGCGATCAGCACGGCAATCAACATATTGTCCCGGCTCATGGCGGCGCCGTTGGGGTCACTGCCATAGGCCAACACGAAGCCTATGAGGATATAGAACGCCACCTGAATCGAGAGAAAGGCGCCGGCTGCCAGGGCGATTCGCTTCGGATACTTAAGGATCGCCTCCAGTACCGGTGAACGTTTTATGACTACGACCTCAGGGTGCTCGGCTTCCTGCCGAGCCCTGGCGGCCGCCAATTCCTTGAACGCTGTAGTATCTTCCATGTGCAACTGCACATACATGCTGATACCAATTAGCACCACACTGGAAATAAACGGAATGCGCCAACCCCATTCCATAAAGAATTCTTCAGATACTGTCGCACTGATGATAATGAAAGCAAGGTTGGCAAGAATGACCCCAACCGGCGCGCCGGCTTGAGCAAAGGCGCCATAATACCCTCGCTTGTCTGCGGGGGCGCTCTCGGTGACCAACAGCATGGCGCCACCCCACTGGCCGCCTATGGCCAGGCCCTGAGCGAATCGGAGCAGACTCAGCAATATAGGCGCTGCGACGCCGATAGTAGCGTAGGTTGGCAACAAACCGATGAGTGTGGAGGCGACCCCCATCAAGATCAGGGCGATAACCAGAGTACGCTTGCGACCAATCCGGTCACCGAAGTGCCCAAATAGTATCCCGCCCACGGGACGAGCAATAAAACCGAAAGCGAAGGTTCCAAAGGACAAAATTAATCCCATGGTTGGGCTGCTGTCTGGAAAGAAGGCCGCTGGAAAAACCAAAGCCGCCGCGGTGGCATAGATAAAAAAGTCGTACCACTCGATGCTGGCACCCGCCAGAGCGGTAAGCGCGACCTTGCGCATATTGGTTTTTAGATGAGTTCCCCCGGCGGGATTGTTATTAGCGGTCGCCGTAGTATCTGTAGTCATGGTCTCTCCAAATTTCTATCGCTGCAAATGAGCCGGTTCTTATTCTGGAAGCAATGCTGTCGGCGCAATAAGCTGACAAGACTCCCTAGAGCATGTGGCGGAAAGCATAACAGGAAAAACTGGAATCCAGCACCTATTTACCGGACTAAAGGGCGCGCAATTGCAGTATTATTAGTCCCATGCTGTACACCTTTATCCGCACTCTGCATTTCGTTGCCATTTTTGTGCTAGCTGGCGCCCTGGTGATCGAGAACATGGCTCTAAAACCGACGATAAACGGAGAAGACGCCCGCAACCTCGCCAAGGTGGATGCTGTCTATGGCATTGCTGCTGTACTGACTCTGCTGTTTGGCCTCACTCTGTGGTTATGGGTCGGAAAACCCAGTGAATTCTATTCCCTGAATCCAATATTCCAGTTCAAGCTCGGACTCTTCTTTCTGCTGGCTTTACTCTCTATCTATCCCACGATGTTTTTCCTCAGGAATCGCAAGTCGACTGCTGACGCAATCGAGGTTCCACCGGCAATCGGCATACTGACCAAATTGGAGTTGGTGTTACTCTTCATTATTCCTCTACTCGCTTTTCTCATGGCCCGGGGGATTGGCTTGGATGCATAACAACCGTCATTGGAATACGAAATGTTAGCTACAGTGAAAATTCCAATAATCTGCCGCCGACTCCTGGGCGCTCCCTCGCTCCTGTGTTTTTGGATCATGTTTACGTCACCGACTCTCGCTCTCGACAAGGAAGCCCTGCGTCGCGCTATCACCGGGCCGGATCGTGACGTCACCGATTTTGTCAGAGACCAGGTACGCAAGCCTGTGGAAGTGTTGGATTTTCTCGGCATCGAAGCGGGAATGACCGTACTGGATCTATACGCCGCCGGTGGTTATTACACCTTCATCCTCTCGAAGGTCGTTGGACCCGAGGGCATCGTCTATGCACAAAACACAGCGAGGGGCTTACGCTTCGAGGAAGATCGCCAGGACATTAGCCAGGGAGAGGCGCTGGACAACAAGATACGCGAGGGCAATCTCAGCAACGTGCGACAGATAATAAGGCGGCTCGACGATATCGGCCTGTCCGCGGAGTCTCTGGATTTAGTCATCGTTGCCCAGACCCTGCATGACTACTATAACCCCGACCCACAGCGGGCGCTGGAGATGTTGATCAAGCTCAAGATCCTGTTAAAGCCAGGTGGCGTCGTGGGCATCACCGACCATGTCGGACTCCCAGGTCGGGACAATCGGGACATGCATCGAATGGAGATTCAACAAGCCATCGATGTCGCCAAAGAGGCCGGCTTTCAGGTAGAAACCAGCGAGCTGTTACGCTCGCCCAGCGACGATCACAGTCGCAATATCTTCGACCCCCGCCTGAACCGTAACACTGACCGCTTCCTGCTGAAATTGCGGAAGCCGCAGTAGAAACTAGATTAAGTGAATTATCCAGGTCCAGCTTTGGACCTGTTTCCCGATATTTGTTAACCTCAACGCCAGTTCCTGCATCGTCAAAAGACGGTATCGGAGTGAACTCCGACAGCAATGATCCGACAGCAATGAAGAGTATCCAGGCATCATGAATGGGGACGCCGCAGAGCCAATCCGTGGCGAGGGAAACGTCTGATGAAAAAGCAAAACCAGCCAGAGATCAACGCGCTGTATCGACAAGACCCGCTTGGCGCGGATCGGCTACTCTGGGGGCGTCGAAGCGACGGACTGAGCCGCCGGGGCTTTCTAAAAAACAGTGGCCTGGTGGCGATGACCGCCGCGTTGGGAATGAGCATCCCATTCTCGCGTTTTATGCCAGCGGGATTAATACCGGCAGCGTTCGCCGCGGACAATGCACCCACACAGATTACCGGAAAAGATGGCTTGATCGTCTTGAACGACCGACCACTTAACGCCGAAACCCCGGCACATCTACTGGACGACGCAATCACCCCCAATCGCTATATGTTCATTCGCAATAACGGCCTACCCCCGGAAAATATAGATACTGAAAGCTGGCGTCTGCAAATCGAAGGCGAATCCTGTGAACGCGCCACCAGTTTTTCCATCGCCGATCTAAGGTCACGCTTCGAAGCAGTGACCTTGCAGCTGCAACTCGAGTGTGGAGGCAATGGTCGCAATGAGTTTTCGCCGGCGGCCAGCGGTAATCAATGGACGAACGGTGCGGTTGGCTGCCCGTCGTTCACCGGTGTGCGTCTGCGTGATGTCCTCAACTACTGTGGAGTCAAGAGCGATGCTGTGTACATCGGTTATTTCGGTGCTGACACCCATACCAGCGGCGATCCGACCCGGGTGGCGATCTCCCGCGGTGTACCCATCGCCAAGGCCATGGAACGGGAGTCGCTCATCGCCTGGGCCATGAACGGAGAGGACATTCCATTGCAGAACGGCTATCCACTGCGCATGGTTTGTGCCGGCTGGCCCGGTTCGGTGTCCGGCAAATGGTTGAACCGGATAGTGGTAAGAGACCGGGTCCATGACGGCGAGAAGATGGCGGCGCCTTCTTATTCTGTGCCGATCACGGCGGTGGCACCGGGGTCCCGGGTGCCGAATGCGGACATGCGTACGATCGAATCCATGCCGGTGAAATCCCTCGTCACCTTCCCTCAATCCGGCATCAGCCATGACCTTGGCCAGAGACTCATCGTGCGGGGACACGCATGGGCCGGCGATAATCAGGTCAGCAGTGTGTTCATCTCCATCGATTTCGGTGC
>CAJXIY010000018.1 GCA_913054495.1 uncultured Gammaproteobacteria bacterium | reverse complement strand
TTGACGATCTTGAGATAGCCTGGCGTTTTTCCACGGCAAATTTCGGGCCCACTACCGATTTCGTTAATCCTTCGACACCGCTGGAAGTGAACGGTGTTTTGTATGCGAATATCGGCAGCACTCGGAACGTCATCGCGCTTGATGCCACGAACGGCCAGGTGCTGTGGCTTTGGCGCTATCAGGAAGGAGAACGATTCGTCGAAGCGCCGCGAAAGGGCGCCGGTCGTGGCGTCGCCTTCTGGAGTGACGGTGATACGGCACGGGTTCTCGACGTCTCCCCGGGCTACCAACTGGTTTCACTGGATGCTAAAACCGGCATTCCGGATCCGAACTTTGGCGATAACGGCATCGTGGATTTGTACCTGGGCCTGCGCAATGCCGATGATCCCAGATATCCCTACCCCGATATCGGCATTTCTGCGCCGCCCTTCATCATGAATGACGTCATTGTGGTAGGGGCAGCGCACCGGACGGGTGGTCGGCCGCGGTCCAAGTTCAATACGAAAGGGGACATACGCGGTTTCGATGTACGCAGCGGCGAGTTGCTGTGGACCTTTCACACCATTCCCGCGCGGGGAGAAGTAGGTTTTGAGTCCTGGCTCACTGGAAACGATATTACCGGCAATTCCGGCGTCTGGGCTGCTATCTCGGGTGATCCGGAACTGGGTCATGTCTATCTGTCTATAGAAGATCCCACCGGCGACTACTATGGTGGCGACCGGCACGGCGATAATCTGTTTTCAAGCGGCATCGTCGCGGTGGATGTCAAAACCGGTGAACGCCAATGGCACTTTCAATTTATCCACCATGACATCTGGGACTGGGATGTGCCCTCCCCAGCGATTATTGCCGATTTGCCCAACGGCCGCAAAATAGTCATGTCGGTTACCAAACAATCCTGGGTCTATGCTTTTGACAGGCTAACCGGCGAGCCTATCTGGCCGATTGTAGAGCGACCGGTACCAGCAGGAGACGTACCCGGGGAGTGGTATTCTCCCACCCAACCCTTTCCCACTCGTCCGGCTCCCTTCGATCGACAGGGATTTACCGAAGCTGATTTGATCGATTGGACCCCGGAAGTTCACGCGTTGGCGCTGGAATCCATCGAAGGCTTTCGCCTGGGCTCATCTATTTATACGCCTCCATCCCTGACGGAAGCATCTGATGGCACGCGTGGCCTGCTTTCTTTGCCCTCTTCCACCGGTGGCTCGAACTGGGAGAGCTCTGCCCTTGATCCAGAGACGGGGATTCTCTACGTACCCTCAAGGACGCAATTGCAGGTGTTGTCATTGTCTAAAAATCCGGAATCAGACATCGATTTAAGCCAGGGTTTTGGTGTCCGCGCCCCGCGGGTCCAGGGACTCGATATCGTCAAGCCGCCTTACGGCCGTATTACAGCGATCGATATGAACTCTGGCGACCATCTCTGGATGATTGCCAACGCCGATACACCGGACCGCATTGTTAATCATCCGTTGCTGGAGGGTGTCGATCTTCCACGCACAGGTATCCCGACACGGTCAGGCATCTTACTGACTAAAACTCTGCTGTTCCAGGCTGAGGGTACCGGTGCCGCCGGAGCCAGCCCCATTTTTCGCGCCATCGACAAGCAAACCGGTGAAATTATTGCCGAAATAGATTTGCCGGATAATCAAACCGGGTTGCCATTTACCTATGAACACGAGGGCAAACAATACCTGGCCATGTTCGTCGGTGGCGGAGGCAATGCCGCCGAGCTGGTGGTTTACTCGCTGCCGTAACCCCTTAAATTGGGGTCAGAGTAAAAATACAGTACTGTATTTTTACTCTGACCCCGTTTTTAAACACGGCGAATGTCTGAGGTAAAGCAAATGGCCACTAACGATACCGCTGCAGGTTCAATTCCAGATTCGGTAGATCAGGCGTCAAGCGCTCCAGCGACTGGGCTTAGCTCAGGCCCCACCCTGAAAGACTATGGGATCGTTACCACGGCATTGAGTGTGTTTTCACTCGGCCTGTATCTGATCTGTCGTCGCTATGCAGGGGAGGCGGCCGAGGTGGATGAGTTGTTCCTGCCCCTCTTTGCCATGCTGGCCCTGATAGGTCTGGTGTGGATTGTTATGCTGGTTTTTCGCAACTACGCGATCCTGAGTAACATCACCTCGGGCATCTATTACGAACGCTACCTCGAGGACCATCCACCGGACTGGGTTGAACGGCCAGCACGTACTTTCAACAATCTGATGCAGGTTCCACCCTTGTTTTTCCTCGCCTGCATCCTAATGTTGTTTACCGGTTACCTGGATCTTGCCCAGCTGTTACTGCTCTGGATTTTCGTTGCCACCCGTTACCTCCATGCAGCGATATATATGGTTTGGAATTACGTGCCTGCGCGGTTCGGTTGCTATATAGCAGGTGTGATTACTCTCTTCGTAATCTTCATTCGCCTGGCGCCAGAGATAGTCAATTAATGAAGCCAAACTGACCCAGCTTGCTCTGTCGGTTCGTTTTGCCGCATCACTGGTCAATCTGCACGAATCGGAATTGAAATTGCTGGTGCTGGATGACCTGCTAGTCAGCCTTGATCTGAGTAATCGCATGAAAGTGGTTGAAATACTGCTCTCGGAAACCTTCGATAATTACCAGAAAATCGTACTCACGCATGATCTGGGTTTTTTTCGAGAGTTCCAGCGAGTGATAGGCGGTGACATCGGCAACTGGTGTATTCGCACACTGAAGGGTGATGCAAACTCCGGAATCAACGTAGAAGCCAGTAAAGATCCTCTTGAAAAAGCCAAACAATACATCGACGGCCACGACCTCGAAGAGGCCGCCCTGCAACTGCGCAAAGCCGCAGAGGAAACTGCTAAACGATACCGCCGCTATGCCATGGGCGAAGCACCGCGCCCCGGTATATTCCATTCACTAACACAAGACTTAAACGCCGCCCGCAAGCACCTTGAAAAACAACTCCCTTTGACGTTATACAAACGCGTGATCGCCGGAACACCCAAAGCTCACCGGGAAAAACTCCTGTGCGCCTCGGATGATGACCTGGATACAGATATATCACTCGATGCGGGAGCGAAGGGAAAACTCAAAGCCCAGAGACGGCACTTGCGTCAGTTTCTTTCCGATTCAGCCTGGCAGCAAGCTGAAGCCATTGAAACACTGGACGCTGTTATCCGCATGAAGGACCGAGTTCTGAATCCGGCCGCGCACTGGAATGACACACCACTATATGACGCGGAATTACGCAAGGCGCTTACTCTAACGTGCTCTCATCTACACCGTGAGCGAAGGCGATGACGGGAAACAGACTAATCAATATTAACCAGAGATAGCGCGGACAAATTTTCATTCTTGCTGCCGTAGGTTTGTCGAACAAACTAATATGGGCAAGCTAGCACAAGGGCGAAGGCTTTTGCACTGGAATTATGGGGGCAGTTTACCTAATTACTTTGGAGGGTATTGACAAGTTAACAGCTCAGATCAATTTAAATCCCTATCAACCCAAGAGAAGGTATTGACATGTTAATCACTCAAATCGAGAAAAACTCCGATTAGGAGTTTCTACATTGCTACAGTAAGAAATAGGGACAGATTTATTTTCCACCTCGGATAAAGCTATATTCTCCGCCAAAAATAAATCTGTCCCTATTTTTCTATTTTTCCAACGGCAGTTCTCTTCAGCAGAGTACACCAAACAAAAAACCCGCGCGAGGCGGGTTTTCTTGTTTGGCGCACCCGGCATGATTCGAACATGCGACCCCCTAGTTCGTAGCCAGGTACTCTATCCAGCTGAGCTACGGGTGCGTAATCGTTTTACCTACTATCAATTCTGCAGGGCAGGTCCGGCAAGATTGATTCGGGTTTTGGCGAAGCCAAAATCCTCACCGCTTCGCGGCGGCTTGCAGCCGTCCTGCGCAGCTGCGCTGCTGGTCGAACATGCGACCCCCTAGTTCGTAGCCAGGTACTCTATCCAGCTGAGCTACGGGTGCAGGACTCTCTAATGGCTGGTGCTCGCCGTTAAAGGACTTGGCTTCAACGAGAGCAGCGGAGCGATTTTCTGGTTCGGTCTTCTGAATTCCAGCCAATTGCTGCGGGCTGCGGCCTTCGAGAGGGCGGTATTATAGCGAAATCGGTGATTTTTCATAGGCATTATTGGTATGGGCTGGCTTATGTTGGTTTTCATGGTGGCGTTGCTGTATTAACATCGACTTATGAAATTGTTGAATCTGTTATTCCCTCTAATACGCTCGTCCTATGTTGCCCTTGGACTCTTGTGCCTGGTACCGATCTCGCCGGCATTAGCCGACTACGAAGCCGGTGTTAATGCGGCCTTCGATGGAGATTACGATACCGCCTACAGGGAGTTTGCAATCGCCGCCGAGACGGGTCTGGATGTGGCGCAATACAACCTTGGAATACTGTATTTCACAGGAAGAGGTGTAGATGTGGACTACGATCAGGCCTTCAAATGGACGCAGGCTGCAGCCGATCAGGGCCATATCGCCGCCCTTTTCAACCTCGGCACTCTCTACTTTTCCGGTCAGGGCACCGGGGCAGATGAAGACAAGGCGGTTGAGTTATACAGTCGATCGGCCAGATCCGGCTCTGCCGATGCGGCTATAACGCTGGCCAGGATGTACCGCGATGGAGAGTCGGTTAGCGCGGATCCGGTGCAGGCTCATGCCTGGGCCAGCATGGCGCTCAACAATGAACACATCGAAGCGGCTTTACTACGCGATGAAATCGAACGCGGCATGAATCCGCAGCAAATGAGTGAGGCGAGACGTCTTTTTGCACGCTGGCAAATTCAGTAACGTGTTGGCTGACTCAGTCTACGCTTAATTCCCCGGTCGCTTCTGCCTTGATCGCCAGCCCTTCGAATACCGCCAGTGCCGCCACAATCAGGGCGATGTCGATCAGCAATAAACTACCCAGCGACGTCAATCGATCTGCCAGCAACAGGATGGCCACTGGTGTAACCAGCACCCAGGAAATATCTGCCCACAACACCCACCGCGCCATCACCATGGTGGCAGGCACAGTCTGCGCGACATAGAACACGGCGGCGGCGAAACCGAGCAGCCCGGCTCCCATCAGCAAGTAAACAATACTGGGAAAATCCAGCACCCGCTCAGCTATCCAGCCCGAGAAGACTAATATCACCATGCCGGAGATCGTTGAAAAGGCTGTGTTGGCGTACAGCACCGTGCGTAGTTTAGGTATTCGCATCTGGGTTTCCTCCCGCTTTTAATTCGATGTGGGGCTATTCTGACAGTTTCAGGCAGCCATACAATTACCTCTCAGGTAATGGAAGCCATGAGCCTGAGTGGCTAGAATAGGGCACGTCGAATATTCCAAGGAGCGCATCATGTCCGCCGCTGGCCCCCTGCTAAGCGAATATCGCAAGAAAAACCACTTGTCCCAGCTCAATTTGTCACTGCTGGCCGATGTCTCGTCGCGTCATACCAGCTTCATCGAAACGGGCCGTACTCAACCCAGCCGCGCCATGTTGCTACGACTGGCGGATGTACTGGATCTGCCGCATTAGGATAGCAACCTGCTACTCCATTCCGGCGGCTTTGCCGCCACTTATACGGAACTGGACATAGAAAGTGAAGAGATGGCACCGGTGCGGGCTGCATTGAACCTTATCCTGGAAAACCACAATCCCTATCCGGCGGTGGTGATGGATGGCAACTGGAATATGTTGATGGCGAATCAGTCACAGCAGCAATTCCTCATCCAGATTGCCGGCAACAAGCCTTTACCCACCAACAATATCCTCGAAGCCGTATTTTCCGAGGATGGGTTCCGACCTTATATTGCAAACTGGGAAGAAGTTGCCAGTCATTTGCTGCGACGTTTACGGAAACAGGTGCTGGCTTACTCCAATCCCCAGCAGGAAGCACTTTATAAACGCCTGCTTGGCATGTCGCCTCCGCAGAATTGGCCGCAACCGGACAAGTCAGGCGACGATGGACCCATGTTGACGGTTGATTTTAAGATAGGCGAGCATACCCTGAGTTTATTTTCTACCCTGAGCCAGTTCGGCACCGCACTGGATATTGGGATGCAGGAACTGCTTATCGAGAGCTATTTCCCGGCCAACGACTTCAGCAAACAGTTCTTCAGCGAGTTATCCAGGGAAGCCTCCGATTAATTATTCAATATCTCTGACCTTCAAGGCAGTCATAGATCGAGGCTGCTCCTAGTTAACGGCGGCTTTTTCTTCCACCAGCTTCGCCTGCGCGTTCACCAGCAGGGTATCGAGCCAGGAGCTGAATCCATCCGCATCCACAAAGGGGTGGGGTTCACCTTCCTTACGCTGTTTCAGTAATTCATTGCGAGCGAAAACTGCACCGGAACCTTCGTGATTGGGAATATTGACTTCTATCCCCGACATTTTCTGAATCCGTTTCACGCTGTCGATATACATATTGGTGCGCTCCACGCCACTGAAATTCAGACCCACGCCACCAAACATGAAGGCATCGTGGGGGTAGCCGTCATCGTAGACCGTGAAACGGGTCGAGAGCACACCGGGGGTATGGCCTGGCGTCTGGAAGAACTCGAGCCGGGTACGACCGAGATTCAGGGTGCTGCCATCGGTTGCCGTCAGGTGGCGCATGGGCGCGGGGTATTCCTGATAAATCGCCGGTTCGGTCGTCATCTGCCAGTCCGAATCGGTCATCATCATGACCGCGCCAAACTCCTGTTGCATGCGCCTGGCGCCACCGATGTGATCGTAGTGGGCGTGGGTCACGATGACGTAACGGAGATCATGGGGATCCAGACCCAATTCCTCCATGCCGTCGATGATGAGCTCGGTCAGTTCGCCGTAGAGGGCATCGAAGAGAATCAGGCCCTGGTCGGTTTCCAGCACCCAGGCCGAAACCCACCTGGCGCCTACGTAATAGAGGTTGTCGAACACCTGGAAGGGCGCGACCCGTTGCACCGCCGGATCATCCCGGGGCGACAGTTCCTGCGCATTGGCGCCGATACCAATCAGGCAACTGAGCAACACCAGACTCAGTCCCGAAAATACTGTCCCTAGGTGGTTCCTCATCATGCCGAATCCCTTTTTCATATTGCCTGCGCTGCCTCTGTTGTTGCCGTGAATCCCGATTAAATTATGGAGCGGAACTGAATCTATCACTGAAATACCGATCGAGTTCGTCCAGTTCCTGCTTACGTAATATCGATCCCTGGCCTACCTTGGCGCCCAGTACCTGGTGTTGTTGCGTCTCCAGATCGTACACCGGCCAGGCCGGTAAATCACCGCCGTTGGGGGTGCCGGCCTCGGCATCGGCGGCAGTGTCGTGGGCCGCAATGCCTGCTAGTAAGAGCGGGGCAGTTCCAGCACGTGTTCGGAGACAAAGTTGAGGATCATCTCCTGGGAGATGGGCGCCAACTTCATCAACCGGGCTTCACGCCAGTAACGTTCCACATGGTATTCCCTCGCATAGCCATAGCCGCCATGGGTCTGAATCGCCGCATCGGCGGCGAAGAACCCGGCTTCGGCGGCGAGCCATTTGGCCATATTGGCCTCGGCGCCACAGGGTTTATCATTGTCCAACAACCAGGCCGCCTTCTTGGTCAGCAGATCGGCGGCGTCGAGCTTGATACGCGCCTCGGCGAGGGGAAAGGCAATACCCTGGTTCTTCCCAATAGGCCGGTCGAACACCACCCGCTCATTGGCGTAGCGCACCGCGCGTCGCAGCGCGGCCCGACCAATACCGATTGCCTCCGCCGCGATCAGTATGCGTTCCGCGTTGAGGCCATCCAGCAGATAGCGGAAGCCTTCGCCTTCTTCGCCCACTCTATCGGCGAAGTCCACCCTGAGATCGTCATAGACGACCTCGCAGGTGCGCACGGCATTGCGACCCAACTTCGGGATCGGAGAAATAGACACCTCCGGTTTTTTTAACTCGGCAAGCAACAGCGTCATGCCATCGGTCTTGCGTTTGACTTCGGCCCTGGGCGTGGTCCGCACCAGTAACAACACCCGCTCAGACTCCATCGCCTTGCTGGTCCAGACCTTACGCCCCCGCACCAGGTAGTGGTCACCTTCGCGCCGGGCGAAGGTTTTGATGGCGGTGGTATCGCTGCCGGCATCGGGTTCGGTGACACCGAAGGCTACGTGCATCTCGCCACTGGCGACGAGGGGCAGATACTTCTCGCGCATCGCTTCGCTGCCGTGTTTGACCACCGGATGCATGCCGAAAATAGACAGGTGTATGGCAGTTGCGCCGTTCATGGCGGCACCGGACGCCGCCACTTCTTCGAGAATGATCGCCGCCTCCTGTATGCCCTTGCCGGCACCGCCGTAGCGTTCCGGCATGGCGACACCAATCCAGCCTGCCGCCGCCATCCGATTGAAGAAATCATCCGGGAACACCCCTTCCCTATCGTGTTGCTCCCAGTAGTCATCGGGGAATTCCCGGCACAGCTTGGCAACCGACTGGCGAATTAATCGCTGTTCATCACTTTCCTCAAAGTCCATATCGTTCCTCTGTCAGCAGCTTTCCAAGCAACATCCGGCGGCGTAAAACTACTCGCCATTATCCCTGGCAAGAATTGCCTGCGCTCTCTTCAGGTGTGGTACGTCGACCATCTCCCCGTTAAAGCTGAATGCCATCTTCCCGGCTTCGCGATTCTCTTCGAATGCAGCAACCAATGCCGCCGCCTGTTCAATTTCTGCCGGAGTCGGGGTGAAGGCCTGATTTACTATTTCTATCTGGTCCGGGTGGATGGTTATCTTGCCGGTAAAGCCCATATCTGCCGCGGTCTGGCATTCCCGTCTTAATCCATCCAGGTTTTTTATATCCACATACACCGCGTCGACGGGCTGAACTTCCGCCGCCACCGCCGCCAGTAAACACAGGGAACGCACGAAACTGAACACCTCGAGATAGTTGCCATCTTGGTCCCGCTTGGCACGCGCACCGAGTGACATGGATAAATCTTCAGCACCCCAGGTGACACCATCGACACGCTCATGGGTAACCATGTCGCGCAAATTAAACACCGCCCCAGCCAATTCGGTGCCGATCAGCAGTAGTTTGACGTCACTTAAATCGGCGCCGGTGGTTTGTTCTTGGTTGACGATCAATTGGTCCACCGCAACCACGGTTTTCAGGTCCAGCACCTTCGGCAAGACGATGCCATCCGGTTTATGTTGCAGCACCGCTTCCAGGTCGGGCCTGCCCCACTGCGAATCGATGGGATTGATTCGCACCAGACGCTCCTGCTTGCCGAAATCTGTTGCCCGCAACCAGTCGCACACTTCTCCTCGCACCGCCTCCTTGTGCTGCGGTGTCACCGAATCTTCCAGGTCGAGGATCAAAGCATCCGCAGGCAGACCCAGCGCCTTGTTCAGCATCTTGTCATTGCCACCGGGCACGAAATGAATCGATCTGCGCCGGCGCACTACGAAGACTTCCTTATCATCATGCCCTTACGCAGACACTCACAGACGATTTCGTCGCGCTGGTTATAGCCAATATGCTCGAACCAGACGATGCCACGATCGGGCTTGGTCTTGGATTCTCGCTTGTCGACGATACGGGTGACGACTCGAATCGTATCGCCGATAAATACCGGGTTGGGAAATTCTGTTTTCTCCATGCCGAGATTGCCGATGGTAGTACCCATGGTGGTATCGGCGACGGATAATCCGATCACCAGGCCCAGCGTAAACAGGCTATTCACCAGAATCTGACCGTATTGTGACTGCTTTGCAAATTCCGCATCGATATGTAGCGGCTGCGGATTATGGGTCATGGTGCTGAATAACAGGTTGTCGGTTTCGGTAATGGTGCGGTGCGGCTGATGCTCGAACACCGCACCCACTTCCAATTCTTCAAAATATTTTCCGGCCAAAATAAGACCTCGGTTGATTCGGTTAAGGATTAACCACTGTGAGTAAGCCACTGCGGCGACCATTTTAGTAGCAACTTCGACTCGCATCCATTAAATTCTCGATGTGGCACGTCAGCTATCACCAACTGACCCACCCCACTGACAGCCGGCGCCTTACATATGGATACACAGACAGAACAATTTTCAAGCTGGATCGGTAACAGCGAGCGCCATAGCGATATTCTCACACTGGCGCCCCTGGTAGCGATGGCGGCGACGCTTAACAAGACCAAGCTTTCCATTTCTGAGGGCTTTGAATTGCCACCCTTATGGCACTGGCTGTATTTCCTCAATCCTGCCACGCAGTCGGCTTTGGCCGCAGACGGCCATGCCAGGAAAGGTGACTTCCTGCCGCCAATCGAACTACCGAGAAGAATGTGGGCTGGCAGTCGATTCGAATTTTACCGAGCCCTGCGTGCCGGCGAAACCGTCCAGAGAACTTCCACCATCAAGAGCATCAACATGAAGCAAGGTCGCAGCGGCCAACTGGCCTTCGTCTGCGTCGGACATGAGATCACCGGTGAGAACGGCTTGGCGCTTAGTGAAGAGTATGAACTCGTTTTCCGAGAGAAAGCCGCGGCCAATGCCACTCTGCCAACACCTGAACCCGCGCCCGCCCAAGCCGATTTCCACAACACCATCACGCCGGACCCGGTGTTCTTGTTTCGATATTCCGCACTCACCTTCAACGGTCATCGAATACATTATGATCGCGACTATGTCACAAACACCGAGGGCTATCCCGGCCTCATCGTCCATGGTCCGCTGCTGGCAACCCTGCTGGTAGATGCCTTGCTGCAACAGATCGGCGGCAACAAGATCACAAAATTCAAATTCAGAGCCATGCATCCGGTTTTCGATGGCAATGACTTCCAGGTCTGTGGCTCGCTCCCGGACGCCGAAGGCCACTGCAAACTCTGGATTCAGGATCATGCCGGCGCACTGTGCATGGATGCCTCGGCAACGGTGGTAATCACCTAGCATGTCATCTCCCCCGCTTACCGGAATCACGGTCATTTCCCTGGAACACGCGATAGCGGCACCACTGTGCACGCGCCAGCTTGCCGAACTCGGTGCCCGGGTCATAAAGATCGAGCGCCGGGGCAGCGGCGATTTTGCGCGCGACTATGACCACCGCGTCAGGGGTCAGTCCTCACACTTTATCTGGACTAACAGATCGAAGTTGAGCATGACTCTCGATCTAAAGCACGCAGGCGCGACTACTATTCTGCACAAGTTACTGGCCGGCGCCGACGTCCTGGTACAAAATCTGGCGCCCGGTGCGACCAGGAAGATGGGGCTGTCCTATGCAGACCTGGAGTCGCAATTTCCCCAACTCATCGTCTGTAATATTTCCGGCTATGGTGTCGACGGCCCTTACCGAAGCAAGAAAGCCTATGACCTGTTAGTGCAGGCCGAAGCCGGATTTCTGTCGGTAACCGGCAACGGCGATGACATGGTGAAGAGCGGTATCTCCATCGCCGACATCGCCGCCGGCACCCAGGCTCACAGCGCGATTCTCGCCGCGCTTATCCAGCGTTCTAAAACCGGCAGCGGCAGCAACATCGATATTTCCATGCTCGAAGCCATGGTCGAATGGATGGGTTTCCCCCTGTACTACGCCTATGATGGCGCCGAGCCCCCTACTCGCACCGCTACCGATCACGCCAGCATCTATCCCTATGGCGCATTCTCCACCGGCGATGACAAGGTCATCATGTTGGGAATTCAGAATGAAAGAGAGTGGGAAGCGTTTTGTTGTGACGTGATGGAACAAGCGACATTGATAAGTGATGAGCGCTTCAAGGCCAACACGCTGCGATCTGACAATCGCGAGCAACTGAGGAAAATAATTCAGCAGGTCTTCGCCGGGCTGACTGCGCAACAGCTATCCGGCAAACTGGATGCAGCGCAGATTGCCTATGCCAATGTGAATGATATGCAGGCGGTTTGGCAGCATCCGCAGTTGCAAGCGATACAGAGAATCATCGAAGTCGATACGCCTGCGGGCTCCGTCTCTGGCTTCAAGCCACCGGGAAACAACTCAAGCTTCGAGCCAAGCCTGGGCCCGGTTCCGGCCGTTGGCGAACATACTCGGGAGATTTTGGCGGAGTTGGGCTTCGACGCCAGTCGCATCGAGGCATTTTATGACAGTGGAGTGGTTTGATATCACTGACGACTTATTATAGGCCAATGTAATGACCGAATCAGACATATCTCGTGAACCCTGGGCTTTGTGGAAGATCGGCATTGTCGCGGCCGTGGTTTCGGCCCTTGCCAATCTTGTACTGATGCTGGTGACCAGGTCATCTGTAGCTGTTCCGGAAGGCTTCGGGCCATTCGGCGTAATACCCATTATCCTGTGGTCATTTATTGGTGCGTTCGGAGCCATCGGCGTTTATGCACTGCTCAGGAAAATGAATCTGTTTGACCCCGATAGCACCTACTGAACCAATAACAGCGTTCAAAAAAAAACAAGACCATACCTGTTTACTGACAGTGATGGCATCAAGAAATGCTCGGAAAGATGTAAAAAGACGGGTCTACCCCTATTTTCCCGGAGCAAAAGACATTACCATCTTCAGAGTAAAAACTCACCAGAAGAGGTGCAGTAATGACAATCTCAAGACGCAAAGCGCTCTCCCTGTCGGCCGCTACCTTGGCTGGCTTATCCCTGGATGTACTCAGGCCCGAGGGGCAACACATTGCCTATGCGGCAGAGCAGGACGACTGGCCGCAGCAACTGGTGGAACGACCTTTACGTAATGGATTCCCGGCGCCACTGCCCTTAAATCCAGACGGGTCGGCGCCCGAACATCCTGAAAGCGCGGCAGGCCCTATTAGTGACCCACTGATGTGGCGCTCACCGGGCCGCCAAACTCCGGAAATCGAGTTCGACTATCGACAGATGCAGATCAAGGTAGACACCCGTGGTCTGGCAACCAGGACCGGCACCCTGCATTTTTCAGATCTGGAACAGCTGCCGATTCGGTCCCATACTTTTCTGCTGCAATGCGGCGCGCCCAATCCCCGCGGTATCGTGAAGTGGACCGGTGTCCGTTTCAGTGATTTTGCCGACATGCTGGGTTTGATTCCGGAGGCCCACTATTGTCGCTTCATCGCCTCCGATCGTTTCTACATCGACGAGCCAATGCAGACTCTCAGACATCCACAAGTCATGCTGGTTTGGCTGATGAACGACGAACCGATTCCTGCACGACATGGCGCGCCATTGCGATTGATTATCCCGTTTCGTTACGGCAATCGCAGCATCAAGGCGATTACCGAGATGACATTCGCTACACCGGGGCCACGAATGCCTCCGCTACCGGCCTAGCAGGTGAAATAGATTAAGCCGCTTGCTTGAACAACTGAGGAATTTCGGTCGATGAAAAAGACCTTGTGCATCGCCTTGCTGGGATTCGTCGCAGCTACCGCGAGTTGGACTCAGAGCGAAGGCCAGGCCCGAATCCCTGGATGGAACCGGGTGGCGCCACCGGGAGGGCATCAGAATGACCTGCAGTTGGTCCGCCCCACCGGCGGCCCGGTGATCCCGATCTTCGAGGGCTGGTTTCCGAATCCCGATGGTAGCTATCAGCTGTGCTTCGGTTACTTCAACACCAACACCGTGGAAATTTTTGACATCCCCATCGGCCCCAATAACTTCCTCGAGCCTGCTCAGTTTAACGGCTTGCAGCCGACTCACTTCATGCCACAACCGGATGGCGGCCGCAGACACTACTGTGTTTTGAGCGTGACGGTTCCCGAGGACTGGGGAGATCGCGACGTAGTGTGGACCCTGATCGACGAGCGCACCGAGCAGGTATTCAGCTCCCCGGGTCGCCTGGTCTATAGCACTTACCGCCACGATGAGCCGCTGCAATTTTCGCGCAAGAACAGCCCACCGAAGCTAAGACTGACGGCGGAGGGCCCACTGGCGGTAGGTCGGGTCGGCTTCGGCCGGGGCATGGTAGCCGACACCATCGAGGCGCAGGTGGGCATGCCGGTCGCTCTCAACGCCCGTGTGCGGCGTGACAATCCCTATCGGGAAGAGGATGATCGGGCGATCCGGGTTCGATGGTTCAAGTACCAGGGGCCTGGTGAGGTGACTTTTACGCCGAACTGGAGCTCGTGGAAGGAAGAGACCCTGGGTTGGATAGCTGCGTCCAGCTGGGCCGATTCCGAGTTTGCCTACGGACAGTCCAGCACCGAAGCAGTGTTCACGCAGCCAGGGGAATACATCGTGCAGGTTCAGGCTTACAATGACTCGGGTCGTTCAAACTATGAGACCAATGACTTTGAATTCTGGTGCTGTTGGACCAATGCCTTTGTCAGGATCAACGTGGAGTAAAAGTCATAGCCGGTAAGCCGCTTGCCGCGCTGCTATGGCGCTAACGAAATCAAGATCAACAGGAGAGTTGCGATATGAAACAGCAATTGGATCAGACCATCCCCTCCCGGAGTCGAAGCTGCCGACAGCTTGTTCGACTCATCGCGGGCACGGCTGCTGTTCTATTATTACCCTTGCACAGTGTCAATGCCGCCACCGCAGAGGAGAAATCACAACAGGCCCCAACGTTCTCCAACGAGGTGGTGAGGATTCTGCAGCAGAACTGCCAGCAGTGCCATCAGCCGGGTGGCATTGCCCCGATGCCCCTGGAAACATACGAGCAAGCCATGCCCTGGGCCGCCCGAATCAAATATAACGTGAGCCGGAGGGTGATGCCGCCCTGGCACCTCGACCCCACCATCGGCATTCAGGAATTCAAGAATGACTTTTCCCTCAGCCCCCAGGACCTGGACACACTAGTCGCCTGGGTAGATGCCGGTGCGCCGGAGGGAGATCCGGCCATGCTGCCTGCTCCCGTGAATTGGCCTAACTGGTTGGAATGGGAATTGGAACCCACGCTGGGCCCGCCGGATATGATCTTCGAGACCGGCCCCATCGCGATACGAGCCTCGGGCGGCGATTTCTGGCCCTCGGTGGACGTGGAATGGCCGGCCTTGGCACAGCCGCGTTTTCTGAAGGCGGCGGAAATCAGAAATACCATCAAGGGACGCGGCGCCCTACATCACAACAACGTGTCATTGCGCTTGGAAGAGGGTCCTTCCGGTCGTGTGGTCGGTGCCGGCGCCGGCAAGCGCTGGGATTACTTCGGCGAGGACACCGGGATCAAGTTTGAAGTCGGCCCCGGCGCCATCAATTTTGGCGCCCATTACTTTCCCATCGGAGAAGAATTCGAAGACAACATCGAGGTGGCATTCTGGTTCCACCCCGAAGATGAGCCCCCCGCCACCGAGGCCAGCGTGGAAATTCATCACCTGATAGACCAGTTCGATTCCGATCAGCCCCGGGGTCGCGATATCCTGATTCCACCCCACGGCACCCAGACCATGTATCGCACCTGGGTGCTGGAGCAACCGGTGATGCTCAACAGCTTCCGTGGCCACATGCACCTGCACGGCATCGCCATGTCCATCGAAGTGGTTTGGCCAGGCCGGGTAAACGACTACTACGGCCACGGCGCCAATCGTCGGGACGTGATTGCCTCGATCAATAATTACAATCACAACTGGCAGACTTCCTTCATTTTTGAAGACGACGCCAGGCCCTTACTTCCCACCGGCACGGCGATCGTCATGCGCACCCATTTCGACAACACCGAGAACAATCCGCTGTCCATCGATCCGGATCAGTGGGTGGTGTTTGGAGGTCGTAGCGTGGATGCCATGTCTCATTTCCACGTCAGCGTGACCTACCTGGAGGAAGAGGAGTACGGAGTCATGCTGGCCGAACGGAAACTGCAGCTGATGCAGAGAAAGCAGCGAGATGGCACCTTCCGCACTGCGCTGCAGAGCATTCACCCGAATGAACGCATAGCGCTGGAGAATGGCGAAGAGACCGCTACCGAGAAAACGCCCGCAGCCCCGTGACGCTAGCTTAAGACAGAATAGTCGGGTTTAAATCCTGAAGTAGCCCCGTCAAAACCGGGCGTTGCTTTTTTTCAATGCCCCGGTGTCAGACCAGGTCTGCATCAGATACTCTTCGATCTGGCTAGAACTACCAGCCTCTTGATCTAGAGGGTATCTGATCTTACCATCCGCAGCGCCCAGGGCGAGGCTGAGCAATTCTGTGAATTCACCCGCACAAGGGTCCAGCTGCTGGTTCAGATGTAGCCGCTACGATTCAGCTCAATCTATCGGCTCCAGCCGAACAATTTCAGTCGGTTCGCCAGCCCTGTCAGAAATAGCCACGTAGATGTAACCATCCGGCCCCTGACGTACGTCGCGAAGGCGGCCCATGCCATAAGCCAGGGTTTCTTCCACTACCACTTCCCGGTAATCGTCGCTCATGTGAAGACGGGCAAGGCGCTCGCCGACCAAGGCACCGGCAATGATACTACCGTGCCACATGGGGAACTTGTCGCCGGTATAGACCATAAGGCCGGAAGTGGCAATTGACGGTACCCAGAAGTGGGCTGGTCGCTCCATACCGGTCAGACTCTGGCGGGCATGGATCGGTGTGCTTGACACATAGTTCACGCCGTAGCCAACAACGGGCCAGCCATAATTGGTCCCGGGCTCGACCCGGTTGAGCTCATCTCCACCCTGAGGGCCGTGCTCTGTCATCCAGAGGTCACCGGTTTCCGGGTGTATCGCTAGACCCTGGGGACTACGGTGGCCATAACTCCAGATTTCCGGAAGCGCATCGTCACGACCGACGAAAGGATTGTCATTGGGCACACTGCCATCATCATGCAGGCGTACTATGACGCCATGGTGATTGCTGAGATCTTGTGCCGGATGAGAGTTGAGATCACCGGTGGAGGGCACTTGGCGGTCTCCGGCGGTGAGAAAGAGATAACCATCATCGTCGAACACCATTTTGCCGCCATAGTGGCTCCTGCCGATTGCTTGCGCAGAAAAGATTTCCACCAAATTAGACAGCCGGTCGTTCTCCAAACGTCCGCGAACTATCGCCGTGGTTGATCCGCCGCCTACGGGCTTAGAAAAACTCAGGTAAACCCAGCGGTTCTCGTTGAAATTCGGGTGAGGCAGAACATCGAATAGTCCGCCCTGGCCTTCGTAAAATACTTCCGGCGTACCGGGAATAGCTTCCGGCAACAGTTGACCGTCTCGAATGATTCTCAAGCGACCGGGCTTTTCCGTAATCAGCATGTCCCCGTTGGGCAGCCACGCCATTGACCAGGGATGTACCAAGCCCTCCGCAACCGTCACGACTCGATAATCATGGTGGGCCGCGTAGTAGATATCGGACTGTGCGGCAGTCGTTGCCGCCGCGGTTACGAGCAAGCAGTTGATCGCAAGATTTAAGAATAAACGAAACATAGTATTCTCCTTTTTAATGTCAATTCAGTAGTGCAGTGGCGCCAGTTGCCTAGCCCAGAAAAGTACATAACCTAGCACAAGTAGCAAATGGGATCAGATATCATAGGGCAGAGTAAAAATACAGTAGTTTGTTAGTCTCCTCCAATAATTCTATGCGAGCATGACTCGATCCCTTAGATGAACTGGAGCTAGTAGGGACGCCTGCAACTCAGCAACTTACGCATATGCTGAATATTTTGGCAGGCGGTAACAATATTCACGAAGCGAAGAGATAATTTTGTCGAACCAATGACAGATTCAGAGCGGGTAGTTAGTTGCTATGTTGCAGGCGTCCCCATGTCCGCAACGAGAACTTAAGCCAGAATAAACCAGCAGATACTGGGGCAGGCAAAAAAGCAGGTCGTTTAACCTTCATTCAGAGTCCCGGTGTCAGGCACTGGCTTTGATGACGCCCCGGCGTAATTGATCTCGCTCCATAGACTCGAACAGGGCCTGAAAATTGCCCTCGCCGAAGCCTTCGTCGCGCTTGCGTTGAATGAATTCGAAGAAAATCGGTCCAACCACAGTTTCCGAAAATATCTGCAACAACAGTCTGGGTTCACCATCATTACACACACCATCGAGCAGAATGCCGCGACGTTGTAACTCTGCCACCGGCTCGCCATGACCCGACAGGCGCTCCTCGAGCATCTCGTAATAGGTATCTGGCGGCGGCGTCATGAATTTCACCCCGCGCTTCTCGAGTCGGTCCCAGCAGGCGATTAAATCATCGCAGGCGAAGGCGATGTGTTGAATACCCTCGCCGTTGTACTGCATCAGATACTCTTCGATCTGGCCGGAACTACCCGCCTCTTCATTCAATGGGATTTTGATCTTGCCATCCGGAGCGCCCAGGGCGAGGCTGCGCAATCCCGTGTATTCGCCCTCGATGTCAAAATGGCGAATTTCACGGAAGTTGAACAGCTTTTCATAATAGCCGGCCCAGTAGTTCATGCGCCCGCGATACACATTGTGGGTCAGATGGTCGATGGTAGTGAAACCACAGCCCACGGGATTGCGCTCTACTCCCTGCAGATAGTCAAAATCGATATCGTAAATAGAAGAACCCTCTTCATAGCGATCGATAAGGTAGAGGATGGCACCGCCGATGCCCTGTATGGCTGGCAACTTCAGCTCCATGGGACCGACCGGTATATCGATGGGTTGTGCATCCAGTTCCAGCGCCCGGGCGTAGGCCCTGGCGGCGTTCTTGACCCGAAACGCCATGCCACATGCCGAGGGTCCATGCTCCTTGGCGTAGTAGGCGGCCGGAGACTTCTCTTCGTAATTGATAATGAAATTGATGTTGCCCTGGCGCCACAAATCTACCGCCTTGGTGCGATGACGGGCAACCAGTTCGAAGCCCATGTTGGCGAACACCGGCTCGAGAATGTCGCGCTCGCCCGCGGAAAATTCTATGAATTCGAAGCCATCCAGGCCCATGGGGTTGGGGAATAAGTCTGCCATTTGTGTGCGCCTCAATCGGCTAGTGATGATGATCCCGCTTGAATGAGGAGAACTATAGCGCTAATGTTGGGCTGCTTTTCACCTATTTTCCGCAGTATTGGAGTAGAAATTAGTGGATTTCTTCTATTCTTATTGATTTTCAGAGGGTTGCTTGCGATGAAACTGGACAGGGCCGAACGACAGATTCTGAATGTGCTGCAGGTCGAGGGGCGCATCTCCAATGTAGATCTGGCCGGGCGCGTGGGTTTGTCGGAGTCGCCATGCTTCAGACGGGTGAAACGGTTGGAGGACTGCGGCCTAATAGCGAGTTATGGCGCCAGGATCAATAACGGCGCGCTGGGCTTACAGGTAACAGCATTCGTTCAGATCACCCTCGAAAAGCACGACGATCACAACCGGGAAGCGTTCCTGGATTGCGTGAAGGCGGAAGCACACATCGTGGAGTGTCATGTCATGAGCGGGAGTTACGATTTCCTGTTGAAGGTCGTGGCTTACAGCATGGATCATTTCTCGAAACTATCCATGCAACGCATACTCAAGTTCCCCGGGGTGAGCAACATGGAGTCCCATTTCAGTTTAATGGCCATAAAACAAGACGCGCCGCTGCCGGTAACGGCTGCCGGTGAATTGGCCTGAGTTAGGACCGTTTATACAAATGCGCTTCGCTGCCGACGCGGCAGCACTGATGGACAATCAGACCGGGATGAATTGTTGCAGGCAAAATCAGCGCGCCACAACATGGCCTTAAGCTTATGCTAGACTCGATCCCTTCTTAATAGCAGTAGCCATTCTGGCGATGATTCTCTTGGGGGTAAGCTGCCGTGACACCAACTCAATACTCTCGCCGGGCCTTTCTCAGGTCGGCCGGAAATGCCGCCCGCGGCTCCTGTATCGTCTTGACCCTACCGATGATTCTGACTTCCTGCGAACGCGCGCAGGAAGCGCGGCTTGGCGAAGGGGAATTCACTACGCTGAGTGCAGAAGAGGCAATGGAGTTTACCGCCATCGCTGCACGCATCATTCCCACCGACGCCACGCCAGGCGCTACCGAGGCGGGCGTTATCTATTTTATCGACAAGGTACTGGGTGATGGCCGGGAAGCGGAGCATGAAATTCTTCGGCGCGGATTAACCGAACTTCAAGCTGCTGCTGAAATGCGTTTCGCTGTTACGCACTTTTATGAACTGCAAGCGGAGCAGCAAGATCGATTGCTGACTGACATCGAAGCGTCTGCATTTTTCGCCACGATTCGATATCTCACCGTGGCCGGCATGTTTTCCCTGCCGGAATACGGCGGCAATCGTGACAACATAGGCTACCAGTTATTGGGTTTCGAAGACCGGCATGTCTGGCAGTCACCCTATGGCTATTACGATGCCGACTATGCGGACAAGGGAGCATAGCGATGGCACAGGCACCTTTTCCCACTTCGGAGCCTGTGGATTTTATCATCATTGGTTCCGGTGCGGCCGGTGGCGTGGTCGCCAAAGAATTGTCTGCAGCGGGCCATTCGGTGGTAGTACTGGAGCAGGGTCCGCATCTACGCGCGGCCGACTTTAAGCACGACGAATGGGGTTATAAGCATAACAACGACCTAGTCTGGGGAGCGCGACAGGGTCACCCCCAGACATTTCGCAAGACCGAAATTGACACCGCCGTGTTAGTCGAATCGGCGCTCGGCTACGCCCACAATGTGGGCGGTAGCAGCGTGCATTTTTCCGGTAATTTCTGGCGCTTTCGCGAGGTGGATTTTATCGAGGCGAGCCTGCTCGGTCCTATTGCCGGCACCACTTTTTCCGATTGGCCCATCACCTATGACGACCTCGAACCTTACTATACGAAAGTGGATTGGGAAGTCGGTGTTTCTGGCCTGGCAGGACCCTGGGACCCCCCACGCTCTCGCGGCTATCCCTGCCCGCCGATGCCAGTTAAGGCATCGGGGGTATTGTTAGAACGCGCCGCCAAACAGTTAGGCTACACCCCCTATCCGGCACCGGTGGCTATACTCTCCCAAGTTCACAACGGCCGACCGGCTTGCATACACTGTGGCTTCTGCAACGGATTCGGCTGCGAGGTAGATGCTAAATCTTCCTCGATGGCCGCCATGATTCCGCTGGCGCTGGCAACGGGCAACTGCGAACTCAGAACGCTCTGCACTGCCGCCAGGATAAATACAGATGCTGCTGGTCGCGCTAACGAAGTTGTCTACTGGGAGGAAGATGGTCGCGAACAGTCACAACGCGCCAACGCCGTGGTGTTGTGCGCCAATGGGGCCGAGACACCCAGGTTATTGCTGTTGTCAGAATCGAGCCAGTTCCCGGACGGGCTGGCGAATTCCAGTGGTGTAGTTGGCCAGAACCTGATGTTCAACGGCGCGTCTTCGGCTACCGGTCTGTTCGATGAACCGGTCAATGCATTCAAGAGCGTACCCACCACCCGGGTCATGCATGACTTCTACAGCCTCGATCCCAGCCTGGGATTTTACGGTGGTGGCGGTATCGATTCGCGCCATCCCTCGAACGGGCTTCCGCTGGGAACCGGGCTGAGCGGAAGCCTGTTTGGTGGTCCCAATTGGGGCAGTGAATACAAGCACTCACTGGCCGAAGAATTCACCCATACCGCGGCTTTTAACGGGCATTCCACCTCTCTACCACTGGCGACGAATACCGTGACACTCGACCCCGATCTGCGAGACAAGTGGGGCCGCCCCGCGCTGCGCTGTACCTACAAGGACCATCCCGATGATATAGCGACGATGAGATTCTTTCTGGAACGTTCACTAGAGTTGTTGGATGCTGCCGGGGCTAAGCAGGTGACATCGAGGCCTATCACCGAAACCGAGGGCAACGTGCATCTGCTGGGTACCTGCCGCATGGGCAACGATGCGACAACCTCCGTGGTGGATCGCAATAATCGCAGCCACGATGTACCGAATCTATTCATGGTGGATGGTAGCAGCCTCGTCACCGGTGGTCGGGGGCAACCTACCATGACGATTATGGCGCTGGCGTTCAGGGCCGCCGATTACATGATTTCCGCGGCCGGACGCAACGAAGTATGAATGCCAGGGACTTCCACTAGATGGCGCAGTACACACCACCCGAAGTCTGGCTTTGGGATCAGGAAAGTGGCGGTACTTTTGCCAGCATTAATCGGCCCGTTGCCGGCGCAACCGGTGAGAAGATTTTACCGGTGGGCAAACACCCCATGCAGCTTTATTCGCTGGCAACTCCCAACGGCGTCAAGGTCACCGTCATGCTGGAAGAACTGCTGGCGCTGGGACACACGGGTGCCGAATACGATGCCTATCTGATCAACATCGCCGAAGGTAATCAGTTTGGCAGTGGCTTCGTTGCCATCAACCCCAACTCCAAAATCCCCGCATTACTCGACCGCAGTACCAATCCGGCCACGCGGGTTTTCGAATCCGGTGCGATCCTCATCTATCTGGCCGAGAAATTCGGCGAATTTTATCCTGAAGATTCTGCCGCCCGCGCGGAATGCCTGTCCTGGCTAATGTGGCAAATGGGCGCCGCCCCCTATCTGGGTGGAGGATTTGGTCACTTCTATGCCTACGCGCCAGAAAAGTTTGAGTACCCGATCAACCGTTACGCCATGGAGGTAAAGCGCCAACTGGATGTGCTGGACCAGAATCTGGCTCAGCGTCGCTATCTATGCGGTGACGAATACAACATCGCCGACATAGCAACTTATGCCTGGTATGGTGCCTTGGTACTACACAATATTTACGATGCGGCAAAATTTCTCGACGTGGCGGCCTATAAACACGTTGTGCGTTGGGCAACAGAAATCGAAGCACGTCCTACAGTGCAGCGCGGTCGGCGCGTTAACCGAGTGTGGGGACCCGAGGAAACCCGGTTATCCGAGCGCCACGACGCCGGTGACTTCGACGCAGCACAGTAATGGCAGCGTCGCGCAAGATCAGTTAATAAATCCTTGATGACACAGCAACTCGACTGCGATAGTCTCGAAAACAGTCTAATTATAACAAGGCAGTTTATTCAGAATAATTGGCACCGTAAGTTCATGCGAGGGGAAAAAATGATGAAAACAAATCCGACCACGCCTTTCTTATTAAGAACGATTAATCAATTTTCTATTGTCGCCGCCGCAGTACTGTTTTCGGCCGCTAGCCTAGCCCAGGACACCGTGGAGTGGACGACCCTTGGCGGCGATTTTGCCCACACCCGTTATTCTCCAGCCAGCCAAATCGACGCGAGTAATTTCTCGGATCTGGAGGTGGCCTGGGAATGGGACGGCGCCAGTTTTGAGGCGGTGAGCGGCAGATCCACGCCCAGTTACATCAACGGCAGACTCTACACCGTAGCCGGCGCACGCCGCCACGTCGTTGCCATCGATCCGAAAACCGGCGCGACTATCTGGTCCTATCGCGAGCCGGATACCGGCCGCTGGGAATATTCCATGCGGGCGGACTACGGCAAAGGCGTGGGCTACGGCCAGGTCGACGGCCGTGACGTCATCTATATTATTTCTCCGGGATTTTTCCTCACCGCCCTGGATGCAGAAACCGGGCAACCGCTGGAAGGATTTGGTAAGCCGGTTCCTATCGATGGCTTTCCGAAAACCGGCGTCGTCGATCTGCTGGCGGACCTCGGTCATCCCTATGATCCCTACGAGGGTATTCCGCTTGAGCGGGGTTATATCACCTCCTCCTCGCCACCTATTGTTGTCAATGGCGTGGTAGTTGTCGGTAATTCTGCCGAGCAAGGTTATAACCAATCGAGAATCGAAAATGTAGCCGGCGACATCCTGGGCTACGATGCCAAGACCGGCGAGTTCCTGTGGAAATTCAATGTCATTCCACAACCGGGTGAATACGGACATGAAACCTGGGAAAACGATGCCTGGCGCACCACCGGCGACATCTCTTCCTGGGCTCCCATCTCCGCCGACGAGGAACTGGGGCTGGTTTTCATACCCACTAACGGCGTCACCATCGATTACTATGGCGGTCATAGTCCCGGTGACAACCTCTACAGCACCAGCTTGATCGCATTGCACGCCAGAACCGGCGAACGCGCATGGCACTACCAGCTGGTACACCATGATATCTGGAACTACGATACGCCGACGGCGCCTATCCTGTTGGATGTGCAGACTGCGAGCGGCTTGACCCCCATCGTCGCTCAGGCCACGAAGCAAGGCAGGACCTATGTGTTTAACCGGGAAACCGGCGAGCCGATCTGGCCCATCGTGGAAGAGCCGGTGGAACAATCGATGGTGCCGGGTGAGAAACTGGCGGCAACGCAGCCGAATCCCACCAAACCTGCGCCTTTCGATATGCAGGGTCTGACCGAAGACGGCCTAGTGGACTTCACACCGGAAATCAAACGCATGGCGCTGGAAGCCGTGGCAGAATATCAGCTGGGCGGGGTTTTTAATCCCCCCCTGCAGCGAAATAATCCCCAAGGCAAACTGGCTTCTATTCAGTGCCCTGCGGGTGCGGTGAACATCACCCACCCATCATCTGCTGACCCCAATACCGGCATCATGTATATCATTTCCAGCTCCGGTTGTGGCTCGCGGCAACTGGTTACCGGAGAAGAAGCTGACACCTATTATGAGGAACCAACCGGTGTCACGCTGTCTCGCTACGCTGCCGCCAACGGCGGACCGCGTCCCCGACATCCCCTGGGCATACCCTTGTGGAAACCACCCTATAGCCGCATCACCGCTATCGACATGAACAGCGGTGAGCATTTGTGGATGATACCGGCAGGTGAGACCCCCGACCGCATCAAGAACCTGCCAGAGCTGGAAGGCGTGGACATCGGCAATACCGGTTCCGGCAGAGCGGGACCGATGATGATCACCGAAACCATGTTGATCTACGGGAACACCGCCGGTGACGGCACGGACATGCTTTACGCCATCGATAAAGCCACCGGCGCACAGTTGGGTGCGATCGAAGCCCCGGCGGGAAGCCGTTACGGCATGAGTTCCTGGGTGCATGAGGGCAGGCAATATCTGATATTGCAAACCGGCTCTTCCCTGACTGCCATGGCATTACCGGATGGAAATAGCAATATTTCCAGCGGGGCGCATTGATCCCGAGGATGATTTAATGACGTTGGCGAACTGCCTTGGTAGTTCGCTGCGTCTTCCCCCAGCAAACATCTCGGTTCTGATTGAAGTTGACCCAGCCCGTGAGATCAGGCGGTCAGATCAAAGGGGTCGGAGACTGAGATATCCCCTTTGATTCCTATGCCGCCGTCGCCGGTTCGCAGTTGACGTCGCGTTCATCAAACTCCCTGGTCCAGGAGGCGAACTCCAGCATGATGCCGTCCGGATCCCGGAAATAAACTGAACGGACAAACGTCGTATCGGTAATGGTAGGACTGGCCTGCATGGGTGAGTCATCGTGGTTCACCACCTTGGTGACTTCGATGCCTGCCTGCTCCAGCTTCTGCTGGTATTCCTCGATCTTGTCCTCCGGCACATCGAATGCGACATGATTCATTGAGGCATGTGCCGAGGCAATCGATCCACCGCCGACCATCGCCGCTGGGTGGGTAATGCCGGGTTGACTCTCGGGCGCATCGGGGAACCAGAAGAACGCAAGCGAATCCCCATTGCCGATATCGAAGAAGAAGTGCTGACCCATGCCATTCGGCAAGTCGATGGTCTTGGTCAGCGGCATGCCTAATAGACCCGAATAAAAATCGACCGTGCGCTGCATGTCCTTACACACGAGCGCCAGATGATTCACTCCGCGTATTTCAAATTTTTCATTGGCAAGCATGGTTGTTCCTCTATATCGAATTATAATACTTCATCATTGACAATCTCCCTGCAAAGTCAATACATTTCCAACCTGGTTCTAACAACACACAACGCAGATTGATAACGGGAGCACCTATGCCGAGGCTAAGACAAGTATCCAGGAAAGACGCGAGTGAGAAGGTCCGAAAATATTACGAGGCACTCTTCGGTGACCGGGACCCGGTAGAAGAACCGGGTACTGCGACAGGTACACCGGGTAACTGGTGGACCGTGTTTGCTCTGGTGCCCTATATATTTGAACACGCAACGAATCACTTCGGTATGTTCGGCATGTTTGCAGACAAGAGCGTCAGCCAGCTCGATGGGCGTGTTCGAGAACTGGGCATTCTGCGGACGGGTTACACCCAGGGCAGCCAGTTTGTTTTCTCCCAGCACTGCAAGGCCGCACGGCGCTTCGGGATAACTGATGAGAAGATCGCGGCAATTCCGTACTGGTCTGTCTCCGAGCATTTCGATGAAAAAGAACGCGCCATTCTCGCCTGGACCGACGCACTCATTCTACAGGGTGGTCGCGCGCCGGATGAGCTATTCGAAGCCCTGCACTCCTTTCTTTCAGACGAGGATATCCTAGAACTCACCTACCATGTCATGGGCTACAACCTGCATGCGGTGTGCTGCAAGGCATTGCGGCTGGAGTATGACGATGTGCCGGAACGCATTCGGGAGGTGCCAATACCCCGAGAAGGAGGAGTTGCGGACTGGGCTCGAAACGCCGGGTCAGACTGAGTGCTAAATCAAACCAGAGGCCATTATCACTCGTAGTCCGGTAACCCAACCAGCTCATTGTAAGCCTGGAACGAGAGCCTTGGCGGTGCGGTTGCCGATGGATCGGGCTCAGTAAGCGATTCATAACTGAGTTGCAGAGTTTTGGCCACTGAAAGCAATGGGTATGATGCCGCTGCGTGAGACCAGACCCAGGCTTGGCTTGATGCCGACAATGCCGTTGAATGCCGCCGGACAAACCACGGAGCCATCGGTTTCGGTGCCAACGGCAAGCACGGTCAGGTTAGCCGCGACAGCGACCCCCGAGCCGGAACTGGAACCGCAGGGTGAACGATCCAGCAGGTAGGGATTATGAGTTTGCCCTCCGCGTCCAGACCAGCCACTGGATGAACTGGTGGAGCGAAAGTTCGCCCATTCGCTGAGATTGGTCTTGCCGAGGATAATCGCACCCGCCGCTCGCAGACGCCGGACCAGAAAAGCATCCTCGGCGGGTGTGGGCGCATCCAGCAATGCCAGGCTGCCGGCGGTTGTGTGCATGTTGTCGGCGGTGTC
The DNA here is from genome assembly GCA_913054495.1 of uncultured Gammaproteobacteria bacterium. Taxonomy (GTDB): domain Bacteria; phylum Pseudomonadota; class Gammaproteobacteria; order Pseudomonadales; family Pseudohongiellaceae; genus UBA9145. Next base: position 9,557 of record CAJXIY010000018.1, on the reverse strand, counting down.
GATATTGTCCTTCAACAGTACCGGTATGCCGTGGAGCGCCGATCGAATCTGGCCGCCGAGACGTTCCGCATCGAGGGCCCGTGCGATCTCGTGAACGTCGGGATTGATCTCCAATATGGAATTCAGCTGCGGGTCCAGCTGTGCGATACGATCGATATAGTAGTCCACCAACTGCACGGAGCTCAGGTCACCAGCCTGCATCATCTCCTGCAATTCGCCGACGGTGACTTCATCCAGGGTCAGACTGGTCCTCGGTACCGATTCCTCGCCTTGTGGTGCGCATGCCAGCAACACAAAGGCACCTATGATCGCGATCAGGGTGTTCCGTTTTTTCGTCGCAGCCATGACTGTTCCAGCTTCGATTCTGTGTTCGATAATGGGTTTCTCGCTCACTCGCTCGATCGCTTTGAGTAAGGATCTAGTAGGCGAGCGAATAAGCTTCGCGGCGCGGGTCGGCGGCCGCCGTGAGCACCTTCGTGGCTGGATCATAGAAGATCATCTGTGCGCCACCGAAGGTCGCGGTCCAGCCGGCGATGACCCGGAGATTATGGCCCCGTGATTCGAGCCCGGCCAGCGCCTCGGGCGCAACCCGATCCTCGATGGCAACCGCTAGCCCGCCGGAAGAGCGAAAACGCGGCGCTTCGATCGCCTGCTGCGGTGTCATGCCGAACAGCAGCATGTTGTTCACGATCTGCAGCAGTGACTGGGTCTGGCTGTCGCCACCCGGTGTGCCCATGGTAAACGCAAAGCCACCATTCGGGTACAGAGCCATAAGTGGTGAGAGCGTGTGATAGGGGCGCTTCCCCGGACCTACTTCATTGGGGTGGCCGGACTGCAGCGAGAACAGGGCGCCGCGATTGTGTAACAGGATTCCAGTCTCGGTATCGAGCAGTCCGGAACCGAAGCCGGCAAAATTACTCTGAATCCAGCTCACCGCATTACCCCATCGATCCACCGCGGTCAGGTAAACGGTATCTCCGGCATCGTCCCTGTCCTTGTCTCCACCTGCGAATATTTCATCCCCGAAGCCTGGCGCTACCGACTCCGCGGCCCGGCCGGCATCGACCAGGCTGGCACGCTGGCGCAGGTATTGTGCATCCAGCAGTCGATCGACGGGCACTACGGCAAGCTCAGGGTCGGCAATCCAGCGATCGCGATCTGCGAAGGCGAGCTTCTTCAGTTCGATTAATGTGTGCAGGTATTCGGCGCTGTTATGCCCGAGTGAGCCAATCGGATGAGACTTCGACATTTCCATCAGCGACAGTTGTGCCACTCCCTGGGTATTCGGTGGCATGACCAGGAAGCTGTGTCCGAGATAATCACCCCGTAGCGGCTCTACCCAGGTGGAGCTGTGACTGGCAAAATCGTTGGCGCGGAGATAACCACCCTGCTCGGTGATAAAAGCGGCGAGATGCTGTGCGATTGCCCCTTGGTAATATGCGGCCTTGCCTTCTCGCGCTATGGTATCCAGCGAGGCGGCCAGGGCCTCGTTCTTGAGCAGCGTTCCCACCGCCGGCGCGGCACCACCGGGCAAATAGAGATCGCGACCGGCCTGGTTGAGTGAGCGCCCCTGCTCTTCGAAATCCATTGCCAGGCGCGTCGAAACTGAAAAGCCATTTTTTGCGTAGTCTATCGCGGGAGCGAGCAGGGATTGAAAATCCATGGTGCCGTATCTTGCATGGGCATCCTCCCAACCGGCCACGGCTCCGGGCACGCTTACGGAGAGGGCTCCCGAGCTGGGAATTCTCTCCACACCCGCCGCCCGAAAGAATTCCGGTGTAGCCAGTTGACCCGCTCTACCACTGGCATTAAGCGCCGTAACCTCGCCGCTCCCACCATCGTAAAAAATTCCGAAGGCGTCGCCGCCGATACCATTCATATGTGGTCTTACCACCGCCAACACCCCAGCCATGGCGATGATAGCGTCGGTAGCATTGCCACCCTCCTGCAAGACCCGCAGGCCTGCCTGCGCCGCCAGAGGATGATCGGCAGACACCGCGCCTTTCATGCCTCTCACGTCCGGCCGGTTCTGGGCGGCATAGGACGTGGTACGGATGTAGGTAGCGGTAGTAGTGAGGTCTTGTTGTGCGGGCGTGCAGCCCATGCCCAGGGCAACCACGGCTGTGATTGCAAGCCTGCGACTGATCGGCCCAGACAGTTGTATCGCTGTGTCGTTCCGGAGTTTGGCGCCGGTGGATTCTGAAATATTCATACAATTACCTGCTATCTTATTTTGAGACGAAGTATAAAATAATTTGGTCCCAAGGTCTGCTTTAACCCGGCAGCAGATTTTTTCCGAGCTTAGGCAATGCTTGAATCACGAAGGGCGCTGCATTTTTGTTCGCAATGTCGTCTTCATGCATGAGCTTCAGATGTCGTCTATATTTACCACTGCCTTCTAAAAATCCTTCCGGGTCCGACATTTTCATGCCGAAACCAAATTCGAGAGAAACATGTTTTTTCCTGACAAAAATCCCGGATATTAATTCGGAATCGACGATGTAAACGATACCACCGTACATGATTTTCTCACGCACACCGGGGCTTGCTTGCAGAATCATTTCTCGCAAAGAAACGAGTATTCCGCCCCTGATGTCGTCGACAGATAAAATGTCTGCTATGAAGCGTTGGACTCTGCCATTTGGTTCTATGTTCATGATGACTGCTTCCTCGACTGCCTGCCTGTGGCCCCGATACGATTGCAATTATTCCCATTTAAAGCCGGTTTAGATGCTGAAGTAATAGCTTCTTGCAAGATTCAGGGTCTTTAAGAACCTGTTCAGCCCCCTGCCAGACCTGCACCTGTTGATGTTGCCGTGACAACCAAAAGCAGGTCGCCGCCAGCTGTTGCGCCTGTTGCCAGTATTTATGTTCTTCGGAGCTAAGCCTACGCTGGCTTTCATAAGCGTGTATGAATGCAATGCGCTTCTCTGCATTGACCAGGCCCTGGGCATCGGTACACCAATCGTTCACCGCGATAGCCATATCCAGTAACAAGCTATCGGTACCGGCACTGTAAAAATCGATAACTCCGGAGATTTCACCGTCAAAAAATAGAACGTTGTCTCGGAAGAGATCTCCATGAATCACTGCCCGGGGCAGATCCAGGGCCAGATGTTTCTCTTTCAATCTTAACTGCTCAGCAAGCATCTGGTTTTCCTGTTCCGAGAGGGAGGAGCTGACAATAGCCCAGGTTCGTTGCATCCACTCTAGACCCTGCGGATTCGGATGTTGCAAGGACAAGCTCAAACTGTGTTGATGAATTTTCCCTAACACCACCGCCATTTTTCGAACTTCTTCAATGCCGGGTTGTCGTAAATGTTCGCCTGCAACGCGGGGGAATATTAATACAGGTTTGGCCATCAGAGTTTGTAATGCAAAACCAAGCTTATCTCTTAAGGGACAGGGCACCGGCAAGTCCTTATTATGCAAGGCGCTGGTGAATTCGATGTAAAAAAGCAAGGCATCCTTGCTGAGAGATTCAAATAGCGTTAACACCAGCTCCGCGCCACTATCGAGGCTTAAAAAATAGGTGGTATTTTCAATGCCATCGCTGGCGCCACGAAAACTTTGCAAGTCACCCAGTTCATAGGCGCTGAGTAAATCGCCAATTTGTTGTTCTGTGAGTTCGGTATAAACAGCCATTATTCATTCTACAAATTCCAGGTCAGAGCGCCATCTTGATAGCGGTTTTGGCCACGTAAATTCGAGCACTAAGTTCGATGGACTTCAATCCCCATAGCTACTATTCTTCCTGGACTCGTCGGTATAAATATCTAGCACAAGATCCCGAGAATATCCGCTGGAGCGGCCAAGGCGGGATCAATAAGCAGCTAGCCCACATTTATCGGAGGTGCTCCCATGCAATTTCTCTATTCACTCACACTTCTTGCCTGCCTCGCAAGCACCGGCAATGTACGGGCTCAGAATCTGTTCGAAGGTATTCCTGTCGAACCCCGTCCCTCTGAGTACATGCATTGGGATGCGGAGGCCTTTGCGGCGATTCAAAGCGAGCTCGAGCAGCAGCTGGAGGACGGCAGCCGCATTTGGGGTACGCTGTTCACCTATACCAGTATCTTGCCACAGGCTGCTCATCGCAGCCACGACGTGCAGATCATCCACCGCTCCGGCTACACGCAACCTGAGATCCATGCTGCCAAGTGGGACATCTATATCATCCTGAACGGTTCGGGAACAGCCTGGATCGGCGGGGAAAGAGTGAACTGGATAGATGGCCTGCCTCCCGAAGAGCAGAGGCCACGACTCGAGGGAGCTATGGAATTCCAGGTCACCGCCGGTGACATGCTGCACGTTCCTGCGCGGGTGTGGCACCAGATGTTGACTGCGCCCGGAACTTCAATCACCTACGCATTGATTAATGTGATCGAGTAATTCCACCGCCTCGGCCCCATTCTCTGGGGAGCAGAGACGCGGTTTACGCTTTACAAAGGCGCCAATTGAACGCTCTAATGCCGACTCCTGGCCAGACGCCGGTAATCGACTGATTCTGCTTTGGCCCCATCGTGTATCAACTTTAATCGCCAACAACGGGCAGCCACATTATGAACAAACAATTCACCGGCAAAGACCTGATAAAAATGGCTGCAACAGCGTTGTTTTTATTCGGCAGTGTAATATCCATGGCCGCGGAGAGAGCTCCCCAATATTGTCTCGATCTCACTTCCCTGAACCTGCCCGATGCCACTGTTTCCGTCGCCGAGATAGTCGCCGCCGGGGAATTTTTGCCGCCTTCGGCAAATAACCGAGCCGCGAGGGATACCAGTCCTGCGGCGCAGAGGCGAAATAGAATTTACCAGGGACTACCCGCATTTTGCCGTGTTGCCGTCAACTTGCAGCCCAGCAGCGACTCCGACATCAAAATGGAAATCTGGCTGCCCACCGATGGCTGGAATGGCAAGTTTCTGGCGGTGGGAAATGGCGCGTTCAGGGGCAACGTTCGTTATCGCGCGATGGTAGATCCGCTTGGACGTGGTTATGCAAGCAGTTCAACCGATACCGGCCATCTCGGCAATACGGCCAGTTTTGGATTGAATCATCCGGAAAAGGTGATAGATTTTGGCTGGCGGGCGGTGCATGAAATGACCGTGGCTTCCAAGACCATCGTTGCGGCATACTACGGGCAGGGGCCGCGTCACTCCTATTGGAACGGCTGTTCTGCCGGCGGTCGCCAGGCCATGCAGGAGGCCCAACGCTTTCCTGAAGACTATGATGGCATCATCGCCGGGGCGCCTGGGCTCGACTGGACCGGTCGCGCCGCGGCTGCACTGCGGGTAGCAAAAATACTCGAGGCCAATGCCTCGGCACGCCTGTCCGGGGTGGATAGAGAATTGGTGCATCGGGCTGCGCTGAATTCCTGCGACGCTGCCGACGGCGTGAAAGATGGCCTCATCGGCAAGCCTCAACAATGCGAGTTTGATCCGGGTGTCTTGCAATGTTCGGGCGAAAAATCTTCCTCATGCCTGACAACGACGCAAGTGAACACCGTGCGCATGCTTTATTCTTCTCCGCTTAATCCTGCCACTGGACGTGCAATTACCGGACTTCTGCCCGGCAGTGAACCGGGATGGACAGACCTGGGATGGACCCGGTCGGCGAGAGACACCGGCATGGAGCAATACAAGTACCTGGTATACGGCGATCCCGAATGGACCATCGACCGCTTCAATTTCGAAGTCGATATTGCAAAGGCCGAAGCGATGGACGCCAATACCCTGAACGCCCTGGACGCCGATCTCAGTCCGTATTTCGAGGCCGGAGGTAAACTGATTCAATACCATGGCTGGAGTGATCCACAAATCTCACCCACCAATGCCACCCAATACTATCAACGGGTAACCGAATCCCTGGGCGGGCGCGACAAACTTCATGACTCCTATCGGCTGTTTATGGCGCCGGGGATGGCTCACTGCGCCGGCGGACCCGGGCCCAACAGCTTCGATATGATTTCAACCCTCGAGGCCTGGGTCGAAAGGGGCGAGGCGCCGGACAGTATTATTGCCGTACATCGAACCGATGGCGAAGTAGACCGCTCGCGCCCGCTGTGCCCATTTCCTGAGGAGGCTGTTTATACAGGGACAGGAAGTATCGATGAGGCAGAAAATTTTGTCTGTCGGCTGCCCTAGCCCAGATAAGGCTTCCAACAGGCCCTTTGTTCAGGAAGGTAGGGTAGCGTGAGTGATATTCCGACGATCAGGTGACCTGAGGTCATTGCTTGGGGAGCAACTGGTTTTGAACCTGCAGGTTAATGGAGCAGCTAACATATTGAGGCCTATTCGCAAGCTTTGCACTATTCACCGGAGCGGGAAGCGACGTAAAAGACGTCACCCTGTCGCTCAATATTCAGATTATGTACTTCGCCTACGCGTTGAAGGGTTGCCGACACCGTAGTGTTGGGCATATTCGTTGTGATCATTATGTCTCTTACATCTTCATGCATTGCGACGCCATATATGGTATTTGCAATCAAGTTGTGTACGAACTCCCGAAACGGAACTTGTGGGGACTGAACTGACAAGCGTTCTTCCGAACTTCTATCGATTTGACTATTCCAAGCAAAATCTACAATTTCAAAAGTACCTCCATTTCTCTGCGTTAGTGCAAGCATGTAGGAGATGTATTTATTGCCTGTCTCTTGAAATCTTTGCGGGCCCATGAATATATTCGGAAAGGCAATGCCGTGTATCCTCACCAATTTCCCCGCACTAACACCTTCGCCATTGAGTCGGTCAACCGCACTGACTGCTTCGTTGACATCTAAATCCGGTTGCATGTCATCGCCCAGGACATTTTCCGGCGAATGCCAGACCACGTTAATCGGTGGTGCCGAATGGGACAGGATTGCTATGGTTCGCTACCCGAATCCGCGCGCCCTATTACAGATGGCCCAATCTGAAGAGTATCAAGCCATTAGTGGAAATCGCAGCTCAGGTCTGGAAGGCCAGATGAATATCGCCGTATTTGAAAGTTAGGACAGTATCGTCCTTGGACTATTGCAGGCAGTGTAAAACCGATTAACATTGGAGACACGAATAGTTTGTTTGTTTAACTTTCAGATGCTTTGAACGTTCCTAGTTAACCAGGAATATGTGAATCGAATAACCTCAAGGGGACAGACCACGCTTCTGCGGGAGTGCAGCTTCAGCCTATCTCAGAAATCGAAAAACGTGGTCTGCCCCTGTTTTAGAGGCGTGGACTCGAATGGAGATAGCTATTAGTCTTCCACTACACACTAAGCCAATCATATAGGCACAGGAGACACAGATGAGACACAACAACATACGGTTCGCAGGTACACTGATTGCAGCGATTGCAATCATGTTTGCCGTCGTCGCCCAGTCCAGCGCACAGACGAACATGACCGGCTCATGGACCTTGGAAGTATCGAGCGATCAGGGCATTACCATGCCTGAACTCACGCTAGTTCAGGAGGGCATGAAACTCACCGGACACTATTCGTCCGACGCCCTCGGTGAGAATGATATTACCGGTATGGTGGATGGAAGCAACGTCACGATTTCGTTCGAGGCAGACTTACAGGGCCAGTCGGCCCCGGTGATTTACAAGGGCACAGTCGATGGAGAAGGTGTTTGGTCGGGTACACTCGACATCGCGGGCGGCTTGGTGAGTGGCACCTTCAAAGCCAAGAAAAAATAGTAAAAAATAAAGGACAGACCACGTTTTACAATTCCTGACATCAGCTAAAACTTCTCCAACTGAAAACGTGGTCTGTCCCTTAATTTAGCCGGCAGCCAACAAGGCTGGGGAGAATGGCGCTGGCACAGGGGTCACGGTGATAATGCGTACCACTAGCGATCATCTCAGAGCAATTCTTGCTGCAGCTCTCTAGTCTACTGTCTCGTACCCATTACGCTAAAATCACCAAAGTCACTGGAGAAGTCTCCAGACAGAGTATCTCCCTCCACAGTTCCTGAGAAACTCAGGCTCAGGCTTTGACCGCCTGCATCGATATCCACGTCAAAACTGATGCTGTTACCTTCCAAGATGATTCCTTCGATAGCCTGATCGCCCAAATCACTACCCATGATGCCGGTGCCATCGGCGGCGATTGTCCAAACGCCCGACTGCTCTCCTACTGGTGTATTGATACTCACATCCCACATGCCCACACCCGGGCTAACAGGCGCTCCTGCACAAGCCGCCAGTATTACCAGCACGGTGGCAGTAAGTAAATTTCTGATTAGATTTCTCATTTTTATCTCCTACAAGACTATTTAGTAGCTGTGCTCGCTCATCATTACTCACACGCATCTTACACGCTCTGCTAAAAATAGGGGATAGACCCACTGCTTTTACCCCAAACGCAAAGGCACGTGCGACAGCTCAGCCCGATTGTTGGCATACTGCGTTGTATCGTGAATCGTATCCGGAATCAATTCTCGATGTGCTACAGCATAAGGGAAAAGGGGACGGATTCATTTACTTAGCCTTCTTTGGACAAAATAAATCTGTCCCCTTTTATTCCGTGCAGAAACGAGCGCGCAGAGCATTGGAACAAGCAAGTAGAGACTACGGGCGGTGGTCGGTCTCTTCATCGCTGGCTGTTCCTGGTTCCAGAAATTATTCGTAAGAGAACGGGAAGAGTAGTCCGAGTTCGATAGCGCCGGTGCGCAGGTGCGCGGTCGCTTGGTATTCGTCGCTTGCGATCATCTCTAGGAAGGTGTCGGTTGACGGGTACCTGACGAGTATCAGGCGATCGACTTTTTCATCGGAGATGACGGGGCCGACGCCTTTTAGAAAGTAGACGGGACCGCCGCCGCGTTTGCTGATCAACGGGGTCGTGGCGGCGCCGTATTGGGTGAAGTACTGTTCGCGACCGGCATCGCCGGCGAAGCGCAGCAGGTTCAGCATGTAAACCGTGTCGCTGCTTGGTGGCGCCGGAAGGACCGGCATCGGGAAGTTACCCGGAGGAGCGCTGCCTCCGAAGGAAGGCAATTCGCCAGAAAAGGCGTAGACAAAGGACGCGTCGACGGAGGCAAGGCGATTCGGAAACGCGCCTTGGTATTCGCTGCTGCTAGCCATGACCATGACGGCTTGCATGGAGGGGTATTTGCGGAAGGTCACGCGGTCCCAGGTGGTGTGATCGACTTCGTCTTCGGTGCCGTTCAGATTGATCGTTCCGACCTTTCGCGCGCTGCCTCGGAAGACGACCGCGCCGCCGAGGCTCTTGAGTATCTCTTCGCTGATGCCGTCGTATATGGCGTATTTCTCTTCGCCGCCGGGTTTGAATTTGACGAGGTCCATCACGACGACAGGACCTTCGACGTTGGCTTCGAGGAGGTCGGTGAGGACGCCGGGGTTTTGGGCGGTGACAATCGTGCTGATAGTCATACAGATGATCGCAAGGATTGTAACGCGCATGTCGTGTCTCCTTAGCTGCATGAAGGTGCATCATAGCATGCGTTGGGGCGAAAGCTCGCTTGGAGTTACTCGGTGGGGGTGAGCGTATTTCTTCGGGTAGTGGGGCTGTACGTCGTCAAACCATTTTGGACTAACCACCTCCTAGTTTAAGAGACACA
>CAJXIY010000017.1 GCA_913054495.1 uncultured Gammaproteobacteria bacterium | reverse complement strand
GGCGCAGATGTGGCGTCCTGTCTAGTGCCCAGCTAGGGACTTAGTTCGAAAAATTCTCCGGCGCTCCAGACGCCTAGACTATCGCCTGGCCTGCCGTTCCTGGTCTGGGCGAGATCGACCAGGCGGTAGAACACCGGTCGGTTAAGCAGTGCATTGAGCCCGCTGCGCACATGCACGATGGGGTGGGGTTCGGCCGTGATGGCGTCTGTTTCGAAAACGATTCGATGATCCTCTCCGGCTATGATTGTCTCGTCGGTATTGGATTCAAATTGCAGCACTTGAGAGCAGCCAGAGCCTTCCACTTCCATGGCTATGACGACAAACGGGCAATCCTCCACCTGAATTCTTACCTTCTCCACCGGTGTCACCAGGTAGTAACAGCGATCGCTGTCCAGCCTTAATATGGAGGCAAAGAGTCGCACCATGGCAGGACGTCTGATCGGCGTGCCCTCGTGAAACCAGGTCCCGTCTCTGGCAATCCGCAAATCCATGTCGCCACAGAACGGCGGATCCCAAAGATGCACCGGCGCCGGGCCCCGAGATTTGATGCGCCGCACCAGCTCGAAAGGATCAATATCAGATGTCCTGGCCTTGTTCTCCGTCACTGCTTGTCATCACCTCGAGTCAGTGGCATTTTGGTCTGACTCGCAATTTAAACCAGATTTTAACCCAGTATGATGCCGACTGAGAGATTTTCAACAGCCTACTAGGATTAGCCCAGAAGCAGATGCTACACTAATCCGGGATTGCAATTGATCCAGAGCAACACGCTTCGCGCTCCATGTCCCATACCATTTCTGCGAAGGCATTCGCCGACATATTCAAACACAGTACACCGTTGCTGGACGTACGTTCGCCAACAGAATTTCGGCGCGGGGCCTTTCAGCATGCTAGCAACCTCCCGCTTCTCGATGATGCCGAACGTGAGGCCGTAGGGACTCATTACCGGCAACGAGGCAGGGAGGCGGCCATCGCCCTGGGCCACAAATTGCTAAGTGATGACCACCGGCGCAGACGATTATCGGCCTGGCAGGCCTATCTAGAGCAACATCCCTCAGCCCTGCTCTATTGTTTCCGGGGCGGACTGAGATCACAAACCGTGCAGCAGTGGCTAGGGCAGGAAAATATTTCCGTGTCGAGAATCGAGGGTGGCTATAAGGCCCTGCGCCGATTTCTGATCAGTAGCCTAGACCGTATCGCCACGGCCGCAGATTTTCTCATCGTCGCCGGCAAGACCGGATCGGGCAAAACCCATCTGCTGAATCAGTTGTCCAATAGCATCGATCTGGAAGCCATCGCCCATCATCGCGGCTCGGCCTTCGGCAGAAGAGCCCGGCCTCAGCCCTCTCAAATTGACTTCGAAAACAATCTTGCGGCGGCCCTAATCAACTTGCCGGCGGCGAGCGCAAGCAGGGTTTTTATCGAGGACGAAAGCCGGGGCATCGGCTCGGTCTCGCTGCCCCAATCTCTTCACACGGGGATGCTGGCGGCGCCAATTGCGGTGGTGGAGGAATCGTTGGATTCGAGGGTCGATACAATCCTCAACGACTACATCGTCTCTAATTACCATGAATTCAAGCGCGAGGGGCACGCGGATTTCGACGCCGTGTTTGAGAATTTCCTGCTCACCAGTCTTGCCAGAATTCAGAAACGCCTGGGAAGCGAAAACTATGAAACCATCGCATCGCTGATGCGCGACGCCCTTCAGATTCAGGCGCAAGCGGGTGGATTTGATTCCCACCGACTCTGGATCGAGTCACTATTGCAGAATTACTACGATCCCATGTACGACTATCAATTAGACAAGAAGCTGCAGCGCGTCGTCTTTCGCGGCGACAAGCAGGAGTTCCTGAACTGGTCTGCGTCTGTCGGCGCGGCGGCCAAAGACCCGTCAGCTTGATGTCGATTAACAGATTTAAACTCCAGCCCCTCCTCCCTGCTATCGAGCAGAACGCCCTTATCCTGGTGCCGAATCACAGGATACGTGACGCTATCCTGTGCAGCCACGCCAGTCAGGCTGGTGCCACGGTGTTCCGCACCCCGCGCGTGTTCGCTATCGATATCTGGATTCGCGACATGTGGGAGCTGGCGTCGAACCGGGCCTTGGCCCCTTTCTGCAATCTGCAACTGATCGACGCGGTCGCCGAACATTTCATCTGGCTCGGAATTATAGAGCGTTCGCTGAGCGAGCTTCCCTTGTTGAATCCGGATCAGACTGCCCGCGCAGTGGGACAGAGTTATCGGAGTTTGAAACAGTGGTTAAGCAGCGGCGACGGGCACCGCGAATTGGCGGGGGCAACGGCGATTCCAGATGTAGCGGCGTTCTCGAACTGGGTAGAGCAATACCGGCAGTACGGCGAAGAAAATCAACTCATCAACCTGGTAGATTGCACCCAGATCCTCCTCGCGGCGCTGGATCGGCCGGCTTTTAACCTCGTCGGCGAGGCAGTCTATCTGGTCAATTTCTACCAGCCCCCTCCCCTGTACCAGCAACTGTTTGCCAGCCTTGACGCAGTGGCGGCGGTGCAGGTGCTGCAGACCAGTGAGGCCGCGCCTGCACTGGTCCGCCATCGCTTCGAGTTTCCTGATCAAGCCACGGAAATACTGCGCTGTGTGGAATGGGCCCGGACCCTATCGCGCGCGGATTCCGCCGCCCATATCGGCATCATCAGCAACCGCGATGAAACCCAGCTTAAACAACTGCAACGAATCCTGAAGCGGGAATTGCTGGCTAACCCCGTGCCCATACGCGCCAACGACGGTAATCCGTTTAATAGCTCCCAGGCAGATCTAAAGCTCATCGATGCCGGGATTATCCACGATGCCTTCGCGCTGTTAAATCTCGGCCGTGGAATTCAGGACAGCGACGATATTTGCCGAATCTTGCGATCTCCATTTACCGACGGCGCCGAGGAGGAAAAAGAAGCACGTATTCAAATGGAGAGCTTCATGCGGCGAAATTTCGGTAATCGCTGCCAGCTGTCGGAATTTTCACGGCTGCTTAATTCCCAGTCCAGGGACTATTACTGCCCGGTCCTCGGCGCTGGCTTTGCGGGGCTGGCCAGGCGCGCACGCAGCCTCAAGGGTTTGGCCTCATCCGCATTCTGGGTGGGACAGATCGCTGCACTGCTGGCCGATTTTGGCTGGCAACAGACTGCCAGGGGCAAACTGGAACTTGAAATCCTGGATCAATGGCAAGAAGCGTTGGAGTTATTCGCCAACGCCAGCGTCGCCGTGGGCAAGATTAGCTTCGCCACCGCTCTTAGCCGCATGCAAACCTTGTGCGCGCAACAAGCCCAGCGCCTGAAGTTTGATCCACGGTGCCAGGTGTCGGTTTACTCCGTCACCGAGGCCGTGGGTCTTAGCTTCGATCATCTGTGGCTGCTGGGATTCGATGACCGGCACTGGCCCGAGGCGGCGAGTCCATCACCCTACCTGCCTTATGATTTACAGAAACAGGCGGCGATGCCCGGCAGCCATAGTGAAGTGCAATTCGAATTGGCGCGGGCATCCTTTGCCGTACTGTGCAACTCGGTGAGCCAATCCCTATGCGCCAGTCATCATTGCCTAGACGCCGAACAACAACTCAGCCCCAGCAGTTTTATTGCCGACTTCCCTCTGGCCGACGCCGCCTTGCATCGACGGGAGCACGGTGCCACTGACGGCAAACCCGGGATTGAAGCCACACTCTCGATCGAGGATCTTCCGGGACTGGCACTGCGTAGTGACGAACAGATCCGGGGCGGCAGCAGCTTGATTAGCAACCAGTCGAGCTGTCCATTTCGGGCCTTCGCGGTACATCGGCTCGCTGCCGTCGCCGGCGCGCAGTTCGAGGCTGGCCTCAACAGCAGGGCCCGGGGCACAGGGATTCATGTGGCCCTGGAAAACCTGTTCGCCGGCATCCAGAGTCGGTCCGATTTAGTGGCGCTGTCACCGGCAGAGCGACGGCGCCGCGCCAGCGCTGCCACCGCAGTGGCCATGGAGACCCTGGGTGCAAAATATCCGCTGGTGATGACACCGAAATTTGCCGAGATCGAGAGCGAGCGCATTAACACCCTGTTACTGAGGTTCATGGAACTGGAAAGTGAACGCAAAGATTTTACGGTCATCGCCAGGGAGGAATCGCTGCAATGGAATTTTGAAGGCCTGGCGCTGAATTTGAAGATCGATCGCATCGACAGCCTGGGGGATGACACTCTCGCCTTGATCGACTACAAGACCGGTAAAACTGCGATCAGGCATCAGTCCTGGCTGGAGCAGAGGCCCGAGGACTTGCAGTTACCCTTCTATCACGTGGCCGCATCGCATGTGCATACCGAAGCCGTCAGCGCCGTTACTGTCGCTCATCTCCATATTGAGAATGTCAGTTATTCCGGCCTCATCGCCGCGGACAACTTTCACCGGCAGTTAAGCCCTGGCGGCAGTGTTAACGTGGACGATCCGGACTGGGATGAGTTGAGTAGGACCTGGCGAGAAAAAGTCGAAGCGATCGCCCGGGAATTTATCGCCGGTCAGGCCAATGTCTCCCCAGTCAACGGCAGGTCCACCTGTCGTTACTGCGAGCTAGAATCGCTCTGTCGTATTCAGGAATTGGAAATCGAGGCCGGTCGCGATTCTGGTGAGACGCCGTGACAAATTCCAGCCTCTCAGATCAGGCTGATCGTGATGCGGCACTGGATGTCACTGCCTCCTACATCGTTCAAGCCCCTGCCGGATCCGGCAAGACTGAACTTCTGACCCTGCGTTATCTCAAGTTATTGGCCATCTGCGAGCAACCGGAAGAAGTTCTGGCCATTACCTTTACCAAAAAAGCCGCGGGTGAAATGCGGCAGCGCATCCTCGGCATGCTGAAATGGACCCTGAGCGCCGGCGAGATCGGCGACAGTTCGTCCCTGCATCGGCTGCGCTACGAAATTTGCAGGCCTGTGATCGAGCGAGATAGAGAAAAGGACTGGCACATCCTCGATAATCCCTCGCGCCTGCGAGTGCAGACGATCGACAGTTTTTGCTTCTACCTCGCCAGCCAACTACCGGTGCTTTCCCGGCTCGGCGGCAATCCCACCATCGCCGAAGACATTAGCCCCTGCTTCGCCGCCGCCGTCACCAACACCGTAGTACTGCTGGAACAGGACAGCACGCTTGCCGAAGACATGGCACTGCTCCTGCGCTATCTCGATAACGATGTCGCCCGGGTGCAAACCCTGTTAGCCGGCTTGCTGCATAATCGGGAGCAGTGGCTGCCCCATGTTCTCGGCATTAAATCCTCGTTCGAAGACGCCAGGATGTATCTGCAGGAGAGTCTCGAGGAACTGATTCGAGAGTCCACATCCGAGGTACACGAGGCCCTGATTGGCCGCCAGATGGAACTGCTCGAGCTCATCAATTTCATGGCTGAAAATCTTGCCGCAGAGAGCAAACTGGCCGTCGAAGACTTTGCCCCACTACTCACCTTACCCGGGTCATCTCTTAGCGCGCTACCCTACTGGAGACTGCTGGTGGAGATGTTGCTTACCCAGTCCGATGGCTGGCGGCTGAGGGTGGACAAGCGCAATGGTTTCCCCAGCGGGGAGTCACAGGACAAGGAGTTCAAAGCCCTGTGCAAGAGACGTAAGGCACAGTTTAATGATCTCGCGGCCAGCCTCCAGGGCAATGACGATCTACTTGAGGCCTTGGCCTATTTGCGTAAGCTACCCGATCCAGCCTATGAATCCAGGCACTGGGATTTTTTATCGGCGCTGACGCGCCTGCTAGAATATCTAGGCGCTCAACTGCTGGTGTCCTTCCGATCCCTGGGAGTCATCGATTATTCCCAGACCAGTGCCGCCGCCAGGTCCGCCCTCGGCTCCCCCGACGACCCAACGGACCTCGCCCTGGCGCTGGATCACAAGATCCAGCACATCCTGGTGGATGAGTTTCAAGACACGTCCCAGCTACAACTGGACATTCTGCAGCAGCTCACCAGTGGCTGGCAGGTGGATGATGGCCGCACCCTGTTTCTGGTCGGCGATGCCATGCAGTCCTGCTATGGCTTTAGAAATGCCAATGTGGGTATCTATCTGAATGTCAGGGAAAATGGCCTAGCCAGCGTCAAATTACACGCCCTCACATTGCAGGCCAATTTCAGATCACAGGAAAAGCTGGTGAGTTGGGTGAACCGTATTTTTTCCACCGCCTTCCCGGCCAGAGCCAACAGTTCTAGAGGCGCCGTGCCCTACTCTGCCTCAACATCGGTGCATGCCGGCCTCGATGGCGTCGGTATTACGACAGAACTCATCTGCCACCAACGTGACCAGGCTATGGCGGGCCGGGAGTTGGAAGCCCAGCGGGTCGTAGCAAGAATTCTGCAGCTGAAGGCAGACCACGGCGATGCATCCGTCGCTATTCTGGTGCGCTACCGTTCACATCTGCGGCAGTTGATACCCAAGCTGAGGGCGGCAAACATCCAGTGGCAATCCACCGATATTGACCGCTTGACGACACTGCCGATCATTGGGGATCTGCTCAATCTCACCGCCGCTGTAGTCAATCGGGGCGATCGTATCGCCTGGCTGGCCATTCTTCGTGCCCCCTGGTGTGGTTTAACGACCGCCGATCTCCATGCCATCCACAGCCATGCAGGTGAGAAATCGATCTGGTACGCCCTGCAGCAACACAGCGACATAGCGGCACTTTCGGCCGTGGCGCAGGAATACCTGGAGAGCTTCGTCGCCATCATGGACTACATCGTCACCGCCCATCGCCGACTTGGACTTCGCGATCTGATCGAAACCGCCTGGGACTTGCTCAGGGGCCAGACTCTGGCCACAGACGCCGTTGAGCGGGACAGCGTCAGCCACTTTTTTGACCTGCTCGAGCAGAATGAGGCCGGCGGCAGTCTCGCCTCCATGAGTAAATTCGCAGACAAAGTAAGATTGGCGTTCATCCCTGCCACGGCCGATCACTCGACTGGCAACAGCATCCATCTCTTGACCATGCACAAAGCCAAAGGTCTCGAGTTCGACCATGTCATCTTGCCCGGGCTGGCAAACCAGGGTGTCAGCGACCGTAAATCATTATTGCTGTGGCATGAACGCCTGAACCAGTCCGGGCAGGCGCGGCTGTTTATTGCGGCGCTGTCGGCATCGGGCTCGGATCAAGGCTTGCTCTATAAACTTTTGCAACATGAACAGCAACACAAGAATAAGTTGGAAGACACGCGGCTGCTTTATATTGCCATCACGCGTGCGCGCAAATCCGTCAGCCTGTTCGCCAGCTTGCCCCGCAACAGCAAGGGGGTAATCGCACCCCGTGCCGACAGCCTGCTGTCACGAATCTGGCGCGAGCTGCGACGTAACCCTCAGGGCATAACCGAGTTCGAGCTGGATCAGCAGCCCGCCCTGGCGGTGACGGCGCAGCCCTCGAATGTCGCCATCGACTATGCTGACATCACCTCCATCAGACGTTATAGGCGAGCCCTGTCCCTGCCTGCCGAGGAGGGAAAAAACCTCGCGGCAGGCCTTGCCGAACTGGAGGCGGTTAATGACGAAGCCAGCGCCGAGGGGCAGTCAGTTCCTGTAGGCGGCCGCAAACAGGCGGTGGCGGGAACCCTCATTCATCGGCAACTCGAATCCCGTGTCCGCTGCGGCAGTGCTGTACCCGAGAGTGCCAGTCTGCGCAATTACTGGCGCCTGCAGCTGCGTAGTGGCATCGCCGATAGCAAGGAATTGGAGACCACCCTGGATTTTATCGAGGACTCGGTAGAGCGCTCGCTGGCAGCCGAATCCGCCTGGATATTCGATGCGGCTCTGGCCGATAGCGAGGCTGAATTGGGCCTGAGCAGCTTTGAAAACAAGCGCTTGCGTAATTACGTGCTGGATCGCTGCTTCATAGACGCCGCAGGAACCCGCTGGATCATCGATTACAAGTCGGCCACGGCCGACGCAAACCAGAGCCAGCAGGGCTTTATCGATGCCCAGGTTCAATTGCATTCGGTGCAGTTAGGCCAATATAAAAAGTTATTTGCAGCGATGGACTCCAGGCCCACGAAGACCGCTCTGTATCTAACCAGCATCGCGAAACTGGTGGAACTGGAATAAACCAGCTTCCATTATCGTATGTCTCCCTGCAGGCTCCGCCTCACAGGTCCAGTTTCGCTACCGCAAAAATGCCCGCAGCATTACGCAGGTAACCCTTGTAATCCATGCCGTAGCCGAAGACATAGTCGTCGCCTATTTCCAGGCCGACAAAGTCCGCCACCACCGGGGAAAGTTTGCGCGCCGGCGCCTTGTTGATTAATACCGCGGCATAAACCGCCTCTGCGCCCTGCGCTCGACAATAGGAGAGTACTCGCTCTAGGGTAAGACCTTGATCCAGGATATCGTCGACCACCAGCACTACCCGGTTTGATAAGTTCAGTTTCGGATAGGCCTCCCAGCGCAACTCATCCGATCCATTGGTCTGATCGCGGTAGCGGGTCGCATGCAGGTAGTCGAGCTGCAAGGGGAAGTCGAGTCGGGTCGCTAACTTACCTGTAGTGATCAAGCCCCCATTCATGATGCACAAGACGATGGGATTGCTGGCGCCGATTTTCGCGCTGATCGCAGCCGCCATATTATCCAGCGCCCGCTCCACCGCCGCTTCGCTATAGAGACAGTGAGCGCGTCGACTGACCTCGCTTATTTGTTGCGGAGTCACCTGTTATCTCCGGTCATGCCTGCCATCAAAACAGGCCCGCTAGAATCTCCATCAGGAATTTGCATCGGGTTCGGGTCTGAGCACATCGATCCCGTCCAGGGTGGTGGTTGGAAAGGCAAAATCGGCATCATGGGAAAGGACTATGTCGATAATTTTCAGCATCACATCCTGCTTGATCTCGTGAAATCGAATCCAGTTTGTGGTCTTGGTAAATGTGTAAATAAAGAAATCCAGGGACGAAGCGGCGTAGCTGTTGAGATTGACGATCAGAGTCTGTCCGCTATCGATCTCTTCATGCTTCAGCAGCATGTCTTTGACGTCTGCCACTATCGCCCCCATCTTCGACGCGTCCTGATAGCGAATGCCGATGGTTTCCTTGATCCGTCGATTAGTCATCCGCGACGGGTTTTCCAGCGCCAGCGTATTAAAAACCGAGTTTGGAATATACAGGGGGCGTTTGTCGAAGGTGCGGACCACGGTCAGTCGCCATCCGATGCTCTCCACGGTTCCCTCGATTTCTCGATCCGGGGATCTGATCCAGTCCCCGATAGCGAAGGGTCGGTCCATGTAAATCATGAGACCGCCGAAGAAGTTTGCGAGCAGGTCCTGGGCGGCGAAGCCGATGGCGATGCCACCCACCCCGCCGAATGCCAGCAGCGCCGTGATTTCTATGCCCAGCGTGGGCAGGGCGATGAGGACGCCGGAGATGATAATTGCCAGCCGCAGTAACTTGGCGAGGGCGGCCAGGGTGGTCGGATCTACCCTGGATTGGTCGGGTTCAGCTTCGTCCTGGGCTTCAATTCTCTGCTTCATCCTGTGCTCGGCGAGGGTGGTGAATCGAACCAGGAACATGACGATCAGGTAAACCAGCGTCAGCTCCCGCGCCAGCTCGAGATTGCTGGCTGAAAACAATTCGGAACTCACATAGGCATCACTGATGCCAACGGCCCAAAGCAGACCCATGATTAAAATAAACCAGCTAAGCGGCGATCTGGCTGCCTCCAGAAAGGCATCATCCCAGATGTTACTGGTTTTTTCAGCGCGTCTCTCGATCAGCCTGAGAATCCGCATGGCGAAAAAACGCGCAATCAGGGTGAGAAAAACCGCGACGAAGACTTCCACGCCCCAACCAAAATCACTGAGGGTTTTCAAGCTAAAAAGTCCATCTGGCATTAATTCACCTTCTCTCTATTGTGCGTCAGGATCAACATCTGTTCAGTAGCCTCAATCCAGCGCGCGCTCTCATAAAGATTTTTGCCTGCATACTGAGGCCGGCCGCGCATTCGGAGCAAGCCTGCATTGGGAGGAATATTAGCAGCATCGAGCCAATCTGCTACCGCTATAGCAAATTCACCATCGTTACACACCAGCACCATGTCACAACCGGCTGCCAGGGCTAGTTTTGCCCGCTCCTCCACGTCGCCGGCGCCATGGGCTGCCACCATCGTCAGGTCATCACTGAAGACGACGCCGTCAAAACCCAATTCCTTACGCAGTTTTTGCTTGATCCAGAGCTCTGAATAACCCGCGCACTCTGTGTCTATCGCCGGATAGATTACGTGCGCCGGCATCACGGCATCGAGCACATCGATACAGCCGGCGAAGGCTTTAAAGTCGGACCCTAATAATTCCTCCCAAGAACGAGGATCGACAGGCAACTCGACATGGGAATCCGCAACCACGGTACCATGGCCGGGAAAGTGCTTACCGGTTGCCGCCATACCCGCCTCATTCATGCCCGCGATATAAGCCCGAGCCAGGGAAATTACGGTGTCCGCGTCCGCGGAAAAAGCCCGGTCGGCAATCACCCGGTTATCGGCGTGATAAAGGTCCAACACCGGCGCCAGGCTACAATCGATTCCATACTGGAGTAATTCCGCCGCCATGGCCCAGCCGCTCAGTTGTGCGGCGACCCGGGCGCGCTCGGGATCGGTGTTGGCCAATAATCCAAAGGCGTGGGGTGGGGGCAGCGCCAGAAAACCCTCTCGAAATCGCTGTACCCGACCGCCCTCCTGATCCACGGCGATGAGCAGGGTTTCATTGCTTTCGCGGATGGCGGCCACCAGATCCTGCAGCTGAGCCGGAGACACATAGTTCCTGCTAAACAGGATCAGGCCTCCGACCACGGGTCGTTGCAATAATTCTTGCTCTAGCGGCGTCAACAACGGACCCTCGAGGTCCAGCATCAAGACGCCGACTGCG
Organism: uncultured Gammaproteobacteria bacterium; assembly: GCA_913054495.1. GTDB lineage: Bacteria > Pseudomonadota > Gammaproteobacteria > Pseudomonadales > Pseudohongiellaceae > UBA9145. Next base: position 27,249 of record CAJXIY010000017.1, on the reverse strand, counting down.
TGGCTCGATTTAGTCATTGTTATCAGGGCTTACTCTCTATCGGGAAACTCGAAGATTGCTGCAAATAATTTTTAGGCGGAAAAAGTTAGTTTTTGAGGGAGGTCAGTAATTTAGATCATAGTGTTAATTTGAAGAATAAAGTAGTAATTGTTGCAAGGGAAAATAGTGCTTTCTTTTTAATGTGAAAAGTTACTATAGTGCTAGGGAACAATATGGAGTTGGAAACCGGCACAGGAATTGTGACTACATAGTTAAAAGCCGTTGCGGCTGGAGACAGGGCAGTGAACGATCTTTCCCCCGAAATTTCCGCCTGGTATAAAGACCTGGTCAGTGGCAGTCTGTTTGAAGTTGTGGCCTTCGACGAAGACGGTGGCACCATCGAATATCAACTCATCGACGGCGAAGTTGGCGAGTACGACGACGCCACCTGGAAGCAACTTTATCTCACCACCGCGGAAGCACCGGAAGACTGGCGCAGTCCCTTCGAACTGAATCCAGAAGATCAGGCCTATTCCGATCAGACCATGGTTCCCGAAAACTTCTCCGGTGCGCTGTCGGATATCGAGCCCGATTCGATGGACTTAGGAGATGATTTCCAAATTCTATAGCCCTGCAGATTTTTTCTTCCCATTTACCCCGCCCTAGCGCCTGGCGCCCTTACCGAAGCACGACCTGACCCTGGTACTGTTCGCAGCATGAGTCCCTGTGCCCCCATGCTACTTTAGCGCAGTCAGAAGCGTCGCAGATTCGGGACTAAAGTTATCTTGTTATCATCAGATAACTGTATATAATTACAGTATTATTCTGCTGAGGATACCCTGATGCACAAGCTGACGTCTCGACAGGAAGAGATTCTCCAATTCATTAAAGACTATCTGTCTGAAATCGGTTATCCCCCTACCCGCTCCGAGATCGCACAGAAGATGGGGTTCCGCTCCACCAATGCGGCGGAAGAGCATCTGCGGGCTCTGGCCCGGAAAGGCGCCATCGAGATGCTGCCGGGAACTTCCCGGGGTTTGCGCATACCCATCAGCGAGCAACTGGGCTTGCCCATCATCGGGCAGGTTGCTGCCGGCAGTCCTATTCTGGCAGCAGAATCCATCGCCGAATACTGCGATATCCCCCCCGACCTATTCTCGCCGGCAGCGGATTATCTGTTGACGGTAAAAGGTACCAGCATGATCGATATAGGCATCTTCGAGGATGACCTGCTCGCCGTCCATAAGACCAGCGTGGCCCGCAACGGGGATATTATCGTCGCCAGGATCGATGATGAAGTCACCGTAAAGAGGCTGGCGAAGGGGAAAAGCAAAAACTACCTGCGCCTGGTCGCTGAAAATCCAGATTTCCCTGCCATTGAGGTAGACCTTCGCAGTAGTAATTTCACGATCGAGGGTGTGAGTGTGGGAGTGATCCGACGCGGTATGTAGTGTGTCGGCCTGGGAGCTGACACACAGCCGCACCCATCCCGGTTGGGCTTATTTTTTCTTCGACTTCTTCGAAGCTTCGGTAATCTGCCAACTGCCATCCCGATAGAAAGCCTTCCAGCTAGTCGCCTTTTTGTTCACTTCGCTCTGCACGTATTGTTCCTTGGTTTTCCTGCTAAAACGAATCAAGGTCTTGTTGCCCTGATTATCCTCGGTGGGCGCGTCGAACAGGAAACTGTATTTCGGATCTATCTCATCTTTATGTGGCAACAGCTCTACCACCAGTGGAGCCCTGGTTTCCCGATTCCTGGGGAATTTACTGGCGGCCAGGAACAGGCCTGCAGCACCATCTCTGAGTACATAATGATCGTCTACCGTGGCGCAGATCAACTCCGGCATATCCACCGGGTCCATTTTTGGCGGTGCGGCTTCGCCATTGCGTAACAGTTTACGGGTATTTTTGCAGTCCTCGCTGCTGCAGCCAAAATACTTGCCGAAGCGGCCACTCTTCAATTGCATATCGGCGCCACACTTGTCGCAATCGATAATCGGACCATCGTAGCCCCGTATCTTGAACTCGCCGTGTTCTACCTCATATCCCGGGCAATCGGGGTTGTTACCACAGACGTGCAGTTTGCGTTTTTCGTCGATGAGATAGGTATCCATGGCGGTGTTACACAAGGCGCATCGATGCTTGTGTCGTAATTGAATATTTTCCTGCGCTTCCGCCTCCTCGGCAGTATCGGTGCGGATGGCTTCATCGCCGGGAGTCAGGTTGAGTGTACTCTTGCACCTCTCCTTGGCGGGTAATGCATAACCAGAGCAACCGAGGAATACGCCCGTCGAAGCCGTTCTGATCTGCATATTACGGCCGCATTTCGGGCACTTTATATCCGTGTCTGTCGGGTTGTTCAAGCGCATGCCGCCATCGGCATTTTCCGCTTTTGCCAGCTGACTGGTAAATCCGGCATAGAATTCATTCAGCAATTGCTTCCAGTTCTTATCTCCCGCCGCCACCTCGTCCAGCGAGTCTTCCATCTTCGCCGTGAAGTCGTAATCCATAAGCTCAGCGAAACTTTCCACTAAGCGTTCGGCTACGATGTCCCCCATTTTAAGCGCGTAGAAGCGTTTGTTTTCAATCCGAACGTAACCGCGATCCTGAATCGTGGAAATAATGGAGGCATAGGTGGAGGGCCTGCCAATTTCTCGTTTTTCCAATTCCTTGACCAGGCTGGCTTCGGTATATCGCGGCGGCGGTTTGGTGAAGTTTTGTGACGGGTCGAGCTGTATCAATTCGAGCACTTCCCCCACTTTGACATTTGGCAAAATCACATCTTCGTCTTTCGACGGCATGGCTCGTAAATAGCCATCGAATTGCATGATGCGACCCTTGATGCGCAATTCAAATTCCGCCGCCTCGACGGCGATGGTGCTGCTCAGGTAACGGGCGGGGGGCATCTGGCAGGCGACAAAGAACTGCCAGATCAGGGTGTAGAGTCGTACCGCATCTGCTTCCACGGCATTGAGCTGGTTTGCCAGGACCCGCACATCACTGGGTCTGATGGCCTCGTGCGCTTCCTGGGCGCCATCTTTGGAGCTGTAACGGGCAGGATTCTCGGGCAGGTACTGCGCACCATAGCTTTTTTCGATGAAGTTTCGACACATGTCCACGGAATCGTTACTCAGATGTGTGGAGTCCGTGCGCATATAGGTAATGTAACCAGCCTCATATAGACGCTGCGCCATTAACATGGTCTTCTTAACCCCAAAGCCCAGTCTGGTGCTCGCGGCCTGCTGCAGCGTCGACGTGATCAATGGCGGCCTGGCCTTGGAAGATGTAGGTCGATCTTCCCGCTTTAGAACCTGGTACTGTGCGTCCTCAAGAATTGCCAAGGCTGCGTCGGTGTTGGCCTTGTCATTAGGGCGAAAGTTACCACCCGACTGCCTGACGACCTGGCAGCGTAACTTCGCCCCGGCATCGGTGTGGAGGTCTGCGTAGACTTCCCAAAACTCTTCCGGGATGAAGGCTCTGATTTGCTGCTCGCGTTCGACCACGAGCCGAACTGCCACCGATTGCACCCGTCCAGCCGACAGGCCTCGCGCTACCTTGGCCCAGAGTAAGGGGGACACCATGAAGCCGACGATACGATCGAGAAATCGGCGTGCCTGCTGCGCTTCGACATAGCGCATGTCCAACTCTCCTGGTTCGGAGAACGCTTCGGTGATAGCCCGTTTGGTGATTTCATTGAAGACTACACGCTTGTATCGAGCCGGATCTCCCCCAATGGCTTCCTTCAGATGCCAGGCAATAGCCTCGCCTTCGCGGTCGAGGTCAGTGGCCAGGTAGATGTTATCGACATTTTTCGCAAGCCGCTTAAGCTCGGCGACCACTTTTTCCTTACCCGGCAGAATCTGGTAATTAGCCTTCCAGTCGTTCTCTGGGTCGATACCCATTCGAGTGACAAGTTGCTCCTTGGCTTTCTTTTTCTTGTAGGTAAATTTTTCCTCGGGAGCCATCTTCCGGGTCTTGGCGGCGGCGGCCGCTCGCGCCTTCGTATCGATGGCCTTGCCACTGCCGCCGGTAGGAAGATCACGGATATGACCGACACTGGATTTGACCACGAACTCTGGTCCAAGATACTTGTTAATAGTCCTGGCCTTCGCCGGCGACTCAACTATTACTAAGGATTTTGCCATTTGTTCCTTCATTTAATATCAACGATCGGGTCTGTGCTCACCCGAGCAGCGCACATATATAAGGGGAAGTTGGAGACGGGTCAAGTATTCTGTGGAAAAAACTTGCGCGACGTCCCCTGGAATATTCAGAAATCGAACTCGGTTGAGTCCCTAAAATTTTACTTCGTGGCACCAATCGAATGCGTCGCTGAGCTCGCCCATTTGAATGCCTACTAGTCGGTCATATAGTTCCTGCATGATGGGACCCACAGTCTGACCGTCCTTATAGATGGCGTGCCATTGCTGGTCTACCAGTATCCTGCCAACAGGAGCTAACACGGCCGCAGTGCCGCAGGCAGCAGCTTCCTCGAACTGAGAAATTTCCAGCCGCAGGTCGATAGGTCGTGCCTCGGTTTTGAGATGTAATTGTTCCCTGGCAATCACCATCAGGGATTTTCTGGTGATGCTCGGTAAAATTGCATTTGAATTCGGGGTAATGAACGAGCCGTCTTTCATAGCGATAACGATGTTTGCCGATCCTGCTTCATCGATATAACGGCCTTCGGCGGAATCCAGATAGAGTGCCTCATGGGCACCCTTGTCCTGAGCTTTTCTGGTTGCCAGCAAGCCCCCCGCATAATTCGCCCCGACCTTGTAACAGCCGGTGCCGTTGGGCGCCGCCCGATCGATTTCCGAGACCGCTAGTGAAATAACTCCTAGCCCATCAGATTTGTAATATGGACCAACAGGTGAGACAAAGACCCTGAATTCAAATTGCTGTGCCGGTCGCAGGCCCAGGTTTTCACCCACCCCGATTAACATGGGCCGAATGTATAGGGAGGCGCCGGAACCGTAGGGTGGAATCCAGGAATAATTGGCCCTAACGGTCTCCTGGACCGCGTCTATAAACATTTTCCTGGGCACTTCCGGCATCAATAGCCTGGATGCCGCCATGTTCATACGTTCACTATTAAGATCCGGTCGGAATAACAGAACCCGTCCATCTGCGGCTGTTTGTGCCTTCATGCCTTCAAAACACTGCTGCGCATAGTGCAAGGCCGGCGCACCTTCGTGGACCTGGATGACTTCACTGGCTATCATTTCCCCTCGATTCCAACTGCCGGAGGAATACTGTGCGCAGAACCGGTAATCGGTACGATGGTACTGAAATCCCAGTTCTGTCCAGTTAAGCTGCTGCTTGTTTACTTTGGCGTCCAAGCTAATTTCCACGGTTGAAGATGACTGAGCTGCGCATTATCGGGCATTAGCCTGTTAATTTCTAGCGAGGCTCCCTATACTCAACGGCCTCTTTCCAGCCGTCAAGCAAACCACCGTACCCAACCCCATGAAACTCGTTGACATTGGCGCCAATCTGACCCACCAGTCATTCGCTCATGACCTGGACCAAGTCATTACTCGAGCCGAATCCGCAGGCCTTGCTCACATCATCATCACCGGCACCGACCTCGAATCCAGCGCGGCGGCGGCTGACCTGGCCCGGACCAGACCTGCGCTGTTCAGCTGCACCGCTGGCTATCATCCCCATGTCGCCGCCGCCTGTTCGCAGCGGCATTTTGAAGAAATTGTCCGACTCGCCAGGCAATCGAACGTGGTTGCAGTGGGGGAGACAGGGCTGGACTTTAATCGCAACTATTCTCCCCGGGAAGACCAGCTCCGGGCATTCGAGCGCCACTTACAATTGGCGATAGAGATTGAAAAGCCCGTATTCCTTCACCAACGGGATGCCCATGGAGCATTTTACAAGTTGCTGAAAAAATATCGGGCGGAGATAAGCGGCGGCGTGGTGCATTGCTTCACCGACTCTGAGTCGGCCTTAGCCGCATATGTGGAACTGGATATGCACGTTGGCATCACTGGGTGGATTTGTGATGAGAAACGGGGAAGCTTGCTGCGGTCTCTGGTGAGTCAGATCCCCTACGATCGCCTGTTGGTGGAAACGGATGCCCCCTATCTGCTGCCAAAAACTCTGCATCCAAAGCCAAATTCACGCCGCAATGAACCCCGCTATCTAGGGGAAATACTAAAAACATTATCCGCCTGCACCGGTCGCAGCGTCGAACAATTAGCCAGGGAAACCACGCAAAACGCCGTTGCACTTTTCAAGTTACCACTGGGCTAGTTAGAGGCTACTAAGATCCTCCAAGGTGAAGGGCCAGCCGATCTCCGCGCCGGAGTCCTTGTTTTTTACCACCGGAATCCGGATACCATAGAGAGAGACCAATGCGGCATCTGCGCCAATATCCACGGATTCGACTTCGATTTCCAGGCAATCAGCTAGTTCGGCGAGCAGCTCCTCCGCCCGTTCGCAGAGGTGACAGCCAACGCTGGTATAGAAAATTAGCGTGGTCATGCCGAAGCCCGGCAGCAGCAATCCCTGAGCTCGACGCTGCTCATTGTTTATAGGAAGTAGACTGGGCGAGATTTAACAATTCCCTCAGTACCACCGAAAACATCGCATAACCTGGCCTCGGCTCTGCCTGTAGCCTGGTCAATATCTCCCGGGTCCTGGAGATTTCTTCACCATGCTGGGCTGCCCAGTCGGAGACGGCAGCCTGGGCCGAGCAGGGTTTCTTCATCGAACAAACCACATTAAAAGTCAGCGCGCGATGCTGCCAGGACAGGTCGTCGGTAAAGCTGACCCTGGCCTGGCCGCAGTTCTGCCCGCGCGTCGGGCGTAGATGACGCTGTTGCGCACTCGCTTTATGTGGGCGCCTGCTCGATTCAAGCCCTGGCGGATGGAGTCGACCAGGAATGGCATGTCATCGAACAGAATCAATATGCAGGTCCCGGTGTTCTGGTTCTCGTGTTCGGTATGGGTGTATTCAATAAATTTTATCTGGGGTGAGCGTGAGGGTCGCTTCTGCACAAACTTCCAGGCCAGCAAAACCGGCTCCAGAATTTCGTCCACGGATGCCCGCTGCAACTCCGTGCTCGGCGAACTGGCATAGAATTGCCCGAGGAAGAGGCGCACGCTCCCGGCCTTGGATTTTCCAAATTTGCTATCTATCGCTCGAGCAACGGCTGGCGATAGCGCTTTATTTTTTGGCGGTTTCATCCGCATAAATTATTCCTGTCTATACCGGGGTCGTCAGGCTGGCGAATGCCGATAAAAGTATTACCTTGGGGTCGTTATGAAGCGAGAAAAACAGGCAGCCTCCAGCCATGGCAAGCCCTGTACTCACGCTACATTCAGGCACAATCTTCGTCTAGACTTCTAACACAAAACGTTTACAATCCCTGACTTCGTGTTACGCGCAGCAATGACAGCAGAGAAATTTTGATATGAGTCACCACGCAATAATAACAGAACTTAAAGATTGGCTATCGAAGCAGATCATAGGACAGGAAAAGCTCATAGACAGGTTGCTGATTGCGCTGCTGGCAGATGGCCACTTACTGGTAGAGGGCGCTCCAGGACTCGCGAAAACCAAGGCCATCAAGGACCTGTCCCGCGCCATCGAGGGCGACTTTCATCGGATTCAATTTACGCCCGATTTATTGCCCAGTGATATTACCGGTACCGAAGTATATCGGCCGGAAGATGGTTCTTTTCGGTTTCAACAGGGACCCATTTTTCACAATCTGGTACTAGCCGATGAAATCAACCGGGCGCCGGCGAAGGTGCAGTCTGCGCTGCTGGAGGCGATGGGAGAGCGTCAGGTAAGTGTGGGCAGAGAGTCCTTTACCCTGCCGCCGCTGTTCCTGGTGATGGCCACCCAGAATCCCATCGAGCAGGAAGGAACCTATCCGCTACCAGAGGCGCAACTCGACCGTTTTCTGATGCACGTCACCATCGGCTATCCGTCCATCGACGCCGAACGCGACATCCTGCATTTAGTACGCAGAGAAGCCCAACACAAGGTGCCAGAACCGCCGAAGCAGGTTGCACAAAAGGATGTATTTGCCGCCAGGCAGGAAATTTTGTCCATGCATATGGCACCGGAAGTGGAGGAATACATCATCCAACTCATCATGGCGACCAGGCAGCCAGGAGTCTATGGCGATGACATGTCCAACTGGCTGGAATACGGCGCCAGTCCACGGGGCACCATATCACTGGATCGCTGCTCGAGAGCCCATGCCTGGATCCAGGGGCGTGACTTCGTCAGCCCCGACGATGTTCAGGAAATCATGTTTGACGCCTTACGGCATCGCATATTACTGAGCTTCGAAGCCGAAGCCAGCGGCATCACGCCGGACAAGGTATTGGAAACTATCCGCGAACGCGTTCCTTCCGCCTGAGCCGACGGCGGCGGTCATTATGTCAGCCAGTATGAAGATTGACCCACACCATGCTCTGTACCAGAGCACCGGTGCAGTAATCACCCTGCAGCAATTACTGGTGCAGCGCTATGCGGCAAAAACCCTTGAATATCTCTCTCACAGCCGCTCGGTAGCAGGCATTTCCGGTCTGCACCTGTCGAAGATGCGTGGCCGCGGCATCGATTTCGAAGAATTCAGACCCTACCAGGCTGGCGACGATATTCGTCTGATCGATTGGCGTGTCACCGCACGCACGAATCGACCCTTCACCAAGGTGTTTCGGGAGGAACGGGAAAGGCCGGTTATTATCGCTGTAGACCAGACCCACAATATGTACTTCGGTTCCCAGGTTGCTTTTAAATCGGTCATCGCGGCACAGGCTGCCGCGGTGCTTTGCTGGCTGGCGATAGATAATGGAGACCGCGTCGGCGGACTGGTATTTTCCGACACCGAATCGGCCCTGGTCCGTCCCAAGCGCAGCAGGCGATCCGCCCTGCACTTGCTCAATCAGGTCTTCACCTACAATCAGAAGCTACAGACTGTGAAAGACCCGGAATCCCAAGTCCCCCTGTCGGAGGATTTCAAACCCGGTTTGGCCCATGCCCTGGGGCAGATCCGCCGCATAACCAAACCCGGTAGCACCTTGTATGTGATTTCTGATTTTGCCACACTGGACGCCACCGCCCTGCAGTATCTCAACCAACTCGCGCGGCACAACAATGTGATCTGCTGCTGCGTCTATGACGCCCTGGAGGAAACCCTGCCGGTGCCCGGTGTTTACAGCATCACCGACGGGACTCGCAAGGGTGCGTTAAACACCCACAGCAACAAGGCAAGAATTCGATACCGGGAGAACTTCAAACGCAGGATGGAGTCCCTGGTGTCGGATCTGGAACAACTCCGGATTGGCCTGATAAAGATGCGCACAAATGAACTCGTGGTAGAACAAATTCGCCGATGGATAGTGAAGAACTCTTAGCTCAGCTGGCCGATATTCATTTACCGGTGGCAATAAGTTACTGGCCACCGGCTCCTGGCTGGTGGTTGCTCGCCGCCAGCTTGCTGGCCCTGTTCGTCTACGCCAGTAACAAAATCGCGCGCTGGGTCAGGCAACGGAGAATATGTGAACAGGCCCTGGCGGAATTGGAGCGATGCTACGGGGCATTGGCCCGCACCGAGGAGTTGGACCCCGATCGCCTGAAACTACGCTTCGTCAATGAATTCAACTCAGTGATGCGTCGCGTCGCCTTGTACCACTTCCCCCAGGCCAATGTCGCCAGTCTTGCCGGTGTCGCCTGGGTTGATTTTATCCGGGAAACAGGTGACTCTTCCCTGCTCAACGACGAAATCGCCCAGGCCCTTAGTTACGGGCGTTTTCAGACCAAAATAGAGGTCGATGTGGACGCGCTTAACAGCCTAGGGCAGCAATGGATTACAAGCCTGTATTTGAGTAAACCCGAGACCACTGCCGAGTCGCAAGGATTGAGGACCTGATGCTTGAATTCACCTGGCCCTACGTATTTCTGGCGCTGCCACTACCACTGCTGGTTTACAAGCTGCTGACCCGGGCACCGCGTCAGGATGCGGCGCTGTATGTCCCCTTCTTCAGCGTCCTCACCAGACTACAGTCAGACCACGAAAACCTGAGCAGCGGCCACCTGCTGAACCTGATCTGTTGCACCCTGATTTGGCTACTCATCGTAGTGGCGGCCAGCAGACCACAGTGGCTGGGTGATCCGGTACAACTGCCCTCCACCGGCAGGGATCTGATGTTGTCGGTGGACATCTCCGGCAGCATGGAGGCACAGGACATGGTGGTGGGGAACCGACAAGCCTCCCGCATCGACGTGGTGAAAGCGGTGGTGGGTGATTTCGTGAAACGCCGGGAAGGGGATAGGCTGGGGCTGATTTTGTTCGCCGCCCATGCCTATATTCAGGCGCCCCTTACCTTCGATCGCGAGACCGTCGGCAAACTACTGGAAGAAGCAGATATTGGCATCATCGAAGAGTCCGCGACCGCGATTGGGGACGCCATCGGCCTCGCTGTCATCCACCTGCGCAAGCGCCCAGAAAATGCCCGGATATTGATACTGTTGACGGATGGCGTCAACAACGCCGGTGCGGTTTCGCCGGAGCAGGCCGGGCAGTTAGCCCGCATCGAGAAGATCAAAATTTACACCATCGGCATCGGCGCCGACCAGGTGGTACAGCGCACATTTTTTGGCGCCCGCGCCATCAATCCCTCCGCCGAGCTCGATGAGCAGGTTCTCAGCCAGATCGCCGAATCCACCGGTGGCCGTTATTTTAGGGCCAGGGATGTCAATGACCTGGTGGAGATCTATGAAGAACTGGACAGGCTGGAAACCATCGAGCAGGATGAACAAACCTACAGGCCAACCAGGGTGCTGTTTTACTGGCCCCTGGGTGCCGCCATGCTGATCAGTTTCATCCTCGCGCTGTTCTCAATTCCGTGGCTGTCATTGGCTGGCAAAGCCCGTGTCGAAGCCATGGATGATGAGTCGGAAGCGGCTGCTCCCAGCGGAAGTAATGCCTGATGGAGTTTCTGACCCCCGCCAATCTGGTCGAAGAATTTCACTTCCTGCGCCCGCTGTGGCTGTTGGCGATCATCCCCGCGATGGTGTTTTTTGCCGCCATGTGGCGAGTCAATTCGGTGATCACCGCCTGGGATAAGGCCATCGACAAGTCACTACTACCCTACCTGTTGGATCGCAGCAAGAGTGGTGCCCAGCGCACCCCGTTACTGCTGTTGTTTGCAGCCTGGGCACTGGCCGTTATGGCACTGGCAGGACCGGTGTGGGAGAAATTGCCACAGCCGGTGCAGAAACGGGATGACGCCCTGGTAATTGTCATGGATTTGTCGCTGTCCATGTACGCGCCTGACCATATCCCCAGTCGTTTGGATCTGGCCAAGCGCAAGCTGCGGGATATTCTGGTGTTAAGGGAGGAAGGGCAGACGGCGCTGGTGGTCTATGCCGGTGACGCCCACACCGTTACCCCGCTTACCGACGACGTGGTGACAATCGCTGCGCTGGTACCCTCACTAAGCCCCAACATCATGCCCCTGTTCGGCAGCAATCCCATGAGTGCCATCGATCTTGCCATCGGCCTGTTAGACGACGCCGAGGCCAGTCGCGGCAAGATATTGCTGATGACCGATGGCATCAGTGGCTTCGATCAGGAATTGCTGATTACGGAACAGTTGCAGGGAACTCCCTACGAATTGTTAATCATGGGCATCGGCACCGAGGAAGGCGCCCCCATTCGTACCAGCGATGGCAATTATCTCACCGACGAAAATGGTGTCCGAGTCATCCCTACCCTGAATCGAAATGTGCTGGAGTCCCTGGCTAATCGCGTGGGTGGCCGCTATCACGACATCCAGCTTGCCGATTCAGACCTCGCCTATCTGCTCACCGCATTCGAACTGTTCAACGACGACGAACTCACCGAGGTCGAGGAAGAATTTGACGTCTGGTACGAAACCGGGCCCTGGCTGCTGCTGCTGGTGCTACCCCTGACCGCCCTCAGCTTTCGCCGTGGCTGGCTTTTCTCCCTGGTGTTATTGAGCGCCACTGGCATGCTAGTGCCAACCCAGCAGGTCCAGGCGGCGGATTGGCAGAGTCTCTGGCAACGAAGGGACCAGCAAGGTGCCGAGGCCTTTGCCAACGAAGATCATGCCACCGCCGCCGCGCTGTTCAACTCTACCCAATGGCAGGCTGCCTCCAGCTACAGGGCAGGCAACTATGAGGCGGCGATTGCGGCGTTCAGTGCCAGCGATACCTCGGACGGTCACTACAATCGAGGCAACTCCCTGGCCCTGATGGGCAATTACGCGGAAGCGATCGCTGCCTATGAGCTGGCCATCAACCTGGAAAACGATCACGCCGATGCGATTGCCAATAAGGAAATTGTCGAGCAGTTGCTGGAGCAACAGGAGTCAGAAGAGGGCGAGGAGCAGGATGGCGACAGCCAGGAAAACCAATCCGAACAAAATTCAGACAATGAATCTGAGCAAAATCAGGAGAACAGCGACCAGCAGGACCAGGAGAGTCAAGAAGGCAATCAGGATCAACAGGAAGAACAACAGCAGAACCAACCCCCTGACGATCAGGAAAGTTCGGAATCAAACAGCGAGCAAAACACACCCAGCGAAAACAGCAACGAAGAATTCGAGGAACAACAGGCACTGGAGCAGTGGTTACGCCGCATCGTGGATGATCCCGGCGAGTTACTGCGCCGAAAATTTCGCTATCAGTATCGCCAACGCCAGCTAAATGGAACCGCTAACAGCCTCCAGAACGGAGGACAAATCTGGTGAGCATGGGGTTGATACAGACGAGCCGCGGCCTTGTTGCCGCTTTGATCCTGCTTGTTACTAGCTTGGCGGGCGCACAGGATATCGAAGTCTCGGTGGACAGGAGTGAATTGGCCAGGGGAGAGACCCTGATTTTCACCATCCGGGTGTTCGATCAGCGGCAGGGCATGCAGTTGGACCTGACCCCGCTTACGAAAAACTTTGACGTGCTCGGCACCCGCACTTCGAGCCAGATCAGGTCTGTCAACGGCGTCGTCGATGCCTGGACCGATTACATCGTCACCCTGTTTCCCTTGAATGAAGGCGAACTAATTATTCCGGCCCTGAGCATCAACAACGCCATCACCAAAGCCATCACCATCGTCGTTGTCAATGAAGGCCCGCGCTCGAATCAGTCCAGCGAGGAATTATTCCTGGAAATCGAGGTCAACAAAGATTCCGTGTATGTGCAGGAGCAGCTGTTGTTCACCGTGCGCCTGTTTTACACGATCAACGGTATTCGCAACCCCCAGTTTACCGAACTGGAGATGCCTGACACGGTGATACAGCTGATTGGATCACCGAATCAGTATGAAAAGCTCATCGATGGCGTGCGCTATGGCGTCTACGAGAAGCGCTATGTGATATTCCCGCAGCGTAGCGGCAGCCTCGAGATGCCGGACATCCTCTTTCGCGGCGAGGTGACCGATGGCTCCAGCAATTTCGTGTTCAGAAATTTGAATACGCGGCGGGTCACCGCCTTTATCGAAGGCATCGACATCGAAATCAAGGAGCGCCCCCTGGTCACCCGAGACAGCAGGTTCTGGTTGCCGGTGGCCAATCTTTCCCTGCAAGAGCAGTGGAGTTCAGATCTTGACAATATACGGGTAGGAGACACCCTCATTCGCACGATCACCATGGTGGCAGATGGCCTCGATGGCGCGGTCCTACCGCCATTCAGCGCCGCCGAGATCGACGGCGCTAATCTCTATCCCGACCCACCCACCATCGAGCGCACCTTCGTCGATGGCAGCATTGTTGGCACCCGGGTTGAATCCACCTCGATTGTGGCCATCGACAGCGGCATCATCGACATACCTCAGATTTCCATTCCCTGGTGGAATATAGACACGGATCAACTGGAGGCCACGGTGGTGCCCGCGACCCGTCTCGTCATCGCCACCATCGAGGGTGTGGTGCCGGCGGAGCAGACCGTCGCCAGCACCGCAGACCTCGAGGAGCTGTTAGCCGCGGTGCCGGTGGTTGACCAGGATATGATCGATGCCCAGGCCGAAGCCGAGTTCATAGAAGTAGACGCCGCCTGGCTTAAATATTCCATCATGCTGGCCTTCGCGGTGGTCGCATTCAGTATTTACAAGCTGGCGATTGCGCCCAACAATGCCGAGATCGCCGCCTTCATTCGAGATCTCAAAGATCAGTTGGTAGCAAAATACAGCCCGGAAAATAATGAGCGGGTCGCGTTCAGGCAGTTGCGCGCAGGGTCCAGGGGCAACGATCTTATCCTGCTGCGGGCGACCCTGATACAGTGGTGTAATCACTTCATCGATGAGCGGCGGGTGCATAGCATGGAGGACATTCTGCAGCAGCAACAGGCTCCAGAGCTACACGCGCCAGCCCAGCAGATACAGAGCGCGCTGTTCAGTATCGAGTCGGGGCAATCCGACTGCAGAGGTTTCGACGCCCGCACGTTGATTAGTCTGGTTGCCGGACTACGCAGGCAGAAGCTGAGGCAGAACAAACGCAACCGGCGTCGGCAACAATATGCCCTACCCCCGCTGTATAAAACCTCCTAGCGTACCGCGGTACCCGTCCCCAATTTCCCGGCAGGCTGCACGGCGAGCAAATAGCGGGTCGATTTCCTGGCCCAAACTGCCATGAGTGAATCCAGGCTGGTGTACTCCACGGCTGGCAATGACCGCTGCCCCCATTGTCAGAAAATCCTGCGCAAGTGCCGCTGTGAGGCGGTGGTGCCGCGGAGTTTCACGGCGCCGGCAAGCATCTTGATACGCCGCGAAACCAAGGGTCGAAAAGGCAAAGGCGTCACCCTGGTATGCGGCGTGCAAATACCCGGGGCGGAATTGAAGTTATTGGCGAAACAGCTGAAGACCCTGTGTGGTTCCGGCGGCGCGGTGAAGGCGGGGGTGATCGAAATCCAGGGAGATCATCGTAGCGCGATCGAGCTAGCATTGAAGACTCAGTTCCCCGGCGTCAATATCACCAGCGCCTGAGCCCAAAACCGGCGTCGCTAGGCGCTAAATACGCGCCTCTGTGAAACGGCGGAACCAGGCTAAACTCGCTGCTGCATTCTGGCTAGCGGCGTGAGATTTAGCCGGAGACGGTTAAGCAGCCGCCTGAACACCTTCAGCTGTTGCTTCATTTGTGCCTCCGTGCTGCGCTTGCCGCGGTAGTTGAGTTCCACATAGAGTGCTGTTAGTTCCCCCATCACCCCGGCCAATTCCGGTTTGGCAGCCACAACCCGGTCACGGTAGTTCAGCGGTCCCTCCCCTCGCAACCTGGCCAGGCCAATTTTCTCCAGCTCCCGGCTCACCCTCAGATACAGTTTCGTCACCGGGTCGTGACTGGACCCGGGTTCGATCCTGATCACCGTCAGCGCCACGCCGAGAATCACGATCCCCGCCAGTCCCAGTAGCAACAGCAGGACTTTCTGTTCGGTCATTTCACCGAAGAGCCGCTCGAACAGCTCAAACTGCACTTCTTCGTCGTAGTTAACCACCCGTCGATTCCACTCATACTCGATGGCATCCAGCCGCAGCCGCATGGTGTTTAACCAGCTGAAACTGCCTAGCCTCATGGCCGAAAACAGGGACTCTTCAAGGAATGCCGGGTCATCGCGCAGTGCCGCCTCCACGCCGATTTCGATGCGTTCCGGGGACACCGCAGCAGTGGGGTCAAACCGAACCCAGCCCTCGCCTTCCAGCCAGACCTCATTCCAGGCGTGGGCGTTGTATTGATACACCATCATGTAGTTTTCGAAGCGGTTATACTCTGCTCCCTGGTAACCGACGATGACCCTGGATGGTATGCCCACGGCACGCATCAGCAAGGCGAAAGTACTGGCGTAGTGTTCACAGAACCCTTCCAGGGTGGAGAACAGGAAGTCATCGATGCGGTTTTCACCCAACAGCGCCGGGTTCAATGTGTAAAAGAACGGATTCCGCTGGAAGTGTGCCAGCACCGCGAACGCATAGTCGCGATCTGAGTTCACGCTCGCGCGTAGCTGCCTGGCAAATTCCTGGCTCTGGGCATTACCCGTAGTCGGCAATCCCAGGCTACGGCTGCGGACATTGTCCCGGAGGATGAGATCGGTCTGGTTGTCGGCAAAGGAGAGCAGGTCATAACTGAGCCGCTATTGAACTGACTCATATCGAATGCCACCGGTTTCGGATACACCACGCAGTGCTGATTCAATTTGACCACCGACCATGTGCGGCACAGACCCAGCGGAAAATAGCTGAGCACGCGCAGGCGTGGCGCCGCAAATTTGCCGCGCTTACGGGCGAGTGTGAACACATCTAACTTAGTCTGGTCCTGCTGGATCAGATCGGCATGGCTGACATTGGAATCGGGAAATCCAAGCATCAGCGCCTCGTGTCGCCGATTCCGGGTGCGGCTCAGCAGCACCTTGAAATTCGCCTCCTCGCCGCAGAACACCGGTAGCGCCGGTTGGCTGCTGAGGGTCAATTGATTGAGATTATTGAAGCCGTGGAGTATGGCGAGAATGAATATACTCACCATCATAAATGCCAGGGCGAAGGCCAGGCTAACCGCGTAATTGATTGCCGCGATAAATATCAGCGCGGCGGCAAACACGAACATCAAGCCGTTGCGGGATGGCAAGATAAAGATATTGCTGCGGAATAAGGTAGTTTTATCTCGCGCTGGCACCTTCCTGTCCAGCCATCGCTGCATGCGCTTTTCAAATTGTGATCTGAGACTGAAGGCCATGAGTTCTGTACCGGGACCGAATCAGAGGTTCCCTGGCTTGCAAGCTGGAAAAGCCGGGCAGGCTCGGAATTATTCTATGATATCCATTGCATTGAGCAGGCGTTGCACCAGCGATGCCCCGGTATCCCCATCCTCATCCGAATTGGCCCGGAGTCTATGCTCGGCCACCGCCGGCAGTATGGTTTGTACGTCTTCCGGTATCACGTGATTGCGACCACACATCAGGGCCCAGGTCTTGGCGGCGCGCATCACCGCCAGGCTACCCCTGGGTGATAGGCCGAAATGAAACTCATCGGTGCCGCGGGTATATGCTATCAGGCGTTGCACATAGTCCAGTAGCGAGTCGCTGGCGTTGACATGGGCCGAGTGCTTGCGAAAATTCGCCACATCGGCCGTAGACAAACACTGCTTCACACTCGCGATCTTGTCCCGTTCCGTATTCATCTCCAGTAATTCACGTTCCGCCCGCTGATCTGGATAACCCAGACGCAGGCGCATCAGGAATCGGTCTAACTGGGACTCGGGTAATGGATAGGTGCCCGCCGCCAGGGTAACTGGATTCTGGGTTGCGATGACGAAGAACGGCTCGGGCAGGACTCGGGTCTCACCTTCGATAGTCACCTGTCGCTCTTCCATGGCTTCCAACAGCGCAGATTGCGTCTTCGGTGTGGTTCGATTGATCTCATCCGCCAGCACCAACTGACTGAAGATGGGTCCGGGATGAAACAAAAATTCATGGGTGTTCTGATCGAAGATGGAAATACCCAGGATGTCTGCCGGCAGCAGGTCGCTGGTGAACTGAATGCGGTTGTAACCCAGGCCTAGTGCCTTTGCCAGTGCGTAGGACAAGGTGGTCTTGCCCATACCCGGCAAGTCCTCGATGAGCAGGTGGCCACCGGCAAACAAACAACACAGGGCCAGTCGAATCTAATGTTCCTTGCCCAATATTGCCTTGCTTACTTCGGTAACCGCAGCCTCCACCTGCAGCGAAAAATCGTTCTCAACGAGTTCTGCTGGTATCTGGGCTTGCTTATTAAGGTTCAATGAAAACATGTAGCTTGCTTTCCCTTACGCAATAACAAATCGTGGCCAGGTACGGGGCAATCCGGCTTCGACACCCTGCCGGGCCCGGTCAGGCATCGTTATGCATGTCTGCCACCAGGTTTTTCCCCTTCGCGTGGCCGCCTTTCTTCCTGGATTTCTTCGCGGCATCGCTGCGCGTACTCTCCAGCCGTTTTAAATAGACTTCATCCACATCGCCGGTAATATACTTGCCGTCGAAAACACAACATTCATAGTGGCTGATATTCGGATTTCCTTCCGCCGCCGCCGCAATCAAGTCATCTAAATCCTGGTAAATCAACCAGTCCGCACCGATCAGTTCTTCGACCTCCTTGTCGGTTTTCCCCGCCGCTATTAACTCCGATGCCGCCGGCATATCGATACCATAGACATTCGGGTAACGCAGGGCTGGTGCCGCAGAGGCGAAATATACCTTGTTGGCACCCGCTTCCCTCGCCATCTGAATGATCTGCTTGCTAGTGGTTCCCCGGACGATGGAGTCATCCACTAATAGTACATTCTTGCCCCGAAATTCCAGATCGATGGCGTTGAGCTTCTGTTTGACAGATTTTCGTCGCTGGCTTTGACCGGGCATGATGAAGGTTCGCCCTATATACCTGTTCTTCACGAAACCTTCCCGGTACTTGATATTTAATCTATTGGCCAGTTCCAGTGCCGATGTGCGACTGGTATCTGGAATCGGAATCACCACATCGATATCATGATGCGGACGAATTTTTTGTAGTTTGTCACCGAGTTTTATGCCCATGCGCATCCTGGCCTTATACACGGAGATGCTGTCCATCAAAGTGTCGGGCCGCGCGAAATAGACATGCTCAAATATGCAGGGCGTATGCTGCCCCGGCTCTGTGCACAGCTGGGTATGAAGGTTGCCCCTGACATCGATATAGACCGCCTCACCAGGTGCCACGTCTCTTACTATAGAGAAACCCTGGGAGTCCAGCGCCACACTCTCCGAGGCGATCATGTATTCAACTCCATTATCGGTGGTTCTGCTGCCGAAAATCAGGGGGCGAATGCCATTCCTGTCTCTGATTCCGACGATGCCATATCCAGCCAGCATGATGACAGCGGCGAAACCACCGCGACAGCGTCTGTGCACCCCCGCAACGGCGTCGAAAATATCTGCGGGCCGCGGCTCCATCTTGCCGCACTTCTGCAGCTCATGGGCAAAGACATTCAGGAGTACTTCGGAATCAGAGTCGGTGTTGATGTGGCGCAGATCGGATGTAAACAGGTCCCGGCTCAACTCCGAGATATTGGTCAAATTGCCGTTATGGGCCAGGCTAAGACCATAGGGGGAGTTCACGTAGAATGGTTGCGCCAACGCTGGACTCGAACTCCCCGCGGTGGGGTAGCGGACATGGCCGATACCCATCTGCCCGGTCAGTCGTCGCATATGGCGCTCACGAAAAACGTCTTTGACTAGGCCGTTGTTTTTCCGCAGGTTGAGCTTGCCATTGTCGCTGGTCATGATGCCGGCGGCATCCTGCCCCCGGTGTTGCAGCACTGTCAGCGCATCATAAAGGCACATGCCCGCGTCTGCACCCACTATCACCCCTACCAATCCGCACATACCATGCTCCGAGATTAACTAATTCGTCTGTAGCATCGGTTCGATGCAGTCATCGTCTTCGAGTAACTGTCTCGACCATTCGATCGTCGCCAAGCCGTGTGGGATGAGCCTGGACTGCTGCCACTGCTCTGTCTCGGAGACGAATAATCCGGTAATGAATATGATTACCAGCACGATGATGCCCCCCCTGGCGACACCGAAGGCTCCACCCAATAATCTGTCCACCAGTTTCAAGCCAGTGATAGTCAGCAACTTCGATATCGTGTTCGTAATCAAGGTGCCCAACATCATTACCATGACGAAGAGAATGGCAAACGCCGTCACATACCTGACGCTATCACTTTCGATCAGGTTCACCAGCCAACTAGCCAGCGCGTCACTGTACACCCTGGCGATGACTAAAGCTGCGATCCAGCTCACCAAAGAGAAAACTTCCTTAATCAAGCCGCGCCAGAGCCCAAACAGGCTGGATATGCCTGTTACCACCAGAATTGCCGCATCGACTTCATTCATTATCGGCAATGATACCGTCTCTGCCTGGGTGTTGGGCTCAAAGCCGTACCATTTCGTAGGAGACAACCATGCCCGCCAGCTGAAACTGCCGCTGTAGCTGGGTCTGGGTCTCGTCAGCCCGTGCCCGCACCACCCAGGGGCCCACCAATACTCTGCTGCGTTCACCCTGATCACCGACGACACTGCGAATGTAGGCCTTATAGCCGGCTCCTTGCAGCCGTGCCAATAAGTTCCTGGCATTCTCCACATCGGCAAAGGATGCCAACTGCACCACCCAGGACTGGGGCAGGCCGGCTCTGTCGAGCTTCGGTACTTCACGACTGAAGACTGGCTCCGATGTAGTCACCGCAATGGATTCGGTGGCGGCTTCCACCTCATCCGGGTCCTCTGTACTAGTTGTTTCATCGCCGGCGGGGACCGCCAACTCTACTTCGCGTTCGGTTTCGGCAATTATGACGGGGCGGCTCTGCACCGGTTCGGGCAAGATCGAAACCTGGGGTGGGTCCGGAATCCGGCTCGTCATCGCCGGCTCATAACTACCCTGACCGTCGAAGACGATGGGCAGAAAGATCAACGCCAGCGTCAACAGCACGAACGTACCAACAATTCTTTGTTTAGTAGCCTGATTCAATCTACAAAACTCCAAGGTTCCGGGTTGATCCCGGCCTCGCTACCACTACGGACTATGCCGCTGCCAGGGCCGGAATTCGTCCGTAGCCTGGGTCAGTTCACGTACCGCGGCCACAGTGTGAAACGAACCCGTCACCAGGACCAATGGCGTGCCAGAGCCCTCGGCATCGAGAGGGGCATCACAGGCCTCCTGGTAAGCTGCGGCGACAGATTCGAAGCGTCGATATTGGGCCGTCCCTGCCGCCTCTTGCACGCGCTTTTCGGCTTCGATCGCGGACATACTGCGGTCCGCGTCAATCTGCGCAATATACCAGATGTTGAGGCAGGATTCTAAGGCAACTACCATATCTTCTATCTCTTTATCTGCCATCACCGCAATGACTCCAGTGATTCGCCCGATCTGTGGATGCTGCTGCCGCAAGCGCTGTAGATTGACCGCGAGCAATGCCGCCGCCGCCGGGTTATGGGCGACATCCAGCACCACCAATATACCGGAGACCGCATCCCGGCGTAGTTCGAAACGACCTGGGAGGGCAACCGATTTCATTGCCGAGACGATGGCGCTATCGGCAATGGCCAGGGGCAATAATTTTATTGCCTGCAGGGCGCTCGCCACATTGTCCAGCGCCAGCCTCGGCATCGGCAGTGCATCCAACAGGACAGCCGTTTCGTCTGCGCCCTGCCCCTGCCATTGCCAGCGGGCTTGGGAAGCCGAAGGCGTGGCCTCAAAATCCTTACCGAGCATGAATACCTGCGCCCCTATCTCCCCGGCTCGGTCGAGAATACTCTGCGGCGGATTACTGCTACCCAGTATCGCTGGAATATTGCCGCGCAGAATCCCGGCTTTCTCCCGACCGATATTTTCGACGCCGCAGCCCAGCCAGTCCTCGTGATCGAGGCTGATGCTGGTGATAATGGCGATATCAGGATCGATAATATTAACCGCATCCAGGCGCCCACCAAGGCCCACCTCCAGCAGGGCCACATCGACCTCCGCTTGTTGGAATATCCACAGCGCCGCCAGTGTGGCGAACTCGAAATAACTCAGGGAATCGGGCCCGCGGCACGATTCCACCCATGCCAGCGCCGCACTCAGTGTGTCGTCACTGCAGCACTGCCCATCGACCCTGAAGCGCTCATTAAAGCGATGAATATGGGGCGACGTGTAGGCGCCGGTGCGATAGCCGGATTGTTGCAGTATCGCTTCCAGGCAGGCAACGCAGGAACCCTTGCCGTTGGTGCCGGCGACGGTAATCACGTGGCGCCCCGGTCGTGTTAGCCCCATGTGACCGGCAACCCGGCGGCTGCGCTCGAGGCCCAACTCAATCTCACGGGGATGCACGCCGGCAATGTGCTGGAGCCAGGAATCCAGGGAAGCTCGGCTGCGCTCGCTCATCGGTGCTGACGTTACTTCAGGAACCGCTACGCTGACAATGCATTAGCTTTTCCAGCAGGGAGGAAATTTTGGCGCGCATATCGCGGCGATGGACGATCATATCGATGGCGCCGTGCTCTAATAAAAATTCACTGCGCTGGAAGCCTTCGGGTAGTTTTACCCGCACCGTCTGACGAATCACATCCGGACCGGTGAAACCGACCAGGGCATTAGGTTCGGCGATGTTGATATCACCCAACATGGCCAGGGAAGCGGATACACCACCGTAGACCGGATCGATAAGCACCGAGATATAGGGCAGAGAATGTTGTTTCAGTCTTTCCAGTGCCGCCGAGGTTTTCGGCATCTGCATCAGGGAAATCAGTGCCTCCTGCATCCGCGCCCCACCACTGGTAGCAAAGCAGACCAGAGGCAATTTCTCCGCTATACAGGTATTTACCGCCTGGTTAAACTTCTCCCCGACCACGGCGCCCATGGATCCACCAATAAATCCAAATTCGAAGGCTGCCACGATCACCGGCGTGGCTTTTACCCGGCCTCTCACCACCACCAAGGCGTCCTTCTCACCGGTGCGTTTTTGCGCCGCGACGATCCTGTCCTTGTATTTCTTCAGATCCTTGAATTTCAGCAGATCGACCGGCTCCAGATCCGCACACAGTTCCTCTTGCCCGTCCGCGTCCATAAACAATTGGATACGGCGCCTGGCGCTGATGCGCAAGTGGTGGTCGCATTTGGGACAGACATCATAATTTTCATCCAGTGACTTCTTGTACAGCACGGCGTCGCAACGGGGACACTGCTTCCAGATACCCTCCGGCACATTGGCCTTGGCCTTGGCCTTGCGTTTGCTCTGCCCGGAAACGTTGGAGATAGAGGGCAATAATTTATCTATCCAACTCATATATTTTCTAATATATACATAGTGTTGCGTACTTTAGTTAATTCCATCTATAGAATCTCTGACGACACTGATAATCTCAGCAGTACCATCAATGTGGGCGGCGCTATCTGCTATATCGGTTAATTTTGCGATCTGCTCAACCAGGGCACTACCGATAATGACGCCGTCGGACAGTGCTGCCATGGCGCGGGCGCTCTCTGCGTCTTTTATACCAAAACCGATGACGATGGGTAAGTCGGTGAGTGCCCTCAGACTCTCGATATTGGCCCTCACCGAATCATGATCCGTCAGCGCGGCGCCGGTCACGCCTTTCAGGGAGACATAGTAGAGGTAGCCACTGGTCTGCGCGGTAATCACTTTGGCCCGCGCTGGGCTGGTGGTAGGCGCCACCAGGAAAATGAGATCGATGTCTGCCTCTTGCAGCAGTGCGCTCAGCTCACCCGCCTCGGCCGGTGGCATATCGACCACCAGGACACCGTCAACCCCCGCCTCTGCGGCCGCCTCCACAAAAGCCCCGTAGCCCATAATCTCCACCGGATTTAGATAACCCATCAGAACCACCGGTGTGAGTGCGTCCTGTTGGCGGAAGCGATTGACCAACTGCAGTACCTTGACCAAGCTGGTAGCCGACGCCAGGGCGCGCTCGACGCCACGCTGGATTACCGGACCATCTGCGGAGGGGTCACTAAAGGGCACGCCCAGCTCGATGATATCGGCACCCCTGATGACCAGGTCGTGCATGAGCGCGAGCGTGGTGTCTAGATCCGGATCACCGGCAACCAGGTAGGGAATTAGCAATTTGCGGCTGGACTCTGACGCCCGCGCGGTGGTTACTTGAATACGACGCATGGGGCTACAACTCGATTCCTTCGATGCGGGCCACAGTTTCTATGTCCTTGTCGCCGCGACCGGACAAATTCACCACCATCATCTGTTCTGGTGTCATCCGCGCGGCCAACTGCATGGCGTAGGCTATGGCATGACTGGACTCCAGAGCCGGAATGATGCCTTCCAGGGAGGTCAGATCGTGAAAGGCCTGCAACGCCTCCTGATCGGTGGCAGTGACGTACTGTACCCGCTTGAGATCTTTTAGCCAGGCATGCTCGGGGCCGACGCCGGGGTAATCGAGCCCGGCGGAGATGGAGTGAGTGTCCATAATCTGACCGGCGTCATCCGTCATCAGATAAGTCCGGTTGCCGTGGAGTACACCGGGAATACCGGCACTCAGTGGCGCCGCATGGGCACCGGTCGCTAGCCCATGTCCACCGGCTTCGACACCGTACATGGTCACTTCCCTGTCATCGAGAAATGGATGGAACAGACCGATGGCGTTGGAGCCACCACCGACACAAGCGACCAAGGCGTCTGGCAGTGCGCCGGTCTGCTGCAGTGATTGCGCTCGCGCCTCGCGGCCGATGACACACTGAAAATCACGTACCAGTTGTGGATACGGGTGGGGACCCGCCACCGTGCCGATAATATAATAGGTGTTGTCAACGTTACCTGCCCAATCACGCAGGGCTTCGTTCATGGCGTCTTTCAGGGTTCTCGATCCCGACTCCACGGAGACCACGTTGGCCCCCAGTAGTTTCATGCGATAGACATTGGGCGCCTGGCGCACTATATCCTCGGCACCCATATAAACATGACATTCCAGGCCCAGCCTGGCGGCCACCGTGGCACTGGCAACGCCGTGCTGTCCGGCGCCGGTCTCGGCGATGATGCGGGTCTTGCCCATGGCCTTCGCCAACAATGCCTGGCCGATCGTATTATTTATTTTGTGGGCGCCGGTGTGGTTCAGATCTTCACGCTTCAAATAGATTTTGGCGCCGGCACAGGCCTCGGTTAAGCGCTCCGCGAAGTACAGCGGCGAAGGCCGGCCCACGTAATGCTGTAATTGCGCATCGTATTCACGCCAGAAATCCTGGTCCTGCGAGAGCCTGGCGTAGACTTCGGCCAATTCCTCGACGGCATTGACCAGGGTCTCGCCAACGAAGACACCCCCATAGGGACCGAAATGGCCACTGGCATCGGGTCCGTCGAATGCCGATGTATTCGCTTCGCTGTCAATCACTTCTAGCTCCTGCTACGAAAGATTGCATCTTCAGTAAATCCTTAATTCCATGACTGGCCTCCACGCCACTACTGACATCGACGCCGTAAGGCCGCACCTGTGCCACTGCCGTGGCCACATTAGTCGGATTAAGGCCGCCTGCCAGTACTAGCTTGACATCACACTCACGGCGCACTGCCGCCGCCACAGCCCAGTCAAATGTCTTGCCGCTGCCACCTGACACTTTTTTGTCGAAGCTATCCAGAAGAATCATCTCGGCGCCGGCATAATCGTGTATCTTATCGAGCAGCACTTCGGATTTGGCACGCGCCGAAGTCGCCACTGGTCTATCTCCCTGTGGTCCCTGCCCCACCTTGATTGCTTTCATATAAGGCAGGTCGAAGGACTCACAGAATGCGGCAGGTTCATCCCCATGAAATTGCAACATGTGGAACAAGCCGGAGCCGGACACCTGCCTTACCTCTGCCGCGTCAGGATCCACGAATAAAGCAACCACCTTGATCTGCCCGCCGAGCGCACGCAGAATTGGATACGCCGCGTCCAGCGTCATCGCCCGTGGACTGGGGGCAAAGAACACCATGCCGATCGCAGTGGCACCCAAATCTGCAGCTGCCACTGCGTCCTGCGGTCGGGTCACGCCACAAATTTTAATCCAGAGTCTAGACAAGACGAGCCGAGCGAGTCGCGAAAGACTCCCATTCTATCAAATTCATCACTTAGCGCCTACGCAAGCGCCTCAATAAAGCCCGGTGGGATGTACGCCGGCGCCAGTCCAGTCTGGTCCGGGTACGTCACCTGGGTCAGGTACAATCCGCCAGGAGCTGCCGTCACCGCCGCCCGGGTACGATCCTTGCCGGCGAGCAGATCGGCGATCCAGGCAGTGGGCCGTGAGCCGTCTCCGATTGCCAGCAATGAGCCGACAATATTCCTCACCATGTGTTGCAGAAACGCATTCGCCTGTACGTCGATGACGACGTACGAACCCAATGAGATGACGCGCACCGAAGTGACATTTCTAAATGGCGTCTTAGCCTGACATCCGCTCGCACGGAAGGCAGAGAAGTCCTGCTCGCCCAGCAATGCCTGTGCCGCCCTGTGCATCGCCGTGACATCCAGCTCGCGTCGAATGTGAAGTACTCGCTGCGCAAGTATCGCCGGTGCGGTCTCCCGCCGCTGAATAATATAGTTGTAGCGCCTGGCCGTGGCCGAAAATCTGGCGTGAAAATCCGGCGCCATGGTCCTGGCATCGAGGATACGAATGCTCGGTGGCAGCAGACTGTTGCAGCCTGTAACCCAGGCCTTCCTGCCTCTATCGATGGCACAATCAAAATGAAGCACCTGGCTCGTCGCATGGACCCCGGCATCGGTGCGACCGGCGCAGATAACCTTAACCCGATGATCCGCTATCCTGGCGAGTGCGCATTCGACCTCCTGTTGAATGCTAGCCTGCGACGGTGAAAGTTGTCGCTGCCAGCCACAGTATCCGGCACCATCGTATTCCAGGGTGAGGGCAATACGCTGGTCAGGGGCTAGGGGATTGTCAGATTTTGACACTATCTGGGGAATCTCTGATTAAAGAGCTTTTGATTAATTACTCAATTCTCTGCGTGGCCTGAAACTGCTTCTGTCAGCTGCGAGGGAGCGGCGGCTTAGTCGGAAGACTTGTCCAGGGTCAGCAGCAACTTCCCGGCTTCGGTGACTTGTTCTTCGGTGCCCTCTTCGATTACCTCCAACAGAATTTCCTTGGCACCCTCGACGTCACCCATTTTATGATAGGCATAGGCGAGTTCTAGTTTCGTGGCGGACTCATCAACGGGTAGCAATTGCACCTCTTCGATATCATCGACGGATTCGATCTCCACCTCATCGTCACTAATGAACCCCAAGTCATCATCGAGGTCATCGGTTTCCTCCTCCGACCCGGAGGCAGCATCGGCTGAAATCTCTTCCTGCTCATCCGTTTTCGAAACCTCATCTTCATCGAGATCGAATTCAAGCTCTACGTCGTCATCTTGAACTTCCGGATCGTCGATTGCGGCTACCTCGGCCTCATCATCTTCGGCAGAATCAACTTCGGATTCATCGGGATTCCAATCGATTTCTTCAACTTCGATGGTAGCCTCGTCTGGCAGCTCCGGTTCCGAATGCTCGGCAGCAGTTTCTTCAGTGTTCGTGCCTGCAGAATCCTCCACATCGAAATCGAGAGATTCAATCTCTGCGTCCACATCCACCGATTCCGGCTCGGCGTCTATTTCACTCTGATCGAAACTGAATTCGACCCCGTCCTCTGTACGCTCTGTAGTGGCCTCTGGACTCGCTACTGCTGCGGGCTCATCCTCGGCGTCGAAAGAATAGGATACTTCCTCCACTTCCCTCTTAGCTTCCTC
>CAJXIY010000016.1 GCA_913054495.1 uncultured Gammaproteobacteria bacterium | reverse complement strand
TTCTATCAACATCTGGGCTTCCAATCGTGTCGCGTTGACGTGGTCCAGCTTTTCTACAATAGTTGCCAGCCGTAGAAGGCGGTCACCCCAAGTGTATAAGCAGCTAATATGAATACATTCACCGGATTTCCGGAAAGTTTGGGCGTTTTGATCTGTGACACATTCAAAGCAGTGAGTACTAGACTGCAGGCATAGAGAGCATAGACGAAAGTGCCCTCGCTAAAAAAGCCTTCAAATAAAAATAGGAAAACGAGAACTATACTATTGTTATCGAGAGCCAACCCTGTGTATTTCGAACCACCAGAAAGACCAAATGTACTAAAGTAGCTCAATCTTATCGCAGCACCGGCAACCATCAGAAATGCGCCGACTAGAAATATCGGTTCGAATTTGCCATAACTCAAAAGAAGAATGGCGGGAGTGACTCCGTAACTCACGATGTCTATTACGACATCAAGTTGTCCACCAAAGGTTCGATCGTCACCTGTTCGCCCCTTCATTTGGCGAGCAATAAGTCCATCAGCCCAGTCAAAAGCAACCGCCCAGATCATGCCAATCATTACAGCGGAGTAAACGCCCAATATGCTGTAATAAATAGCCAGTATTGTGCAAGCTAACCCGGCAAGTGAACATAAGTTGGGAGGGTCTCTGACATAAGAGAGAATAGAAGCAGGTTGTAACTCTTGAGGATCTGAGCTTTGCGATTTCATCGTACTTCCTTTCCAGGGCACTTTTGTACTGATCTGTTTGAATATGTAAGCCTATTAGATAGGCATTACTTGAATGCCTCCTGGCTTGGGGCTGGTGTGCTATAATAGCGGCGAGGTCAATTCTGATCAAAGGATAAAAATTACACTATGGTTGTATATACAGTAGGTACGTTTGATTTATTGCATGTGGGTCACCTTGCATTGCTAGAATATTGCAAAACTTTGGGAGATACGTTTGCGGTAGGCGTGGCATCCGATGAGATAGTAAACCTTTATAAGCCCAATGTGCCCATTATTACGCTCGACCAACGCGTTGAAATGCTTAATGCTTTACACTGTGTCGATCTAGTACGGCCCTACCATGAACTTGAATATGTCTCTGCCTGCAAGGAGTTGAATGTCGATATTTTTGTGATCGGAGAGGATTGGGGAGACAAACCGCATAATCTTGCAGTAGAAGCCTATTTAGAAGCGGCTGGGAAGAAGATTGTTCAAGTCAGCTATAATCCCCGAACCTCATCCACAAAAATAAAGCAAAGAGTCATAGATCAAAACTATGCAATCGTGCAGATTCCTCCATCAGTTGTAGAAGATATGCTGCATGCATCTGCGTGAAGGATAAAGACACCAATTGCAAGCTTTCAGATCGCCGTTAACCTCACGTGCTTTGCAATCTATACTGGGAGGTTACCACTGGGCTGGCCGCAGCTTTAACAATCATGCCGTTGCAGTTTTCCATGACCGTATGCCCCCTGTAAGAATGCTTCGCTTCTTTTCCTGTTCCTTTCTTTTATAGGCAACCCGCTTCTTCGGGTTTTGATTCATGAATCTGATTATTGTGTTTTCTCAAATGAAAATACGAATGGACTACTAAGACAGTACTTTCCCAAGAGGACGGATTTGTCGGTACATTCACAAACACATTTGAACAAGGTAACACGAAGGTTAAATGAACGGCCGAGAGAGACTTTGGGTTTTAAGACGCCGGCTTACAAATTTAACGAGTGTATTGCATCGATCAGTTGAAATCACCGCCAAAAGCGAACGCATTCAACGCTGAAATCCGGAACTTACAGAAATGGAACAGTCATGATCTCGGGCAAGTCGTCAAATTGGCTCCAAATAGTCGGCAATCTAGGCACTAATGACTAGAGTTTGTAGTAACACAGGTAGTAACACTTTGACAATCGATGAGCTCTACAACTCAATATATTCAACTAGTTAGAGGTTTTTCTCAAGTCCTCTCCTGGCGCCATTAACTCTGCTGGTAGATGCTTCATTGTGGAATCCATTGCTCTGCGAGTTCGAGCCGCAGAGGACGAAGCCGTGGACTTCGACGGGGGTAGCTCCTATTCTTGGTGTTCACACAGTTCCAGAACTGTAAAGCTGAGACAGAGGGGAGTGACCCTATGAAACGAGCTGCCATTTGGATGATGACCCTTCTGGTGCCGCTGGTCGCGGTCGGTGCCGAGCCGGAAGTGGCCCGATCCCTGTCAGTTGCTGCAACGGTGGCCTTCACAGAGGGACCTACGGTAGCTGAAGATGGGACAGTATTTTTCACCGACCTCTACAATAATCGGATAATGCAACTATCCACCGACGGGGTACTCTCTACGTTCCGCCAGCCCAGCCACCGTGCGAACGGGCTGCTCTTCGACAGCGAATGGCGACTGCTGGCCTGCGAAGGCGGTGACGGGGTTTCGGTGTTGCCGCGGGTGACGCGGACTGACATGGACACTGGTGTGATCAAGGTCCTCGCCGATGGCTACAATGGCAAGCAGCTTCATCAGCCGAACGACCTGACCTTCGACGGCCGCGGCCGTATTTATTTCACCGATCGACCTGGGGCTAACATCACCCCAGAGCAGACTGGTGTGCATGGCGTCTACCGGATCGATCCGGATGGTAGCATCGAACGCATCCTTACCGAGCCGGAGGTGATTCGCCCCAACGGCATCGTAATTTCGCCGGATGACTCGACCCTGTACGTCATCGAGACCGACCAGGGTGCGCAGGGGCCGCGGCTGATCCGCGCCTATGATCTGAGCCGGGCCGGCACCGTCAGTAATATGCGGGTGTTTCACGATTTCTTTCCGGGGCGCAGCGGCGACGGCATGACCATCGATAGCGAGGGCAATTTGTATGTCGCCGCAGGGCTGAACCAGCTGCGCGGGACAAGCGAAACCTTAGCTACCGTAGCCGGTATCCATGTGTTCACGCCGAGCGGTGAACTGCTCGAGCACATTCCGATTCCCGAGGACACCATCACCAATGCTGCCTTTGGCGGGCCCGATTTGCGCACCTTGTATGTCACCGCGGGCAAGACATTGTTCAGCTTCAGGACTGACATCACCGGAACCCGACGCTGAAACACGGCAGGCGCAGCAGGAATAATAAGTGCAAGAAACTCACAGTAAAATTTATGAATTAGAGTACTTCGATACCCGTGAATAAAACCAGGTTTACCTGGTCATCTGAACCCCACATAAAACAGGAGAATTGACCATGCGTATTACATCTACTGCTATAGCTGTTTACTTCGTGGCGGCGCTGGCGCTGACCCCCGAGCAAGTGTCGGCGCAGGCGACAACGAGCGCCGAGCCATTTCATGTCGCCACCTTTGCCGCCGATGGCAGGCAGACCATTGGTTTGGTACTGCGCGATACGCTGGTGGTAGAGATTCACGCCGCCAACGACAACCTGCAACAGAACCCGGCCTATCCGGAAATGGCCATTCCCGATGACATGCTCGGTCTCATCGGTCTTTATGAGTACGGCCTCAAGTTGCGCCTGTACGAAATCGTCAATCACCTGGTGGAAGCAGACATGCTTGCGCCAGGCAATCGTCCCGGCTTCATTCATGATGTGGCCGCTGTCGACCTGCAGGCGCCAATCCAGTACCCGGGTAAGATAATGAACGCGGCGGGAAATTTCTACACCCATATTTGCGAGGGTTGTAGCGAAGAGGAACTGGCGGTATCCAGCCGGGAGCGTCGTGAGAACCGGGGACTTCCCTATCTGTTTCTGAAGCCGAGCAGAGGCGCAGTCATCGGCACCGGTGAAAACATCGTTATTCCCCAGGGCCGGACCCGAACCGACTGGGAGATCGAGTTTGGTACAGTGATCGGCCGCACCGGTAAATATATTGCGGCCGAGAATGCCCAGGACTACGTGTTCGGCTACATGGTAACCATCGACATTTCAGATCGGGGTGGCCGGGGACCCAATGCAACCCGTCGGTCTGACTGGTTTGTCGGCAAGGGCCACGACACCTTCGCACCCCAGGGGCCGTGGATTACACCGAAGGAATTCTACGGCGATCCCATGGAGCGTCTGCACCAACGGCTATCCATAGATGGCGTGGTGGTGCAGGAGGCCAGGGCCGGAGACATGATCTTCAATATCTGGGAACTCATGGAATATGCTTCTTCCCTGATTACCCTGTTTCCCGGTGATGTGCTCAACAGCGGCACCACTGGCGGCACTTCCCTGGCGGGATTTGAAACCGGCGTCCGCAGCGGCTATCTCCAGCCGGGTGAGCGCATCGAGGCCACCATCGAAGGCATCGGGACATTAATACACGATGTGGTGGCCGGTGAAGATCTCCCGGACAATCTTTCGGGCGCCCAACTGCCCCCCGTCGATAGTTTTCGTATTAACTAAGGGACAAGCCCAAGGGGACAGATTTATTTTTCTGCTTTTGGCAGCAAATGCGGTGGATGAAAGTCCGGTACCACTAAAAATAGATCTGCCCCTACGCTACCGCTTCACTGCAATTGACTGTATTTCGAAGCGCGCATCGAACAGCAGGGTGCCCGCACCAAGAAACGCTCTGGCAGGAAATTCCCGCGTAAAGTAAGTGCGATACACCGCGTTAAAAGCGTCGTAGTGGGCAACATCGGAGCAGAAAATTTGCACGTATACGAGGTCATCCATAGTCATGCCGGCCTGTTCCAGCGTGGCTTTGATCGAGTCCAGTACCAATCGGGCTTCTTCCGCCGGATCATCGGGAACCTGGCCATTGACCAGACCGAGCATACCGGACAGGTATAGCGTCTCTCCTATCTGCACTGCCCCACTGAACGGCGGCGCGCCTGATTCTGTTGCGCTGCGGGCATTGATATAGTTTCTCTCCTGTCCATGAGCCAGGTTTGAAACCAGCAGAGCCAGTAATATGAATGTTGAGGCCAGCATCTTGAACTTGTTCATTGCAATTCCTTTCCTTTCTTGATTGTTGTTCGAGTTTAGGAGCATCTTACAGTGTCATTCTTACCCAGTATTCCCAGAATTGGAATAAATCAAGGACAGTAGACTCGATTCGAGAGAAGCCCATGCATTCCCTACCCAACGAATAGTCACAACTGCAGCGATGTTCTCTGCGCCACACTGTTCGCGGAGAGGCCCTCGGCGCCGATATGCGTCACACGGAACTGCCCGGGGTTAGTCACAATGCCTGGGATCATGCGTATACAGACGCAGAGCGTGCGACCTGACTATTCCAACAGCAACTGGACTAAGCCCGATTTAGCCCCGATTTGAATGGCATTCACTGGCGGCGTCTCGGTGATTGCGCGCTGTGCTGCGAGTCAATTGTGGAGGCTATCAGGGTACTCTGACAGCCCTGATTTCAATTTCTACCAGCCAGCCTGGTACCACCAGGCCTGCTATCTGGACGAAGGAACGTACCGGTTTCAGCGGATTATCTTCACTACCGAAAAACTCTCGGTAGGCGCGATTAAATCCGTCGAAATCCAGCACCCCGTACTCACCGGCGACGGCGAAGGCTCTTACCTGGACAATATCGGACATTGACCAGCCTTCTGCCTCCAGGGTGGTTTTGAAATTCGCGAAAGTACTTCGGGTCTGCTCTTCCATTGTCCCCATGCTGCCATCTTCTTTACGGGATGCGCCGGAACCACTTAAATATAGCGTCTCTGCCCCGGCCGGAATTTTTATGGTGGTATAGAAATGCCTGCCTTCACCTTTGCGCTCGATGCCACCGATGCTGGTTGCAATCGGGGCCGCTGCCGACGCTGTTTCTACTGCCGCTACGACCTCGGCGACCGGCGCATCGTCTACCGCTGCCACTTCGTCGGTACTACCGCCACCTGCCATCCTGACCACGACAATCACAACTGCCAGGCCCAAGCCGGTAATGAGGGCCAAATTAAAATTGCTCACCTGCGGGAGAACCGATTTCGACTCAACCTCGTCCTCTGTTACCACTTCTTCAGCTTGTTCGCTGACTTCTGCTACGGTGTCTTGCTTTACTTTTCTCGGCATTACTATGTCCTCTGTTAGTCGTAAGGCTCTGGCCAGTTAGAAAGTCCAGGGACTCGTTAGCGCCAGTAAAGGGGATCAATTTTTCCTGCGCTGCAGTCAATCTCTGTTGGTGTGTTTGTTCTTTATTCCAGTGTACCGATATAAGCGAGCACATCGTTCATGTCCTGGTCAGTCTGAAGCGCCTGCATACCGGCTCGCATCTGTGCTCCGCCGCTATCATCCGGGTGGCTACCGCGATAACCAGACTTGAAAATTTTCAGCTGCCGCAGCATGTACCAGTCATCTCTGCCGGCCAGGCCGGGGGCACCGAGGAGCTCGTTGCCTTCGCCACTGGCGCCATGGCAAGCGGCGCAACTGGCATATAATTCGGAGCCGTGACTACTGTCACCGCTGATCGTTGCTACAGGTTTCCTCGCCTCCCAGCTTTGTATGGAAACAAGCAGTGACTCTATTTCCTCGTCGCTCAGGGTTTCGACTGAAGCACGCATCTCAAAGCCTGGCAGATAGTCCACCTGAGTGCCCCGATACCGGGATCGAAAATTCTGCAGCTGCTTCTTGATATACCAAGGTTCCAGCCCGGCGAGACTCGGTCCCCCTACTACGGGGTTGCCATGACCATAGGAGCCGTGACAGGTCGCACAGATTTTAATGCTGAGCGCCTGGTTCGAAGACTCGAGTAACTCATATTGCTGCGCATTCGCGCTCTGTTGCATTGCCAACAGCGAGACCATCACTGTCGCGGTGATTTTTCCAAAGATTTTAGTCATTTCGATTCCGGTGGGTTTGCCTAGACTACTACTTAGCTGTTGCGCGAATCTGTTCACAAGCAAGACTGCCATATTTACTAAAGTTTCTGAGCGGGCAAGTTGCCGGTACTTGCCTGTCGTTCAACCATGTGATTGATCGCCCAATGGGCAGACAGCACCGCACTTTCCTGCCATGCAGAGTGCATGGAAACCTGATCACCGATGGCATAGTGACGGCCACCCGCGGGCTGCTGCAGGGTGCGATACAGGCTTTCTACTTCCTGTGGCATATCATCGCCACGTCCCCAACGCGCAGAACAACCCAGCATATGATTCATGCGATGCCAGGCGACGGTGACACCCTTCTCTACTTGTTGGCGATAATCGGCATGTAGTTTCTCGCCTTGTCGGATCACGGATTCCAGGCGATCTTCCTGGGACAGGCGAGTAAAGTGCAGAGGATCGGCGTAATTGTAGGCGGACAGTATTACCCCCTTCTCCTTATGCATTCCGTGAGTGGGATACCAGATCTGTCGCATCGGTTGATTGGTCCAGCTGATGCCGCCGTAGATGTCTTCCTTTTCCCAGAAACGGGTCTTGGTTTGAAATGCGGACTTGTAGGCTGTGCCTCGCCTCGGGTAGCTCATCGCCTTGATATACTCAGGCGGAAAGTTATTATCGATACCTGCCATCAGGTGGGTTGGAATACAGTTGAAACAATAGTCTGCTTCCAGTAAATATTTCGATCCGCCGCTTTCGTAGGTAATATTGACTTTGTCTGCGGCCAATTGCACTGAACTCACGATGACGTTGTAGTAAATCTTATCCTCTAGTTGCCTGACAAACCCGTCCACGATCTTGTCCATTCCCCCCACGGCCTGAAACAGAATTGGCCCGGTGTCACCTTCGTTGGCATTGAGCGCACTTCTCATGAAGCGGGACTTCAATAGTTCACTGAGAGCGATAATGTCTTTCTGCACGCCGTGATCGATAAAACCGCCGGAGCGATAACCAGCCCGAAAACTGCCTTTGTAGAGATCGCCCTCGCTGAGATCACCGAAGGATCGCATGGCGCCTAACAGGGCTTCTGCTTCATATTCGCTGAGTGGCTGATCGAGTGCATGTCGATCGAAATTTTTCGCCAGAATCTCCGCCATGAACCCCCTGGCGCTGGTGGTAAATTGGATGTTCTTGACGCGTTTGCCCCCGAGCATGGCGTCATCCTGGTACCAGGTTTCCTTATTCTCATTGATAAAGACTTCCAACTCGACACCCAATTCCTTGCAGTAATGCAGGATATTACGATGACTGCTGGGAATACGGGCGGCGCCGGCATTGAAAT
Organism: uncultured Gammaproteobacteria bacterium; assembly: GCA_913054495.1. Taxonomy (GTDB): domain Bacteria; phylum Pseudomonadota; class Gammaproteobacteria; order Pseudomonadales; family Pseudohongiellaceae; genus UBA9145. Next base: position 30,867 of record CAJXIY010000016.1, on the reverse strand, counting down.
ACATGTGGGGTTCATCATCGAATTCTACTAGCTGTGGATTACCTACTTCATCGATGATGTCGCCGGATCGCAGGGTCTTAACCCGACCACCGGCCTTGGGAGCGGCCTCGAGAATTACGCACTCGTAGCCGGCTTTCTTTAGTTCATAGGCCACCGTTAAGCCGGATATGCCGGCGCCCAGTATGGCCACAATGGGTCGGTTGGCGGCATCTATGGGAGGAATTTGGGGGTTGCTCACCTGGGTATCGGGAATCAATCCGATGGCGGCGCTGGCGCCGAGTACGGCACTGCTGGTGCCGGTCGCCGCAATCAAAGTCAGCAGCTCTCGTCTCGTTACTAACTTCTTCATTTCAACTCCCCTACCGTGCGGGCAAAAAATAGATGCCTGCAGTCTTTGGTGCAGCACCGATCGTATCTGCGTGCTCTAATTCTTTAATAACTCCATAGCCGAAGTGACACGCTGGGGATTTATGAGGAAATCTCAGCGGGGAGGGTCACAGCGGCTCGGGCATTATATCGCCGGCACAGCGGAAGTGCATGGAAATTTGGATCACTTCAGTCAGGGATAGTCAGCCTAAATCCTATATACAGACCAAGCAATACGGATTTGTCTTACTCCATCCTATGGCGGGTCGTTTATCTGACCAGCGTTGCCACTAGCAGACTGGTCTGGGTGTTATTCAGTCGCGCATCTAATGCAGGAGGGATGATTCCGTTTCTCGCTCTGCTGCTATCGTCGGTCTGCGTCAGAAGTGGTTATTGATTTTCACCAGGAGGATCCAGAACACCTGCAAATTGATAGAAGCGAGGTTTCTAACTAATCTGCACGCACGGAGAAATTGAATGAGCCTTGATGTATCGAAGGATCTTCACCGACGACTGTTGTCCAGCGCACCGTATATTCACCCGCTGTGAGCGGCTCCATAATCTCCGTCATAAGATCATCCGCCGCCATGGTATGCAGGCCGCGTAAGGGATAATCGCCAGCCGGCCCGGTTAGGCTGACGTCGCTTCGAGATACATCCGGCAAGGCATCATAATACAGTCTGAGAGTACGTGGCGCTCTGGTGAACTCTCCACCAATTGCAGGGTCGGCGCGCAACAGGGGTGTATAAGCAGAATTTCCCGCACAGCCGGATAGCAGGAGGACAATAGCTGTCAGGTATAGGACAAATCGGGTTTTTCCAGTTGCAGCCATGGGAATATCTGTGGATAAGCCAAAAGAACCAAGGGTGGTCCTAATGGTAACGCCTGCAATGGAGAATTACATCCCCCGGGACAATACTGGCAATATTTTAAGAGATTCGCGGGAGGGACAGAGGCAGTGAGTAGTCTGGCTAATCAGTGTTGTCGCAAGAATCAGAGACGGGGTTCTAGTGCTGGCTCCGCTTCAACTTCACCTGAGATAGTTCTCTGGCGAACTCATCAAGTTTCATCCTGATCTCTGCTTCTTTCTTTAACTTCAAATAGAGTTGGTCGCGGTCGGATAAGTCTTCAATAACAGTTTCATTCACGGGCTTATCGACTGCTGCTGGCGCGATTTTATTCATTCCTTGCGACTCCGGCTTCTGCCAAACGAAATTCCAAATTCGAGTAAATGGGTATTTTCTGGATAGTAGTGTGCTTGTTCTTATTCTCTTTGTCGCTATCTTGGTTTTAGTTTTGCAATTAGAAACGATCTAATTACTTAAAATCAGCATTGCCATCAATGCCTTTTTACCGCCTGGATCGCTACCTTGCCCTAAAATATCAATAAGTTAGCGCTCACTATGGAGCGCAACATATAGTGTTAATTAATCAAAGTCAAACAATATCTAGTGCTTGGCACGCCAAATTCCGAAAATTGCCGCCACAAATAATAAATGGTAGACCAGCCCCCTAAATCCCCGCTGCCAAATTTCCCCACCGATATATTCAGCTAATCCAAACACTTAGCCAAATCCCCCCACAGCTCGATTCATCTATATAAGAGACATCCAATTATTATTTAATTGGGTGTTCCTTATATATTGAATGCTAATTGAGGAGGTCATATTGCTGATTTCGGTTTGGATGATTTGGGTTAGGGTTGCGGAATTGGATTGGTGCAGGACGAGCGCCGGGGGAAGGTATTGTTTTGGTATTGCGGGGGGACCTGCGGACGGTTTTGGGATCAGGTACCGTATAACAATCTTGCTGACTGGACTCCTCTAATCCACTTATGGGGATGCTTAAGATCTACCCCCAATCTGATCCGGCTGCGCTGGAAGTGAAGCAACGAACGTTCGGAACCGGCGGCGATGGAATAGTATTTGTGAAATGCAGTTACGCCCCGTAGCCAACCTTCGGCACGAATGCCCAGTTCCTGGAATACCTGGTGCTTCTGCTCCAGGAGCTGAATATTTTCTGGCTTTAGCCGATCACCGCTGACTAATAATTTGCACGTCGTATCCAGTAAGTCGAAGTAGCTCTTTTGCGTCAGGGGTAAGGTACCTACATTGCTGCCATGCTGACTGGCCAGGGCTTTTAGTTTTGCCTGTTTGGTGGATGGACGCCCAACCAGGTGTTTACTCGTGCGCCGTGTCAGCAGCCGGTGCTGCCGATAACTGCGGTGCTTCACCTTCCAGGCATGATGGATCAGCCGTTCCTGGATAGAGGTGAAATCACTGCCTTCCAGTGAATCACTCAAGTGCGCCCGCACCGGATTTAAATCCACATAGGCCATGCAGGTAACCAGGGCTTTTTCGTCTAACAGGGCCTGGCTCTTGAAGCGGCCTTCCCAGAATCTTCCCCTGCACTCATCTTCCCTGTTCGCCGCCCTGGCCAGAGTTTCATTCAGGCAACGCATAAACCAACTAATATCCATCAATCGCTGCCGCCACAGACTCACATTTTTCTGCAGTTGCCTCTGGGCTGCCCTGGTGGTTTTGTTTTTCAGCAGGGTCTCAATCAAAGCCCCGTTACGTGGAAATACCGCCGTCCAGCGCTCGATTACTTCATTGTCTGTCCATGCTTCCGCCTGCGCTTGATTTACATACAGAACCAGATGGTAATGATTACTCATCACGGCGTAGGCGCAGATTTCCATAGAGAAATGGGCGGCAAGTTGCTTGATATGTGTCACCAGCCATTGCTTGCGATGATCGAAATTCTTACCGGATACAGGATCGCCACCGCACAAATAGGCGCGGTGCACACAACGTGAAATGCAATGGTAATAGGGCGTATCCTGCAACGATACTTGTTGATACCTGGCTCGAGTCATTCATCGGCCCATGTTGAGTTATGGCTTGCGCTCTAACATTAATTAAAGCGGACCGCCGATTCTAGAGGGTTTGTAGTACTATGCAAGGAAAATTGAAACCCGCACAAAGTGACACTGGTACATGATATTGCCGTCACAAACTACTGATCGGAGTGTTCGAGGTACGATATGAGAATTGGCGTAGATCTGGGCGGCACCAAGATAGAAGGGGTGCTCATATCGGATGTGGGCGAAGTCGAAGATAAAATTCGAAGGGATACACCGGCGGATAATTACGACAGCACCCTGGACGCGCTTTGCAGTCTCATCGAGGAACTTCAAACTTTCGATAAGACTCCACTAAGCGTTGGAATAGGGACTCCTGGCACTTTATCCATGCCGGGCGGGATAATGAAAAACTGCAATTCAGTTTGCCTCAACGATCGAGCACTAAAGAAGGACCTCGAACAACGCCTCGGCTACGAAATCCGCCTGGAGAACGATGCCAATTGTTTCGCCCTGTCAGAAGCTCATTACGGCGCCGGCAAAGACTCAAGTACTGTATTTGGCGTCATCATCGGCACCGGCACCGGTGGTGGCATCGTTATCAACAGGAAATTACTTACCGGGCCGAACCGCATCGCAGGCGAGTGGGGACACAATTCCGTGCCTGCTACAGTGCGCGAGCTGTTCGATGCAGATCGCAGCTGCTATTGCGGGCGGCTTAACTGCATCGAGACGGTGCTGTCAGGCAGAGGTCTAAAACAAACATTCCAGGAAGGCTTTGATGGCGAGGGGGAAGCGGTGGCAATTGCCCACCTGGCCGATGGAGGCGATCAAGCGGCCATAGAATGCATTCGTCTTTACTGCCAACAACTGGCGCGCTGCCTCGCCACGGTCGTCAATGTTATCGATCCGGACATAATAATACTTGGTGGTGGACTGTCGAACATCACTGAACTGTACACTTCGGTGCCAAAGGAAATGCAGGACTTTGTGTTCACCGACACCCTGCTCACAGAGTTGTCCCCCCCGAGCTTCGGTGATGCCAGCGGCGCCAGGGGTGCGGCATGCCTGTGGCCGCCGCGAGTGCTTATTTAACGATCATTCGTCAAATGGATTACGAAGAATAATGGTATCTTCCCGATCGGCGCCGGTAGATATAATGTCAACTGGCACCTCTACAGCCTTCTCAATATATTCAATATAAGCTTTCGCATTGGGCGGTAAATCATCCAGATTTCTGACGCCAATAGTGGAGCCTTCCCAACCCGGCAACTCCTCATAGATTGGTTCCAGGTTTTCGAAACTATTCACATCCATCAAGCTGCCCGATGTGTTCTCGCCAACACCTTGATACCCGGTGCAAACGCTTATAGATTCCAGCCCATCCAGCACATCCAACTTGGTCAGACAAATTCCGGATACACTGTTAATTCGCATCGCCAACTTGACCGCAGCTGCATCGAACCAGCCACAGCGTCGATCTCGACCGGTGGTCGCACCCTTCTCATGTCCCACCGATGCCAAATGCACGCCCACATCGTCAAACAATTCAGTTGGGAATGGTCCGGAGCCGACGCGCGTCGTATAGGCCTTGGTTATACCGAGCACATAGTCCAGATATAGTGGGCCATAACCACTACCGGTGGCGGTACCGCCGGCCGTAGTGTTGGAGGATGTCACATAGGGATAGGTACCGTGGTCAATATCGAGAAGTGCGCCCTGGGCGCCCTCGAACAAAAGGTTATCCCCCGCCTTGCGATGACTGTGCAGAATGTCGATGGTGTCTGCGATCATCGGCCGAACCTGTTCCGCCATTTTCAGGCTGCTGTCGTAAGTCTCCTGGTAATCGATAACATCGGCCTGATAATAGTTTCCCAGCCAAAAATTGTGGTACTGCAAAAGCTCGTTCAGTCTTTCTCCAAAGCGCACCTCATTAAGCGTCTCCGCGAGCCGTATACCCCGTCGGGCAACCTTGTCTTCATAGGCAGGACCAATGCCACGCCCGGTTGTACCTAATTTTTTGCTGCCCTTCTTTCTCTCCCTGGCTTGATCCAGCGCTATGTGGGATGGCAGGATCAAGGGACAGGCACCACTAATGCGCAGGCGATCGCGCACCGGAATATGCCGGGCTTCCAATTCACCAATTTCATGCAACAACGCTTCCAGGCTGAGGACGACACCGTTGCCGATGACGCAACGCACATCTTTCCGCAGAATTCCCGAAGGCAGCAGATGCAGCACCGTCTTCTCGCCGTCGATGACCAGCGTATGACCGGCATTGTGTCCGCCTTGAAAGCGCACCACCACCTCAGCCCGATCCGTCAACAGATCGACAATTTTCCCCTTACCTTCATCACCCCACTGGGTGCCCAGCACTACTACAGATTTGGCCATCCTAATTCACTCAGTCGATCTACAATCTCGATGCATCAGTTACAGACTAGCAGGCTGGGGTTTTAATCGAAGTCTTCCACCAGCCATTTACCATCGCGGCTAACGATTTGGCGATCACAGCTTAACTCTTGCCTGTCCTCGTCAGTCAACGCTTCAGGGCGCAAATTATTGATCACAATGGAGCCATCGGCACGGAGTTTCGTCACCAGCGTCAGTAATTCATCACTCACATCATTGGGCGCAAGAATGCAGGTTCTGCCCGGATATTTTTTTGCGCTCAATTTAGCCAGGGTTTTCAGGTCACTATCGAAACCCGATGCGGGCCTGGCGCGACCAAATACTTCACCGATGTGATCATAGCGCCCGCCTTTCGCCACCGCGCGTCCATACTCGGGCGTATAGGCTGCAAAGACAATACCGGTGTGATACTCATAGCCTCGTAATTCGCAGAGATCGAAGTTCAGCACAATTTCCGGTAGACGCTTTTTCACGCCTTCAACAATGGCAACAAGTTCCTGTAACTCTCTCTTGACAGCAGCTGGCGCCTTGTCAAAAACTTCGATCGCTTCGACCAAGGTTTCCTCGCCACCGCTGAGCCGACTCAGGCGCCTCAACATCTCTCCCAGCGACTCATCGGCCACGGATTCCTCCAGTACCGAATCTATCTCGCTATAGGCCTTGCGTTGCACCGCGTCGAACAGAGTTTGCTCGACCGCCTGCTCGAGCTTCGCCACCGTGAGCAGTGACCTGAACAGGCCGACGTGGCCGAGCACTATCTGAATGTCACCAATCTCGGCTGCTGCCAGGGTTGCGTGCATGAGACACACCAGTTCGATGTCACATTCCACGCCGGCATGACCGTACAACTCGGCACCCACTCGAATCGGCACCCTACTGGTTAACAAGCCACGCGGCCTGGTATGCAACACGCTATCGGCGTAACAGAGTCGCACCGGCCCGGCATGATTAAGACAGTGGGCATCGATGCGGGCGGCTTGCGGCGTGATATCGGCGCGTATACCCATCATGCGACCACTGAGCTGATCGGTAATCTTGAAGGTGTGCAAGTCGAGGTCGTGAGAAGACCCGACGAGGAGAGAGTCGAGAAATTCGATCAGTGGGGTGATGACCAACTGATAACCCCAGGATTCATACAAATCCAGCAGCTGGCGACGCAGGCACTCCAGCTTCCGGGCTTCTTCGGGCAGTATTTCCTCGACGCCGTCAGGCAATAACCAGGGCTTTGCAGAAGTCATGTCAATTCCGCTTTCCAGAATTCAATGCCAATTAATTGGTGTTGCGGGAGTCCGACAGACCCCCTAATTAATAAAATAGAGCAGCGCAGTACCGCTTAACATGCTACCGAGTCCAATCATGCGCATAGCCCGGTCATCAATCTGGTCCAGCATCATTAACATTTGGCGCCAGCGTCCGGGATTAACAAAGGGAATAATACCTTCTATTACCAACATCAAGCAGAATGCCACGGCTAATTCATGCCACATAACGATGCTTCTTCACCCTGTTAGCCAGTTCTGCCAGCTACCACAGGCAAAGCTGCCAGAACCGACTAAAACTCAGACCCACCGCAACCCCGAAGCGCGGCGGTAAAAACGCTCCAGGGTATGCGTGTTTTTGCGGATTAATTTTCGTTTACGGGTTGTTTCCCAATTCCGTCGACTTACTGTGGAAGATCTCCACCTTTAAGGTATTTGAAAAATTCACTGTCGGGATCGAGCAGCAATATATCCCCTTTCGAGCTGAATGTTGCCCGGTAGGCGTTCAGAGACCGAGTGAATGCATAAAACTCAGGATCTTTAGAGTAGGCCTCGGCATATATTCGAGTCGCTTGTGCATCGCCTTCACCCCGAATCTGCTCGGCGTCCCTATAGGCTTCGGCGCGATAAATTACAGCCCGCCGTTCCGCATCGGCGCTTATGCCAATGGCCAGTTCATCTCCCCTGGAACGATGGTCCTGGGCCTCCCGATTGCGCTCGGTAATCATACGATCATACACCGATTGCCTCACATCATCGGGCAGATCGATACGCTTGACGCGTACATCAATAATTTCCACGCCGAGATCGGCCACCGTAGTTTCGTTCAATTCCGCCGTGAGAGCCAACATCAGTTGGTCGCGCTCACCTGCCACTACTTCCACCAAGGTACGGGAAGCAATCTGGTCGCGCAGGCCATCATTAATACGCTCCGACAGGCGACTGCCGGCGATGGCAGTGTCGCCGCCGGTAGACACGTAGAACTGTCTCACATCCTTGATTCGCCACTTGGCATATGAGTCGACTTCCAGGAATTTCTGCTCCGCGGTGAGAAAGCGCTGCTGCGGTGAATCCTCGGTAAGGATACGGCCATCGAATTTGCGCACGGTGTTTACCCAGGGAATTTTCACGTGTAAGCCAGGCTGGATATCGGGCTGAACTATTTCACCAAATTGCAGCATCACCGCCCGTTCGGTTTGTTTGATCACGAACAGGCTGTTGCCACCGACAACCAGAACCAGAAATACCAATCCAACCAAAATAAAGTTTTTCATTAGCGTGCTCCTCGCCCACTGGTGGTTAAGCGCGATCGATCCACCGCATTGGTCCCGCCCGGTCCAGGCAGATAGGGTGCTATTCTATTGGCCAGATCTCTTAGCTCTTGCGCGGTGCTGCTTGCCGTCGAACCACCACGCTGCATCATCTGATCCAGCGGCAGGTATAACATGTTATTTCCGCCCTCTACATCGATTAAAATCTTGCTGCTGGCGGTCATCACGTCTTGCAGGGAATCAATATAAAGTCGTTGTCGAGTAACCTCTGGCGCCAGCAAATACTCAGTCAATTGTTGTTCGAAGCGAGAGGCATCACCTATGGCCCTGGCAATGGATTCTTCTTTATAGGCGTTAGCCCGCTCAATCTGCTGCTGCGCCTCACCCCGTGCTTCTGGAATGATGCGATTGGAATATTGCAGCGCCTCATTCTGTACCCGTTCTTCATCTTCCCGGGCCCGAATCACATCATCGAAAGCTGCTCTCACAGCATCCGGTGGTTGCGCATCGACGACGTTCACTTGGCTGATCACGATTCCGGTACTATACAAATCCATATAACTCTGTAGTCGCTCCTCCACATCCACCGCAACCCGATCTCGGCCGGTGGTCAGAATCTGGTCCATTGAATTACCACCCACCACATGCCGAATCGCCGATTCCGCGGCGTTGTCCAGACTGCCCAAGGGGCTGGCTACGGAGATGACATAATTTACCGGATCATCGATCCGATATTGCACGGTAACGGTAATATCGATGATATTTTCATCGGTGGTCAGCATCGACCCGGCATCGTAGGTCTGGGTATTCAGTGCCAGGATATTGACCAGATGGACATCGTCGATGATGGGCGGGTTCCAATGTAATCCGGGCTGTACGATGTTATCCAGTACATTGCCAAATCGCAGTACCACGCCGCGTTCTGCTGCGTCGACGATGTAAAATCCCGTGAAGGCCCATATTACCGCCACCACCGCTGCCATGGCGGCGATGAGGCCAGCGGACAAGCCGCGGCCTCTGGACACACCACCGCCGCTGCTGGATCCGCCACCGGAGCCACCGAACAGACTATTGAATTTCTTGCTGAGGTTTTTAATCACCTTATCGATATCGGGTGGTCCCTGGTCTCCACCACCGCGCCGGCCACCACCCCCCCAGGGGTCCTTGTCGCCGCCGTTATTTCCAGGTTCATTCCAGGCCATTGGTTTCTCCATAGCTTTGCTTAGCACACAGTAAGTTAGATATTAGCGGGTTATTGCAGATTTACACAGCATTTTGAGCACATCAGATAAGCTGGTCGTCGAGATTCACGCTGTCTTAAGTGTCCTGGGCTCAACGGGCTCACTGCTGACGGACTGCTTACTCTTAAGAATGACAATACCTGATTGCTGCAGGATTCGATCGAGATCCTGGCGCGGTAGTCTCAAGCTCAACAGATAATGACCCGCTTCGTCGATCTGTTCTGCTTCGATGAAATTCCGTGTATACAACTGGCTGCGAAGCCGTGCCTGGTCAGGATCGAGTCGCAGAGTGGCTTCTACCAAGGCGCCAGCGAGTAATTCTGAAATTGCCGTGTACAACAGCGGCAGTCCGGCACCGGTTTTCGCCGACACCCATACCCGTACCGGCGTGCCACTCTCATCGCGCTGGATCTCAGGCTCCTGGCCCGGGATCAAATCAATCTTGTTCATTACCTGCAACTGCCTTGCCGAGTCGGCGCCGATGCGAGTGAGTACGGAATTTACTTCGCCAATAAAATCCTGACGGGATTCATTGGCCGCATCGATGATGTGTAATAGCAAATCTGCAGCCGCGGTTTCTTCCAGCGTCGCCCGGAACGCCTCGACCAACTCATGGGGTAAATGACTGATGAAGCCCACTGTGTCCGCCAGCAAGGCAGCGCCATAGTTCGGCAGATCGATGCGTCGCAGGGTCGAATCCAGGGTGGCGAACAACTTATCCGCTACATAGTTATCCGCTTGAGTGATGCGGTTAAACAGGGAAGACTTGCCCGCGTTGGTGTACCCCACCAGCGATATCGTTGGCAATTCTGCCCGTTGCCGCGAACGGCGACCCTGCTTACGCTGGCTTCTAACTTTGCCCAAGCTCTTGTTAATGGACTTGATACGCTGGTCAATCATGCGCTGATCGAGCTCCAACTGGGTCTCGCCGGCACCGCGCAAGCCGATACCCCCTTTTTGCCTGTCCAGGTGGGTCCATCCACGCTTCAGTCTGGTTCGCGAATGACTGAGCTGTGCCAATTCGACCTGTAATTTGCCTTCATGGCTGCTGGCGCGCTGGGCAAAAATATCCAGGATGAGACCGGTTCTGTCCAACACTCTGCATTCGAGTTGGGCCTCAAGATTACGTTCCTGGCTCGGAGACAGGGCGTGATTGAACAACACCAGCTCCGCCTGGTGGGCCTGCACCGCGGCCGCTATCTCCTCCAACTTGCCGACACCGATAAAATAGTCGGGTGTTGGTTTCTTTCGAGAACCGGTGATGTAGGCCACCGGCATGGCACCGGCGGACAGGGCCAATTCTTCGAATTCAGTTGGATCCTCTCGTTCAGATTCCGATGCAATGGAAATATGGACGAGAATGGCAACCTCACCAGATTCTGGTCGATCAAAAAACAAACGCTGACCTCATTTAGTTAAGCCTGCTAGGCGTTACCCGACTCCGCAACGTCCTCGGCGGGCGCATCACCTGAACCCTGTATCGGAATCTTTACCATACGAGAGGGAACGACGGTGGATATGGCGTGTTTATAGACCATCTGACTCACGGCATTCTTCAATAAGATTACAAATTGATCGAAGGATTCGATCTGGCCTTGTAGTTTAATTCCGCTGATCAGATATATAGACACCGGAATGCGTTCTTTCCGAAGTACATTCAGAAAAGGGTCTTGTAGCGTATGTCCTTTCGACATTATTTTTCTCCTTACAATCTACAATGCGATAGTTCCAAAGACCTGGAAGCCAGAATGGGGCGAGTCTCAAAAGCAGGCTACTGGAATCCCAATCTGACGCATTACTTCGGTATAAAGTTCTATATAGAGATGGAATCCAAGTAATTCAAGACCTGGTCGATAGAATTGGCCCTGTTTTTTCCCGAGGGATCATCTAATTTTTGCAGGTTTTGCCAACTACGAAGCCAGGTAAGCTGACGTTTAGCGAGCTGCCGAGTAGCGATGATACTCTTTTCCACCATGCCGTCATAGTTTAAATCGCCCGCCAAATACTGCCAAACCTGCCTGTAACCCACTGATTTTATTGATGGCAACAGGGGATTCAAGTCTTCCCTGGTGTACAGCGCTTCCACTTCGGCCACCAGTCCGGCGCGTAACATTTGCATGAACCGCTGCTCAATCCTGCTGTGCAGTACGCTGCGCTCCCCAGTCTGGATTGCGAAAAAATGCAATTTGTAGGGCAGCCTTCGATCGTGATCGCCGACAGGGACGAACGCTTCCCCGTTTTCTCCTGCCTGGACTGGTTTTCCCCTGGCGATCTTTTCCTCAGTATGCAGTTGCGTCATGGTCTTGCCAGATACCAGGAACACCTCCAGGGCACGTTGCAATCGCTGCGGATCATTCGGGTGAATACGTGCGGCAGACTCCGGGTCCACCTGGGCCAGTTGCCGATGCACGCTGGCCCAGCCCTCGGCCGCCGCCAACGCCTCAATTTCTCTGCGTACCTCGGAATCCGCGTTGGGCATATCGGCCAGTCCATCACGCAAGACCTTGAAATAAAGCATGGTGCCACCCACCAATAAGGGTGTGTCCCCCTGCTCTAAAATCTCGTCAATATGAATCAGCACATCGCGGCGAAACTTCGAGGCCGAGTACACTTCGGCAGGATCCCTGATATCGATCATCCTGTGGGGAGCGAGCTTGAGAATGTCGCGGTCGGGCTTCCCCGTACCGATATCCATGCCCCTGTATATCTGCGCGGAATCCACATTAATAATCTGGAAGCGGTGACGCTGCACCAACTCCACCGCCATCGCCGTCTTGCCTGCGGCGGTTGGTCCCATCAGGCAGATGACATCGGCTTTGGATTTTTGGGTATTCACAAATTTTCTGAATAGCGTGACTTGTACAACAAGGATCGAGTGCTAATGATACCCAGAGAACTTCTGATTAAGTATTCAATATTACTGGCCGCGAAGAAACAACTTGTCCAATTCATCCAGGGATTGATAGACCCAGGTAGGTCGCCCGTGGTTGCACTGACCGCTACGCTCGGTAGCTTCCATGTCGCGCAGCAAGGCATTCATCTCCGGGATGCTTAGTTGCCGATTGGCTCGGACCGAACCATGACAGGCCATCGTGGACAGTAACTCATCCTGATGTGCCTGAATGCGATCGCTGCTACCGTATTCAAGCACATCACTGAGGACGTCTCGCACCAGCTGTTCGATGTCGGCGTCGCGCAGGATGGACGGAATCTGACGAACGATAATCGATTCGGTAGCGGCCCGTTCCAGCTCGATGCCGAGTTGCAATAGCATCTGACGCTGGGACTCGGCACATTCTGCCTCGGCGGCGCTGACCGCAATCGACAGCGGCACCAATAGCGGCTGCATTTTTAACTCTTCGTTCTGACAAGCTTGCTTCATGCGCTCGTAAGTAATGCGTTCGTGGGCGGCATGCATATCGACCACGATCAATCCCTCCTGGTTCTGGGCCAATATGTATATTCCGTGCAATTGCGCGATGGCGTAACCCAGGGGCGGTACTTCGTCGTCATCGGCATTGAGTCTGGCATATGCGGCGAGCTGTTGTTGAATAGCTGCGGGCCCGGAACCGTGAGAACCAGTCCCATAGGATTGACGCGTCGGCTCCGACAATGACAAATGACTCTGCGCCCCGCCGCCGAAGTCGGCGCCAGACCCGGCATAACTCGAGCCGAAAGCAGCGCCGCTGTGCAGGTTTGAGTCGGCCGCAGCAAGCTGGTCTGTCGGTGTTATCTTCGCCAGGGCCTTATGCAGGGAGCTGAACAGGAAGTCATGTACCAGACGGCTGTCCCGAAACCGGACTTCGTGTTTGGTGGGATGTACATTGACGTCCACAGCGCCTGGCGCCAATTCCAGATAAAGCACATAGGCGGGATGACGGCCATGAAACAGCACATCCCGATAGGCTTGCCTGATCGCATGGGTGACTAACTTGTCGCGAATAATGCGGCCATTCACATAGAAGTATTGCAGGTCGGCCTGGCTGCGCGAGAACGTGGGCAGACTGACCCAACCCCTTAGCCTGAGTTCCGGCCCGTCCATGTCCACAAAGACAGAGTTCTCGACAAAGGCCGGCCCGCACACCAGCCCCACCCGACGCTGCTGTTCCTGCTCGGTCTTCGCCGCCAGCAATTTGTGAATCGCACGCTGATTATGATTTAGCGTGAACTGCACGTCGAAACGACTGAGGGCAATGCGTTTTACAATCTCATCGATACGGGTGAATTCGGTTTTCTCTGTCTTCAAAAACTTTTTGCGGGCAGGGGTATTGAAGAATAGGTCCCTCACCTCCACCGTGGTCCCCTGGGGGTGCGCGGCGGGGGCCACTTGTGCCTCCATTTCCTGACCTTCGGCCGCTACCCTCCAAGCACTGCCGTCGCCAGCCTCCCCGGTTTTTGAAGTCAGCTTGAGTCGGGAGACGGAGCTGATGCTGGCCAGGGCCTCCCCGCGAAAGCCGAGGCTGCGAATATTTTCCAGGTCTGACAGTTCTGCAATTTTGCTGGTAGCGTGGCGACTCAACGCCAGAGCAAGGTCCTGCTTGTGAATGCCCGCGCCGTTATCTCGCACCCGTAAGAGTTTTGTCCCACCCTGCTCCACATCTATTTCCAGTCTGTCGGCACCGGCATCCAGACTGTTTTCCATTAACTCTTTAATCACCGAGGCCGGACGCTCCACAACTTCGCCAGCTGCGATCTGATTGCTAAGGCGTTGGCTGAGGACGGTAATGCGCTTCATGCTTTAAGGAATCTGTGCTGGAGAAGTGGTGGGGAGCTTCAGCATTGTAGCATCATCGATGTGGATTAGAATGATGGCTGACGGTGGTGGTAGCGCCCGAGGTAATACGACCGGAGCCGAGACGGCGATCTATTAACTGGCAGGAATCTTGAGTTTCTGGCCGATCATAATGCGATCGCCGGAGAGCTTATTGGCCTGCCTCAGGCTGGCGAGACTCACCCGGTATTGCTGCGCGATTTCCGAGAGAGTTTCACCCCGGCGAATCGTATGCTCGGATGCTTGCGAACCAACGCCACCGGGAATACTGAGTTGCTGACCGATTTGAATCGTGTTGCTAGCAAGGCCGTTGCTGGCTTTGAGGCCGGCCAATGAAACCCCAAAACGCAGGGCGATCATCGAGAGACTGTCACCGCGTTTAACCGTGTATGAACCAGGCACGATGCCGTTCTGTTTTTGCCAGGCGATTAGCGAATCATCCGGTGGTGCGTCGTAGAAGTAATTCACCACGCCCTGGGCAATAGCGGCCGAAAGCCGTCGCTGAAACTCGGGGCTGTTGAGCAGACGCGCCTCGGCGGGGTTCGTCAGATAACCGGTCTCTATGAGAATCGAAGGGATGTCCGGCGAGTTCAGCACCTGCAATGAAGCCTGCTGAACCTTGTCCCGCCGCAGGCGGGTGATACCATCGAGTGATTCCAACACCCGGGTGCCGGCAATCAGACTCTGTTCCATGCTCCAGGCCATCTGCAGTGACACCAGGGTCAGGGCCACGTCGTCATCCAGTACATCCAGGCTAAGATCGCCACCGACGCCTCCCAGCAGATCGGCCTGGTTTTCCTTGTCGGCGACGCGGCGAGCATTCTCCCGGTCCGCGCGATCACCGGATAAGGCGTAGAGAGTCAGGCCACGCGCATTGCTATTACGATACCAGTCTGCGTGGATAGCAATAAACAGGTCGGCGCGATTATTGCGGGCAATCTCCGGCCGGCGTTTTAGTTCCACGTAGTAATCACTATTTCTGATCATCACCGGCTTATAACCGGCCATGCTATTGAATCGGGCGAACAGGGCACGGGAAATCGCCAGGGTGATGTTCTTCTCCTTGATGCGCTTATCGACTCCCAGTGCACCCGGATCCTCGCCGCCATGGCCGGCAGAAATGGCGATGACGATGTCTCTCTTCTCGGCCACCACCGGCGTTCGGATCGCACTGCCAATGCGCGCGCCGGCCTCTGCCGGCACCTCATCGTAGAGGTCGACCACCAGGCGGTGCCCAAGCTCGGTATTTGGCGCCAGGCTAAAACCGGAGGGCTCGACGGCGCTGTTTATATCCAACACGATTCTCAGGGTATTGCCCTCTCGGGTCCCACTCCTGATCCCGGTGATGGGACTGTCGCTGAGATCCAGCCCGGCAAGCGAGCCTGTGAGAGAAGAATTCTCAATATCGATCACAATACGGTCGGGATTGGCCAGGGTGAATAGATTGAAATCCACGCGCTCACTCAGATCGAAAACCAGGCGAGTGTGATCCGGCGCGCGCCACACCCTCACCTCCTCCACTTCGGCGGCGTACAGGGGTGTGGCTAACAGCGCGAGGGTCGAAATCACCCCCACAACTGACTGATTTAAACTAATGCGAAATTTCATAGCAAATTCTTGACGGCATAGTCCGCGTTGTCTATAACTTTCGGCCTGAGGTCCACAATCTTTTGGCTATGGCCTCGCCCTTTTCAGAGTTTGTTTGACATCCCAGCAGGCGTCCCGTTCCCTCAATTTCGATATCCAGGCGCAGATCTGCCGGTGGAATCGCCCCGCTCCCTCTTTCAGCCCATTCCACGATACAGAGATTTTCCGGGCTGAAATAGTCTTCGACCCCCAGGAATTCCACTTCCCGCGGATCATTCAGCCGGTAAAAATCGAAGTGATAGAGTTTGCAGAGCGTGAATTCATAGGCCTCCACCAGGGTATAGCTTGGGCTCTTCACCGCGCCGGCATACCCGTAGCCTCTCAGAATACCGCGTGTCAGAGTGGTTTTACCGGCACCAAGATCACCATGCAGATGCAGTACCCCACCGATTGTGGGGACACCCTGGCCGGCGCTTACGTCGGCCAGAGAAGTGGTGGGGTCGGCGAAAGTCGCCTGTGCAATTTGGGCACCAAAGAGCAGCATTGCTGACTCGTCTTTAATATGGTGTTTTTTGTTGGACACAATGCGCTTGGACGACTCTTAGTCAATCGAGGGATTCACTAACTGGCGGATAAATGGAAACAGATCCGTAGCCACCATGCCGCGTTCACCCTCCGCTGCCATCGCCAGATCGGCGGCTTCTCCGTGAATGCAGACCCCACAACATAGGCTGGTTTGCGCGCTGTGACCCTGGGCAACGAGACCCGCGATAATGCCGCTTAAGACATCACCCATGCCTGCGGTCGCCATGCCCGCATTACCCTCGGTACTCAGAAACACCTGGGCGTGCGCGCCATTTTCGCTTTCGACGCAGACCAGACTGCCGCTCCCTTTCAACAGGCAACTACCACCCCAGCGTTGAAGCAAGGACCTTACGGCGGTGAACCTATCATCCTGAATCTCCGCCACGGAACAATCCAACAGCGTTGCCGCCTCTCCCGGGTGCGGAGTAAGTATCCAGTTGTCTCTTTTTAAGGGGGCGCCGGTCGCGCTGCGCTGGGCTAATAAGTTCAAGCCATCGGCATCTATCACCAGTGGTATGTCATGAGCAACCTGGGCGCTCAAGGCCTGTCGGAATAAATCCTGACCCCAGGGTCCGCGTCCTAACCCTGGCCCCAGTACGATGACGCTGGCCTTCGATATTTGTTCTGCTACCTCGGCGCCCTCATCCTCGGTGCCCAGCACCATCAGTTCCGGTCGCCGCGCCAGCACAGCCGGACGATGGCTGCTACGGGTAATCAGAGTAACGAGGCCAGCGCCGGTTCTCAGTGCAGCTTCCGCCGCCATCAATGGGGCGCCACCATAGCCATAATCACCACCCAGTACCACCACGTGACCGTGACTGCCCTTGTGAGAGGAGCGGGTTCTTGGTACCAGGATTTTCGAGGTGATATTGATATCGATGCGCAGTGCCGATGGCGCCGGCGCCGTAGCCGTCGAGTAGATGCCTTCCGGAATATCCAGGTCGGAAAAGTGAACGCCGCCGGCGAAGTCCCGGCCACGATAGGTCAGCAAGCCCTGTTTCATGCCTACGAACGTCACCGTCTGATCCGCACACACAGCGATACCGAGTTGCGCCCCGGTATCGGCACTAAGCCCGGAGGGGATATCCAACGCCAGCACTGGACAGGCCGCGACGTTAATATGTTCGATTGCCTGCCTGTACTCACCTGCAACTTCTCGATCGAGGCCGGTCCCCAGCAGGGCATCGACGATGACCGTATGCAGATGAGTGGGGTGCGCCTCGGCAAGGAAATCGGCATAGGCGATCACCTGCACAGCCCGTTCCCCGGCCCATTGCCAGGCGGCCCGGGCATCGCCCTTTAGTTGCTGTGGGTCAGCAACTGCGATGAGCTCCACACCGAGGCCATGCTCGCGGGCCAGAGCGGCAACTATGTAGCCATCGCCGCCGTTATTGCCGCTGCCCACAAAAACCCGCAGGTGTTGAACCTGAGGCCAGGCCTCCAAAAGCTGGTTGAAGGCGACCGCCCCGGCTACCTGCATCAGTTTGAAGCCGGCGATGTCGAATTCCTCGATGGCGATACGGTCGAGTTCACGGACTTGCGCGGCCCGATATAGATTGCGGGGAAGCTTGGTGGTGAAATCAGTCATTTATCGAACTTCTGAATCAGCCGTCGCACCAGGCGCAGAGCGCTCTCCAACTCCTCGATGGGGATGTCTTCGGTGGTGCCAAGCGCCCAGGGATCCTGGACCTCACGCAGCAGGTTGTAAATTTTCGTGCCCGCGTCCGTAAGGGTGACGGTTACCGAACGCTTGTGCCTGGGATTGACCTGGTAAAACAAGAGGTTGTCGCTAACCATCACATCGGTAATACGTTGCACGGCCTGGCGGGACTGACCGAGTACACGAGCGATGCCAGGGACGGTCAGGCCCTTACTGGAGAGGGCGATGGCGCCGATCACCTTCCAGCGCGCGCTGGTCAAGCCCAGCTTTTCGGTCATGGCGTCGCCTTCGGAGATCAACAGGCCATTTAGCCGGAACACCGAAAGCACAAAATCGAGAAATAGCATACGTTTTGGATAGTGCATGAGTCACGGAATCCCTGGTCCGATAATGTCAGCATGTTGTCATTGTTGCCTGCGGCAGTCAATTGATCTGGCGCGGTAATTGTTCGGTGCTGGCTGCGGTGGCCGACACCGATGTTAGCGCGGTTCGAAAATGCGGATGCAGGCCTGGCCGTGGGCTCCAGTTCGATTGCAGCGGAACCAGTCCCGGTTGTTGTCCCGAGTTTTGGTGCAGTACAATAGCGGACATCATTAACCGTGGTATTCAAAGCATCAGTGAAGATTCCCAAAACAATCAGTTTCTCTCTCCGACACCTGGCAGCCCCATGCCTGGCAGCAGTGCTGTGTTCCGGTATCACTGCCGCCTATGCCGACTCCATATACGACGCCAACCGCCTGTTGCGCGTCACGGAGACCGGTGATCGCTTCGAGTCGATGGCCCTGCAGCAGACCCGTGACATCATCAGAACCTACTCGAGTATCGTCAGCATGTCGGCCGAGGTGGCACTGCCGCTGAATCTGAAACGGACCATCGCCGCCTGCTACGCAGAAGCCTATGCCTGGCACAAATTCAGGCCGGGTATTGCGCAAATACTTGTGCAGGTGCTGGATCAGAAAGAGCTGCTTTTGCTCATCGATTTTTACAGCAGCCGCAGCCTGCCACCGAGGGAAATCCCGGCCTTCAAGAGCGTCATCCGCAAAGCCGACCAGATTCAGCGATTGTCGGCTGATTACATTTACGCCCATGCCGATAGCTGTGTGGACAGGGATGCGGAATTGATTTTCTCGTATTTGGGGAGCCTCTGATTAGCGCAGCAGGGAATAACAGCGAAACCGGAACGGTCGCTCTCGCCACGGAAGAAACCGGGGAATGGCTGGAAGCACTGGCGGATGTTTATGACCTCTATGGCGATGAGGGCGTTAATGAACTATTGGCCGGTCTCTCGAATTGGCGTAACACACAGCGGATCACTTACCCTGCAGCCTCGGTCAATACGCCCTACCTGAATACTATTCATGTTTCCGAACAGCCTCCCTATCCCGGCGATCGCGAGATTGAACAGCGCCTGGAGAATATCCTGCGCTGGAACGCCATGGCGATGGTGCTGCGAGGCCAGGATGCCGGCACCGGTGTCGGCGGCCACATCGCCACCTACGCCTCTGCCGCGACCTTGATCGAGGTGGGTTTTAATCATTTCTTTCGTAAAAAATCTGCCGATTACGGCGGCGACCTGGTGATACTGCAACCCCATACGTCCCCCGGTATCTATGCCCGCTCCTGGCTGGAAGGTGTGCTGGATACCAAGCGCTTCCAGAACTATCGACGAGAACTCCAGAGCGGAGGCGGTCTCACTTCCTATCCTCACCCGCGCTCTATGCCGGAGTACTGGCAGGTGGCGAATGCGTCGATGGGGCTGTCGACGCCGACGGCAATTTACCAGGCACGCTTCGCCAAGTATCTCGAGAATCGCGGGCTGAAGCCTAAGCTCGGTGGCAAGGTATGGTGTTTCATAGGCGATGGGGAGACCGATGAGCCGGAAGTACTGGGCAGCATTAACATCGCAGCGAGAGAACAACTGGATAATCTGATATTGGTAGTAAACTGCAATTTGCAACGTCTCGACGGCCCGGTGCGGGGTAATGGCAAGATCATTCAGGAACTGGAGGCCTCCTTCACCGGCTCCGGCTGGGATGTGATCAAGGTAATCTGGGGCGGCGGCTGGGACAAGCTGCTGGCCGAAGATGTGAACGGCACGCTGCGACGACGCATGGAAGAATGTGTGGATGGCGATTACCAGCGTTATTCCATATTGCCAGGGGAGCGGCAACGGGAGCACTGGGTAGATGGAAACCCCGAGCTCGAGAAAATGATGGACTCGCTCTCAGATGCCGAGGTGAAACAAATCAAGCGGGGAGGACAGGACACCGTCAAGATTTATGGCGCCTATCATCGCGCCATCAACAATACCGGCAAGCCGACAGTAATCCTCATCAAGACCGTCAAGGGCGACGGCATGATTGGCGCCGAAGGCAGCAACACCGTACATCAAAAGAAAAACCTGGACGGCGATCAACGCCTGTTAATCGCCAGAAACTTCGGCATACCACTGAATGACGAGGCGATAAAAAACGCCGAGTCTTATAGACCCCCCGAAAACAGTCCGGAGCTGCAATACCTCAGGGATAGACGCGCAGAACTGGGCGGCGCAATCCCTGTCCGCGAGAGCAATTGCAAAAAACTGAAGGCGCCGGGCCTGGAAACATTCGAGTCCCTGCTCGCCGGTTCAGGCAAGCGACCACAGTCGACTACCATGTCCCTGGTAAGGATTCTGTCGGCGCTACTGCGGGATAAAACGCTGAACCAATACATCGTGCCAATCGTTCCGGATGAAGCACGCACCTTCGGCCTCGAGGCCCTGTTCAAGATAGCCGGCATCTTCTCTTTACAGGGACAACGCTACACACCGGTGGATGCCGGGACCCTGTCGGCCTATCGAGAGGCTGAAGACGGTCAGATCCTACAGGAGGGAATCTGTGAAACCGGTGCCCTCGCCTCTTTTCTTGCGGCCGGGACCGCCTACTCTATTCATGGCCTGCCCATGATTCCATTCTATTTTTTCTATTCAATCTTCGGTTTCCAGAGAGTCGGCGACATGATCTGGACCTGCGGTGATATGTTGTGCCGGGGTTTCTTGATCGGAGGCACCGCCGGCAGAACCACACTCAATGGAGAAGGCATCCAGCATCAGGATGGTCATTCCCAGATAGTTGCGAACACCTATCCGAATCTAAAGAGCTATGACCCGGCCTTCGCCTTTGAGCTGGTGGTGATCGTGCGGGAAGGCATTCGCCGAATGTATGAATTGCAGGAAAATATCTTCTATTACATTACCGCCTATAACGAAAATTATGTCATGCCGCCGATGCCAGCAGAGAAAAACCTGGATACGGCGATTATCGCCGGGGCTTATTTGTATAAGAGTTCGAAACCGGCAAAGCGCGCCGGGAAGAAAACTGCACAGCACCGGGAAATTCATCTGTTGGCCAGTGGCTCGATCATGCAACAGGCCATTGCCGCCAGCGACTTGCTGGTAGCGAGAGGCCACACCGTCTCGATCTGGAGCGTCACCAGTTATAACGAGTTGTACCGGGAAGCGGAAGCCTGTGAGCGCCACAATCGACTGCATCCCTTTGCCAAATCGAAGACTCCTTACCTTGAGCAATTGTTTACCGATAAGAGTGGAGTTTATGTCGCCGTCACAGATTATATGAAGGCGCTTCCCAACAGTATCGCACCGTGGATGCCGGACAATTTCACGACTCTGGGTACCGACGGCTATGGCCTCAGCGAATCCAGGCCAGCGCTTCGAAAGTTCTTCGAGATAAGCCCCGACTACATTTGTCATGCCGCCCTAGTGGGACTCTACCGGGACGGCAAGCTCAGCGCTGCCGAGTTAAAAAAGCAGCTAAAAGGACTGGATGTGGACGCAGATAAGTTAAACCCGATGGACAGGTAGCTAGCCCGAATTTTCAAGCGTACTGGTGAAATATCCGGGCTGCGCATCGGCTTCGGGATCTACATCTGCTGTTGTCTAAATCAGACTCTACTTCTGAACCACCTCGATTCTTACGCCGTCAGGTCCTTCGGCGAAGGAAATGCGAATGCCGCGATAGTCCCGTGGGTCCATGGAAAAAACCACGCCATTGGCTTTCAATGTCTCCGCCCCCGCATCCAGATCTTCAAAATTCCAACCCAGGTGATCGAAGCTGCGGCCCTCGGTGGGCGCGATATCGCCTCTGGCCTGTGCTACCAGCAGCCAGATATCACCGTAATTCAAGCCCGGCAAGGCGCCTGCAAACATCTCGCTCTCGCCACCGAAATTTTCGGCGTACCATTGCAGGGTCGATTCCGGGTCCGCAGATGACAGGTGCAGGTGATGCATGCCGCGTAAGTCAGCGTCATCTATGAGTTCGATCTTGGTGCCCCAGGGGTCTTCGACAAAACCAATCTGCATGCCACCGAACTCGATCAGGTCACCGAGTTGAGTGCCACCATCGGCAACCACACTGGCTACGACTTCTTCCACATTGGGCATGGAGAAGCCAAAATGGTCGACGCCGGTACCTACGGACCCACCAGTGGGTTCACGCTCGAAGAAGATCACCGCGATATTGCCATACATAACCCGATCGATAGGAAGATTGGGATCGCTACGGCGCATAAACCGGGCCGGCTCCCCACCAAAATGTTTCACATACCAATTAACTGCGTCCTCGGCGCTGGGGGCGGCGAGGTGGATGTGGTCATAGGGTGCGGCCTGAGCGAGACCTGAGAACATCAAGCACAGGGTCGCCAGCAATGAGAATTTTTTCATGGGATTCCTCCTTTTATAATTATTTCAATTAGACGATAGCTATCGGCGAGCTAATGGGTCATCGAGTACATCAGATAATTAATTCCCAGTCGATAAGCCGAATTTGCATAACGCGTTGGGTAAGCCGGATGATAGGTGTGCTCCCAGCCATCACCCATGTCGGAATTCCAGTTGATCAACACCATAATCCGACCATTTTCATCGAGAATGGCGTGGTTGGTGGCGAAATTGATGCCCTGCTCGCCGTACTCATCGGAGCGGTACAGGGCCGGTATCATCTGGGGGCCGTCGATATCATAATAGACATGAAAAATCTCATGGTCCGGCGCCAGTTCGATGATTTCCCGATCCGGGAAAACCTGGCTGAAGGCGGCGTAAAAATTATTCCACTGCTGCTGGCCCCAGAAATCATCGACCAATAGAAAACCACCGCGCAACAGATACTCCCGCAGGTTTTCTATTTCCCGGGGGCTGAGAGTCAGGCCACCGCCCTGCCCGACCTCCAGCATATAGAGAAATGGGTAATCGAATATCTGATCGTCATCCAGGCGCAGAACGATGGGCTCACTCATGACCCGGACATTGGTCAAACGGGAGACGCCGCGCAGAAAATTCACATCGGCATCGGGAAAATCTATGGCCCAGGGGCCATAACCGCGACCTCGACCCCAATAGGTATCAAATTGCACACGCACGAAATTAAACTCGCCCGCGTTATCATAGGCGATATCGGTAGTTGCGACCTGGCCGTCTACCGCCGGGGTGGCAACAATAAGTGCGAATAAAAGATTTCGAAAACTCAATATGGGATCTCGGCTTGAAGCTAAGGCACCACTGAACGGGGCCCTAGCAAGTGTGTCTGGATTTCAGGTTTTATTCAAGTCTAAGGCCGTCCTGTTTAAGTGGCACTGTTTAAGCGACATCATCAGCGCTGGCTCTCGATCACCGCAGTGATGCGCAATAGTCCTCGTTACTTATTGCCGGGGTGAACCAGATAAAATCATAGGCTGGAATGGCGCCGAATTGTTGCAGGTATTCAGGCGCATCGGCGATCTCAGGATCCACCTCCATGAATGATAGCGACACAATGTTGCTATTTATTGCAACATCGACGGGCTGCAGATCCTGGGCACGCAAATAGTTCGGCACACCAAGATCCTGACGGATATGGTAATTACCGGCGACCAGCACACTGAGTTTATCGTGCTCCGTTGAATTCATACTGGCTGCCATAATAAAGTCCCGATACTGTTGCACCCTCACCATCGCCGGGAACTGGGACTCGGGCAGCAAGCCGCAGTGGCTTTCGTCGATGTCGATGTTAAGCTGCTCCATCGTCGACGCATCCAATACCCCCTCGATCGAAGCGGGCAGTTCTTCGCTGTACACCTGCATCATGCGCGCCGAATTGATGTTCGCCGCCGCCATTGAAATGCCCCCGCGATAGACTGCGTCGACGAGAGGCCCGTAAAATGACCAGTCCCAACCCTCTTCGTCCCACTGTAGGTAATTCTTGAGCTCGTCAAGACTGGAAAGTTGTTGCTGCTGAATGTCCGCCAGCAAATTACTAGCGTCAGTATCCAGCATCTCGAAGGCGACCTGGGAAACGGCCCGCCGAGCTATCAGGTGGTTGAGGATCGCTGCCTGCAAATGATGATGATCGGGATTGTCGTGCTTCTCCCCTAACAGAAGATAACTGGCACCTTCAACCGTCACGAGAAGATCATCTACCGGAACAAATTCCGAAGTCCTGCTATTGAATATCTTTCCAACAAGAGGATGGTCGGAATACAGTCGCGACTGCCAGGTCGCAGGCACATCGACCTGGGCCTGTACCGCCGCCGTGAATACCAATACCGCGGCGACAGCTAGTGCTCTAATTGGACCCACCCATCTTTTGCCACTGCGCATATATTTCATCGTTCCAGTAACTTTGGAAGTAGGCGATTGCAGCCAACTTGTCCGCTTCATTTAGAACATTTTCGAAAGCAGGCATGTTCCCACCGAAGGCAGCACCACCGGTATTGATGACCTGCAGTAAGACAGAATTTGGATGATGCCAGGCATGGGCCGACCCATTCAGCGGCGGCGGTGGAAAAGAGCCATCGTCCAGGCGCGCGCGCCAATCACTCACCAGGCCCTCGGCATTGTCACCATGGCACTGGGCGCAATTGTCAGCGAATACCATGGTTCCGGTGTCTACCTGGGTTTGACTATACCACCTGCCGGCCTCGGCCTCCGGTTCAGGTTCAGGTTCAGGTCCTGGTTCGGTTTCTGACTCGCTGCAACTGCCCAGCGCGAAACTGAGAAGTAAAACCAAAGGCCCAAATATTGTCTTGATGTGCATCTTCCGCCACCACATTTAATCGAATTTCTTGGGATAATCGAAATTCACCAATGTCGCCTCACCCAGTTGGACATCGGTCCAGCTCTCGATGGGCAGACTCAATTCAACGAGCCCACTGGTTGGAATATTGTCGATGTCGGATTCTGCCATCGAATTAACAAAATCTGTGATCGCCGGGTTGTGCCCTACCAGCAGCGCTGACTCACAGGTTTCATCTACCAGGCTGGCCGCCTTCAGAAACATGTTGGTACCGGCAAAATAGAGCTCCGGATTGCTGATGATATCATCCCTGGGAAAGCCAATCTGTTTTGCGAAGAGCCTGGCCGTGGATTTTGCACGTATAGCCGGACTGCAGACTATGCAATCCAGATCCGAATGAGTATTCTTGAAGCGACCCGCCATTATCGGTACATCGCCGATGCCACGGTCGCTGAGTGGCCGCTCAAAATCCTTCAGCTCCGGATTATCCCAGCTTGATTTGGCGTGGCGAAGCAGATAAAGGGTTTTCATTGATGGGCTTCAGAGCTTGACTCTACTATTCGATACGAAATCAGGACCCGGGCAGATAGTTCGGAGTTATACCGCAATTACGCGGCCAACTCCAGAGCTGACGCGGGATAGCGGGCGAAGCATTTCCTCTGCTTTCCTAAGCCGGGTTCCACTTCTGCCGAAATAATGTAGAATGCCGCGCTTTTAAAGAAGGAAGCCGAAACATGCGATCGATAGCCATTCCATTCATGCTTACGTTCATGGCATTTGCTGCTAATGCCGCCCTTGCCCAGGAAGAAAATGGGGTAACAAGGGAAATACAGCTCGGGGCGCTGTTTACTTCGGGTAACACGGAAGATCAGACCCTTAACTTTGCGGGCAGCATTAGTTTGCTGCAAGATCAGTGGGAATACGTGTTTTCATTGGATGGCTTGTTCACGTCCAATGAGAATGATGTAACCGGGCAAAGATTTTATGCGGTTGCCAGCGCCAATTACGAGTTTTCCCAGAATAGCTTTTCCCTGACCCGGTTCGCCCATGAGGATGATCGCTTCAGCGGATTCGATAGTCAGTCCGACATCACCTTTAACTATGGTCGCAAACTGCTGGGTAACATTGCGGATATGGAGCTGACCCTAAACGCGGGTGTCGGTGTCCGCTGGTCGCGACTCAATGATTCTGATTTCGATGAGCCCATCGTAAGGCTCGCCGGCGACTACGATTGGAACATCTCGGATACTGCCTCCTTCGGTCAGCAGCTGAGTGCAGAAGCCGGCAGTCAGACAAACATTTATCGCTCCGAAACCAGTATTGAAACCCAAATACTCAATAATTTGTCATTGCGATTTTCGATTAACATCAAGCATCAAACCGATGTACCGCCAGGACGTGAGAAGACGGATACAGAAACATCAGTAACGTTTGTTATGAATTTTTAGTCGACGATGCCTGCATTCATAACATGCGCGAATGTAAATGAACATATATCCGGTCTAGCTTGTTCGGCGTAATCCAACTAAGAGAGGTTTTTTCATGACTCCCGTGGTAAGACTATACTGGGCTATCGCTCTCATCTTCATGCCTCTTAGCCTAGTCTGGTTACGGGGCAGCATAGACGGCGCAGTCTCGATTCTGGCAATCCTTGGCGCGCCTTTACAGCTCACGGTCTTTCTTGTGCTTCTCGCCTGGGTTCTGGTGGGAGCTTACGAGCTGTTCTTTAGCGCGAGTAATTTGCGGAGGAATTATCCGGTTCTCGCCAATATTCGCTATCTGCTTGAGTATATTCGTCCCGAAATACAGCAATATTTCATTGCCAACAATATTGAGGAGCGTCCTTTTAGCCGAGAACGTAGAAGCCTCATCTATCGGCGTGCGAAAGGCGCGAGCGATACCTTACCTTTTGGTACAGAACAAGATATTCTCGCCGAGGGTTACAGGTCTTTGGCGCATTCAATCAATACCCGCGAAGTTGCCGAGGAGCATGTCAGGGTCAAATTCGGCGGGCCTGCCTGCAGGCGAAGCTATAGTGCATCCCGACTCAATATATCCGCATTGAGTTTTGGAGCGCTGAGCTCAACGGCGATAGCGGCCCTGAATAAAGGCGCCAAACTCGGTGGCTTCGCCCACAACACCGGTGAAGGTGGCATCAGCAGGCATCATCTGGAACATGGGGGCGATATCATCTGGCAGATTGGAACCGGGTACTTCGGCTGCCGCAATCCTCACGGCAGATTCGATGACAGTGCATTTGCGGAGCGTGCCGGTCTCGATGTGGTGAAAATGATCGAGATTAAACTTTCCCAGGGGGCCAAACCCTCTCACGGCGGCGTGTTACCCGGCGCCAAGGTAAGCGAGGAAATCGCGGCAATTCGTATGGTCCCTGCCGGGGAGACGGTGTTGTCGCCGCCGAGTCATCCGGAATTCAATTCCCCGAAGGGCTTGCTGGAATTCGTGCAGAGACTGAGAGAGCTCAGCGAAGGCAAACCGGTAGGATTCAAACTGTGTCTCGGCAAAAAATCCGAATTCATGGCTATCGTCAAGGCCATGCTCGATACCGAAATCCTGCCGGACTTTATTACTATCGATGGCGCCGAAGGCGGTACCGGCGCAGCCCCGGTGGAATTTTCGAATCGCCTGGGCACTCCGTGTCTGGAGGCGACCTACTACATCCACCAGGTGCTAACAGGCGCAGGCCTGCGCCAGCAGATCAAGATCATCAGTGCCGGACATACTTCAACCGGATTCGATATGTTGGAAAAAATTATCGTCGGTGCGGACACGGTTAATGCCGCAAGATCGATGATGATGGCCCTGGGTTGTGTGCAGGCAAAAAGTTGTAATACCAATCGCTGCCCCACCGGCGTCGCCACCCAGAACCCGGCCCGTGCCAGGGCGATAGATGTTCCCCAAAAAGCCATCCGTGTCCATAAGTTTCACCAAGCTACCGTGCATGCATTCCTGGAGCTGTGCGGCGCCATGGGCTTTTCTAACCCGGATGCTCTCAGCCCGACGGATCTTCTGAGTCGCCACGAGGGCAGCGTGAAAAATTTCGATCAGATCTATCAACCGCTGATCGAAAACCAGCTACTCACGGACTCGATTCCCGATCGATACGCCGAGGACTGGCAGAAGGCATCCGCCGCAGGTTACTGAACCGAGACAAGACCAGTCGCCGTGGTACTCCTGTCGCCTGGGAGGTCGGCAGCGGCGGACGCCATACCACTGCATCTTCCGCTGAACACAGATCCCGAAAAATTCCTGCTGCAGAGTATTTGAAATTGAGCTATCTTTGAACGCCATGGTGTCGACGGTCACTCCGACACCAGGAATGTCCGACACCTGGTAACTGAATTTGAGCATCTCATCATGCGCCTGCTTCAAATCCTGCTTTCATGTTTTCTTCTGACTCCCTCGGTGGGATGGACCGACCAGACCGATTCCCGTCTGGATGAACTCTTTGTCACCCTGAAACAGACGGACGATGGCCAGGTAATTCGAATCACAGAAAATCGAATCTGGAGTATCTGGCTGCAACACACTAACTCCACCGTTGTAGAGTTGATGCAAATGGGCTCCGCACGGATGAATGGCCAGATGTATTCGGAGGCCCTGCTAATATACGACCGCATCATAGAGAACTTCCCCGATTACGCCGAGGCCTGGAATCAGCGCGCAACCCTTTACTACATGGTTGGCAACCACGACGCCTCTATCGCCGATATTGAGAAGGTCCTGTCGTTGGAACCGAGGCACTTCGGCGCCCTGTCTGGATTGGGTCTGGTCTATATCCAGCGCGAGGAACTGGGCAAGGCCAAACAAGCCTTCGAGGATCTGATTGCGGTCCACCCCAATAGCCCAAATGCGCAGCAGAACCTGCAATCCGTAATTGACAACCTTCGCCGAAATGTCATCTAAGTAGTATAATCGGTGCTTCCGGTAGTTAAAGTACCGGCACAAGCAATCCCTACTAATACAGAAGAGGTGAGAACACTGGCATGAAAAAGTTAAAAATTCTCGGCTTCCTCGTTGCTGGTCTCTTGATTAGCGGTATCGTCGGCGCCCAGGGCGCGACGGTGCTCTATAACGAGAGAGTCATCGAGGTGGCGAATACTCTCCCGGATGCAACCGATTTATGGGTAGCTCCGGAAGATCTAACGCGAATCAATGATTTCGTCCTCAAGCCCGAGGGCGCCTGTCTCGATGCGCTCTGCATTCCAGTGCTACAGGATCGGGATAGCGAGATGTTTGTGCGGCGCTCGGGTCAGGACTGGTTCAATGTGACGGTCCTCGCAGACAAATTGCAGCAGGCCCACGTCACCGATTACGAAGATGGCATCTGGAGCTTTGGTGTCATGCCCCTGGAGCGAACACCTTTTCTTAAAGGTGGTGTAGCGCCCGATTTCGAACTTGCCGATCGCGACGGCAAACTTGTCAAGCTATCTGATTTCCGTGGTAAGAAGGTACTCCTGCTTACCTGGGCGTCGTGGTGAGGATGTAGATTAGACGTGCCCGTGTGGCAGGCAATCTACGAAGAACTCAAGACTAACAATTTCGAAATAATCTCCGTCGCCCAGGATTCGGGTGGCGAAGCGGCAGCCGGCCCAATCTTCGACGCGGCCAATGTCAGCTATACGGCGATTATCGATGTGAATCATCACATCAGCGCGCTGTACAACCTGGTGAATGTTCCTTCGGGAGTCTGGATCGACGAAGAAGGCAGAGTAGTCCGGATTAACGAAGGCACTTATGCTAAGAATCACGGCAGCTTCGGCACCGATGAATATGCGCCCATCGTTCGGGATTGGGCAATAAATGGCGCCAATAGCCCCTACGTATGGGATAAGGACCAGGTGCTGGGACATATTTTCCAGCGCACAGAGGACGCAGAAAGAGCGCAGCCAGCCTTCTTGTTGGGCACGCACTACTTCACCCACGAAAACGAGGAAAAGGCAGAGTATTACTGGACCATGGCGCAGGAACTGGACCCGGATAGCTGGAACTATCTGCGCCAGGACCTGCTCTACGAGGAAGGCGGATCGGCCGGACCCGAATGGCGCGCAAGACGGACCGCTGAAGAGGGTCGAGGCGAGACCTACTATGCCCCACTGGAGATTGAGGAGCAGGCCAATAGGTAGGCTCCTTCCACGAGCATAAGCGGGTTAAATAAAAAGGGTCGCAACAATGCGACCCTTTTTTATTTCCGGCCGGGAATAAACGCCCAGTTCACCCTGCTTTCACAGGGGTTTGGGTCAATCTTACTGGCGAGTACCGGTTACGCCGAAGGCACCAAAATCACTGTCGAATTCACCTTCAATTGAATCGCCTTCGACCGTGCCACTGAATTCCAGCACCAGGATCTGGCCTTGCGCATCGACTTCTGCCGTGAATGTGACCATGTTGCCATCGTAGACGATGCCATCGATCGGCGCTTCACCGAGGGCATCGGCTGCCATGGTGCCAGTGCCATCTTCATTAAGTGTCAAGACAGCTGGGAGTGCGCCCAGGGGGGTATTCATCTCAACGCCCCATACACCTACGGCGGGAGGAGGCCCACCCGCAGCACAACCAACCAAAGTAGCCAAGGAAAGCACTAACAGACCGCTCATTAATTTTTTCATGTTCAACTCCACCCTTAATGTAAACTCTTATTGTCCAAACCGCCAAATAACGAAAGTCTAAGCTTGCCTTCTTGCCCTGACAGCTTTCGCCCCAAATCCCGCTTATTGGGAGTTGCCTCAATCGTGAAACAGATGGCCTATTGTCCGGTTAATAGCGGTGCAGTCAACCGAAATAATCCTGT
>CAJXIY010000015.1 GCA_913054495.1 uncultured Gammaproteobacteria bacterium | reverse complement strand
TTAATTAGTGATTGTCCGTTTACTGGTGGATCCTGAGACACCCTCAATAGCACAATTGCACGAACAATTTGTATGCACCAACTGTGCACACTGTCACAAACCCAAAGGAAAGAAGGGGCACCAATCGGACAATATCTTAACCTGGCTCTAGTTCCACGAGACCGGCTTCTCCTATGAGGCCTGCCAAGGTAAAAACTAACCATGCACTTAAGAGGCTGCCAACCAGAATTGGTGGCCTTTTTTCTGTGCACTAAACCATAAAAAAGCGCTCATTCCTGGACCGGGCAAGTTCATAGACTTGCACCGAACCCCCAGCAACCCTACACTCACTTCCCCTAAGCAAAGCAATAATCCCAGGCAGTTCCCTATGGCCAGGCACATCAATACGATCTGGTTCGTGTTGGTCGCACTCATTCTCAGTTTGACCCTGTTTTTTCCACAGTGGCTGAGTCGTGAGTCAATCTCCGGGTTTCTCGGTCAGATGGGAGCCATGGCAATTGTTGTTTACGTCTTATTGTGTCTCACTCGCTCGCTGCTGCTGCTTCCCTCCACCCCATTTATCCTGGCCGGGGCGGTTTCGTTTCCCCAGTCGCTGTTCCTGATCGCGCTTATATCCTTTCTCGGTATCGTGGTTGGTGGCTTCCTGGTATACAGCTTCCCTTCCTTTGGCAGCTATGATGAGCTACTTGAGGAAAAATACCCGGCCAAGATTGCGAATCTGAAACGGAAGATGCATTCCAAATATGCCTTCTGGATAGTCGCAGGCTGGTCTTTCTTTCCCCTGGTGCCCACAGATGCAGTCTGTTATGTAGCGGGTGTGGCGAAGATGCCTTTCAGGAAGGTGGCAGTGGCGATGTTGCTGGGTCAGACACCGGTGGTCGCAGCCTATATCTTTCTCGGAGCTGAATTTGGTGAGTGGCTTAGAGTATGAATGCGCGGTGGAAATTCAGTGATTCGCTTATTTTAATCAAGAGCATCAGAACTTCTGGTACCATCACTCCCAGTTCCAACAGACTAATTAGAAGGCTTCTAGCCTCGATCGATGGCCATTTAATTCTGCGATTTTCTAGTAAAAGCAATGAGCTGTGCAGTTTGAAAAGAACACTGAATTCGATAGGAGATTGGCAAGGGATGCTGTTTTGTAGTGACTAGCGCCAGGGATGGCCCACCGGAACGGAAAAACAGCATCCCTTGCCAATCCCCGTTATACGCATCAACCACCGGCAATTTGCTCTACATTTCCGTGAGGCTGGCTTAGCCTCGGTGTTCATTCTCCGATCTGCCAGCCGGATCGCTAAGAAGCCCGACGATTATCTTGAAGCCCCCTCGGCCCAGGCGTAAACTGCCTGTTCTCTCTCCGACTTAGAGACTCAAAAAGCTGCAACTTACGTGTCTGAGGTTCTGACCCGATGCTGATGTAGCCTAGACAACTGATCAAGAACACAAGGAGGCAACATGTCACTTAGAATTAATGACATAGCACCAAATTTCGACGCCCAGACTACCCAGGGCGATATCAATTTCCACGAATGGTTAGGTGACGGCTGGGGCGTGCTGTTCTCGCACCCGAAAGACTTCACCCCGGTTTGCACCACTGAATTGGGTTACATGGCCGGATTAGAAGGCGAATTCAGCAAACGAAATTGTAAGGTAATTGGCCTCAGTATTGATCCCGTCAGCAACCACGAAGAGTGGGCAAAGGATATCGAAGAGACTCAGGGTCACGCCGTCAACTTTCCCATGATCGGGGACCACGATCTGGCGGTGGCGAAGCTCTATAATATGTTGCCGGCAGAGGAGCCGGGTAGCTCAGAGGGCAGGACGGCGGCGACCAATGCAACGGTTCGCTCCGTATTCATCGTCGGGCCCGACAAGACCATCAAGTTGATGCTTACCTATCCCATGACCACCGGGCGCAACTTCGATGAGATCCTGCGGGTACTGGATTCCATGCAACTCACCGCCAAACACAAGGTGGCGACCCCGGTGAACTGGCAAAATGGAGATGACGTCATCATCGTGCCATCGGTTTCCGATGAAGAAGCCAGGGAAAAGTACCCGGACGGTTTCAAGACCATCAAGCCCTATCTAAGGACGGTGAAACAACCGAGCTGAGCTCTTTTATGCCGAGTGGCATTCAGTAAAGTGGGAACTGCAAGCACTGGGTTGGCCACCCCTGTTGTCTCGGCAATTAAAGCGCAGTACCGAGTGACCGAAGGAGACCGTTTTTTGGGCTCCTGACCGAGTGAGGGCACCCGGGAGGGGTGCAAGCCGCCGCGACAATAGGGGTGGCCAACCCGGTGCGTTCTCTCAGCGGCTATTCAACACAGCGCCAACAAGCTCTGCATCTGAATATCCATCTCGAAGTTTTGTAGAAATAGCACAAACTCCGACCGCGGTTTTTACTGCAGTGGTATGCGATTATCCGGGTCGGGTCGAAAGATCAGGTAGGATAGATCGGTTTCCAATTCGCTAAACCAATGGGGCGTGTGGCCAGGGATAATAATCACATCACCGGGCCCGACACGCCGACTGACTCCATTGGTAATGCCCGAGCCGCGCACCCAGTTGGCATTTTCCTGCTTCGCATCAGTCATGCTGCCCCCGGTTACCAATGTAGCGTAACCGGTGAGCATGAAGTAGATCTCCGTGGTGTTTACCTGATGCAGATTAGATCCGCCGGGAAGCTCCTTGGGGCGGAAAACCCCGTAGACACCGACCCGGTAATCGCCGGTCACTTCAACCGTTCGAATAGGGCGATCGCTGACCCGGTCTTTGGGCAGGGCGTCAATAAACTTCGTTATCTCTTCTGCCGTGACATCGGTAGCAAACGGTAGCGTGGCGGGCGCAGGTGTCTGGGCGGCGGTGAGACCCGCGAAAATTATTATCAGGCCCGAAACAGCGATTCTTTTCATGGTAGTGGCTCCAGTTGTTTCATTTTTTGGTCACTGGCCCGAGTAATCCAACGAACCAGCAACCGTCCAACATCAAATCATAGTCAGCAAGGCTAAATCACGGCAGCCTGAACGCTACCAGCTCCGGGCTGTGGACCCGGTCACCGATGGCAACCACGATGTATTGCTTGCCATCGTGAAGATAGCTCACCGGCGGCCCCGAGGTTCCCGCTTCCAGCTCAAATTCCCACTCGATCTCGCCGTTTTGCTTGTTATAGGCACGGAACGTCGTGCCACCACTGTTGGTGGCAATTTCTACCGGCATATCGATGGGGATTCGGCCACCGGGTCGTTGGTTGGTCAGGCCTTCGCCGATAAACAGCAGAGATTTCGTCAATAGTGGCGGCGGTCTGCCCGGCGAGCCCAACTGCCCGAGTTCGAGATGGGCTATAGCCGGATTATCACGGGGGCCATCGCCATTGGGCACCATCCACACGTGCTCGCCGGTATTCATATCGATGGCGGTAATGCGTCCGTAGGGCGGTTTAAACAGGGGCAGGCCCTGCGGTCCGGCGATCCAGCGTCTGGATCCCTTGGTATAGGTCAGATTGGTTATGTCGGGATCGCCCGGCAACAGATCGGCCACGAAGGGTGAAGTAATCGACGGAATGTAGAGATACCCTGTCTCTGGATCGAAGGCGGCGCCCTGTACATCGGCGCCACCCTGCGAGCCAGGCAGTTGGATCGTGCCCTGGGTTCCTGCTGGATCCTCGCTTCTTATGGAAGGCGGTGTAAACAGCGGTCCGGTGACATAGTGGGTGAATATCTCCAATGCCTC
Source organism: uncultured Gammaproteobacteria bacterium (assembly GCA_913054495.1). Taxonomy (GTDB): domain Bacteria; phylum Pseudomonadota; class Gammaproteobacteria; order Pseudomonadales; family Pseudohongiellaceae; genus UBA9145. The sequence goes on along the minus strand of CAJXIY010000015.1, from coordinate 37,445 downwards.
CGCTCTGAGCTCCGGCGTGAAATCAATCAGGTTGTCGACGGTGGCGCCCTGGCGGTCGAATGGTGCCGGTCGGGTGGGGAATGGCTGCGTCGCGGCGGTAACTTCACCGGGCACATCTGACTGTGGCACCGGACGCTCCTCGATTTCCCACACCGGCTCTCCGGTCTCGCGGTCGAGGACGAAGGCGAAGGCCTGCTTGGTGATCTGAGTGAGTGCCTTTATGTCCCTGCCATCGACGGTGATATCCATTAGAATCGGCGCCGCCGGGGGGTCATAATCCCAGAGCCCATGGTGGACGGTCTGAAAATGCCAGACCCGGGCACCGGTTTCGGCATTGACGGCGACGATGCTCTGGCTAAACAGGTTGTCGCCGACGCGGTGGCCGCCATACATATCATTGGTTGAAGAAGAGATGGGCATATATACCAGGCCCAGTTCCTCGTCGGCGCTAAACAACGACCACACCGGCGCATGGCCGGTGAAAGACCAGGAACGGTCCTGCCAGGTGCTGGTGCCGAATTGTCCTTCCTGGGGAATGGTATTGTAGGTCCAGCGCAGGATGCCGGTGCGCACGTCGAAGGCATGGACATCGCCGCGGAAAGCCTCTTTGTCGGAAAAGGTGTCGGACATCGACTGGCCGATAATCACCACGTCACCCACCACCATCGGTACGCCACCCCAGCGGAAGCGTTCAAATTCAGGTGGCATCAGTTGCAGGTCGACTAGCCCGTCTACGCCAAAACTGGTGAGCAAGGCGCCGGTCTTCGCATTGAGTGCTGACAGGAAGGTTCCGCGCTGCACTAGGATGCGTTCATCGTCGCCATCGCTCCAGTAGGCCACGCCCCGGGTCGGTGCACCGGGTAGTCCCTCGGCACCGCCAATCGGCTCCTGTAGCCACAGAGTTGCTCCGGTGCCGGGGTCGAAGGCTTCCACCAGGCCAACGCCGTTGGGGATGTAGGCGACGCCGTTCTTTATGATGGGGGCAGAGGGCCAACTGGGAGAGAAGCGCTGATCGGGGTTGATATCACGGTAGTACTGGTCCAGAGCGGGTCGACGCCAGGCAATCTCCAGATCATTGACATTAGCCTCGTTAATCTGGTCGAGACCGACATACTTCGTGTTGCCGATGTCTCCGCCGTAAGCTTGCCAGTCACCTTCTTGTACAGCCGGGGCGGCTGGTGCCGCTGCCTCCGCCACCGGGGCGACTCCCTCCGCCTCGGGGATGCTTTCCTGTTGGCGTTCGCAACCCCCGATAAAGATGACAGCACAGATGCCCACCGCGATTCTCAGGTCTGCGATCGGCATTGTTATTCTTGTTTTCCAGCTCATTCGAAATACTCCCGTTACCATGATTACATCGATATCAGGATTCTAACCGCTTATTGCGCTTTAAAAAAAGTAAATCGACAGAGCGAAACACTATGAGCCCTGGATCGTATTGAATATTGCGCCATATCGGCATAATCTCGGGACAGAGATAGAGTCGAGTCCCGCCCAAGCCAGGCGATAAAAAGCCGGGTTGCATTTGCCTCCGCTGTCGCAGCTTCACTTTACTGCATGCACATGAAGGAGTTTTGAAGATGAAAGTATTTGATATGCGTCCCGCATTCCACGGCTATTCGGCCAGTAATATTGTGAAGTGGTACTACGACCGAGCCTGGAACACCATGAACGGCGCGAAACGCGCCATAGTGGCCCGCACGGTAGATCTGTACCAGTCAGAGATCGGCGATGATCACCGCACGGTCAAATTCAATATTCCCGAGAACGTCGACGACGCGGATGAGTTTCTGCACTGCAACAAGAAGAACGTCAAGGTGATAGACGATTTCTTCGCCGACAATGCGGTTCGGTCCAAACACTTCAGGGATAATCTGGAAATCTTTGTCGCGCGCGCTATCGATGAAATTTTTGAAACCGATGTTTGCGACGTATTAAAACAGAAATTGTTCCCCGAGCAGTTAATTCCCCATACCCAGGAGCAATTGGATGAGCTATTGATGGAGACCAACTCCAGCTATACCGAAGCGGTCAATGAATGTGTCAGAATCTTTCGCAACGGCTTGACCGATGACAGCGAAGAGGAGTTAGAGATCTTGGAAAGCAAGTTGCATTCGGCCAGGGGCATGCTGGACAAAAATGTTGGCGCGATCGAGCATGAATTAAGTCGACGCAAATCCGAAAAACAAGGTTGATCGAAGGCTTGATAATGCAGGTAAAAATGATTCTGAATACTTAACTAAGAGACTCCCTAAATTCCAGGAGTAAATACCTAATCGCGGCGACCGAAAACCGCGAATCAATTTAAGTGAAACTACCGCCAGGAGGCAAGACGCTATGCCGATCAATCCCTACTTAACCCGCCGTCAATGTCTAGCCGGAATCGCCGTCACCGCCGCCATGCCTTTTACGCCTGTGTATGCCGCCAGTGGTAAAGCCATGCGGGGGGCATTGATGATACTGAGCACACCCTATACCGAATCCGGGGAAGTCGACTACGAAGACCTGGCGAAGGAAGTAGCGTTCTGTGATCGGTGTGGCGTGCAGGGTGTGGTGTGGCCACAAAACTCCAGCGAGCAACGCTATCTCAGCGTCGAAGAACGGGTACGGGGATTTGAAGTGCTGGCGGAGGCCAATCGTGGTCGTAACATGGTGCTGGTACTAGGGGTGCAAGCCCAGGACACCGCGGGCATGTTGCAGTATGCGAAGGTGGCAGAGTCACTATCTCCAGATGGCATGATCGCCATACCTCCCACCTCGGCGAATTCACTGGCGGAAATACATGCCTATTACGCGGCCTTGTGTGAGGTAACCGACAGGCCAATTTTTGTCCAGACCAGTGGTGGCCCCGATATCGAACTCACCATTGAATTCCTGGTACAACTGGCGCGAGATTTGCCGCAATGTGGCTATATTAAGGAAGAATATGGCCGCGTGCACGAGCGCATGCTGGCACTACAGGCCTACCAGCCTGACCCCATAAAGAGTGTGTTTGGCGCCACTCTCGGTCGTGGCTGGCTCTATGAAATGCGCATCGGCACAGATGGCGTGATGACCGGCGGAGCCATGTACGGTGATGTCTACGCTAAGCTGTGGCAGTTACATCTGCAAGGTCGGCAGGAGGAACTGCGGGATTGTTATAGTCGCCTGTTGCTGATTCAAAATCTGGATCAACTTATTCCTGGCGTGCGCCTCTACATCCTGCAGAAACGCGGTGTCTTCAAGACCACCAAGTCACGCCGGGGTGAATACAGTTTTTCCACTCAGCAAATTGCCGAAATCGAATATCGTTTCGATGCACTGAAACCGTATTTAATTTCGTAGCGAGTGCAGGACGATTTTATCCTGCCGTGGACAGCATTCCCTATAGACTAAATATTCAATTGAACAGGCGTTCTTCGCATTTACCCACAGTGGTCGTTGACCGCCTGGATGTAAATTGGGCACCCACGTGCTCATGTCTTCCGGGGTTTTAATAACTGCATCTCAAGTTGGTAATTCGGGTCAAAAAAAGGCTGACTCCTAAGAGCCAGCCGTTAATTTTTTTGCGGCTTTAAACTACAAAGCCTTCTGGAAATTCCTAAGACGAAGTCTTAAGAAAATCCTGTTAGAACAGGTTGAATCTAGCACTCAACCGTAGTGTGCGTGGACACTGATAGGCTTCAGGTTTCAGATAATCAGGACGTGGAGCACCGGAGAAGGTTTCACCGATTTCACTGATACGAACCTTCTTATCAGAATTAAACAAGTTGAATATATCCACAGTCAGTAATACGTCGGTATTACCCCATTGCAGGTTATATTGAGCGGTAAGATCCATATTTGTTATGGTCGGCAGTTCTCCAAGATTGCCACGCTTCTGGGGGACTCCTCCGCAGTAGCGAGAAAACGCACCGTATGCTGCCGCAAAAGTGTCAGTTGGATGCACACCCAAACGGCCGTCCTGACTGCAGCAGGAAGTTCGCACCGATCCGCAAGCCGTTGTTGAAATCATAGCTTCCGAATGCTTTCAAGGTGTGAGTCCGGTCGTTCGGCAGTGGGCCATCGGTGAAGTCAGTCAGCCCGGGCTGGTCGAAGTTTTGTGTAATACCCGCATCGTCTTGCGCGATGTCTGATATCACATAGCCTTCGTGGTTGCCCTCGCTCTCGCTCTCTGACCAGGTGTAAGACAGGTCCATTGCCCAGCCATTCTGAAGCGGCCGATTCAGAGTCAACTCGATAGCAGTATAGTCCCGCGTCGCCTTTGGATAACCGAGCTGAGCCGCGGTCAGGTTGATTTGCTCGTCATTTTCTGGAATATAGACCGACATGGCCTTGCCAGGATTAGTGAGCACATACTGGTGAAATCCGCCAAATGTATCTTCCACGGTTCCATCGGCGGTCCAGTTACCTGTGCTGTTGTAATAGTTAATTACAGCAGCATCGATAGCCACGTCCTCGATCGCGGTATCCAGCTCTCGCCAGATTCCTTTTATGCCTAGCTGAATCGTGCCGAGCTCGAAGTTGCCAAACCCGATATTGGTATCCAGTGTGGTCTGGTAACCCAGGATATATTCTTTCTGGAACATCGCTTCGATATTAGCATCCGTTGTCGACCTGGTATCATGTATGGTGCCGTCGCCGTAGACGATGGTATCGTATATAGGACCGAGGTTAGCAGGTACCTGCTCACTGCCAATACTTACACCATCCCAGTCATAATAGTCGTGAATATAAGTTTCATTACCCGACATACGGATGTTGGTGTTGGCAGCTATTGGCAGATAGTACTCGCCGTAGTTAGCAAAAAACTTGGAGCGGCCATTACCCACTGGATCAAATACCGCCGCCAGTCGAGGCGCCCACTGGTCCTCTACTTCGACGAAGATGCCGCCGCCGCTATTGAAGTTTTGAAACGACTCGTTTCGAATACCCAGTTCCAGAGTCAATCGATCCGTCACTTCCCAGATGTCTTGCAGGTAGTACGCATCGGACTTGGTTTCGAAGCTACCACCTACTTTATAGGTCCGTTTACGAGCGTTGGCACCCTGTGGACAATCCGTAGGAGAGCATTGGTTATAGACGTTGGTCGGATCACGCAGCCAGTAAACCCCACCGGAGTTTATACGGTTCTCAGTGGAGAAGGTTTCTTCGTTATCGATACCGAGGGATATTGTGTGACCGGAGAAGCCGGTCCATATAATGTCCGCACGCTCCATCTCACGCTTGTCGAATCCTGCGTCGACGTTGAAATTTGTCCAGCCTCCGACCGCCTGAAAACCACCATCGATGTAATTATAGACTACCGGAAGGCTGGCAGTGGACGGAGCCGTAGTCCGGTTGGCTTCATTTTCACCGTAGGAGATAGACACCTGCAAGTCGTCACCGAAATTACCGGTGTAGGTGGCAATCCAGTTCTTACCGCCTTCTGAATACACGGTGTCACCGAGATAGTCACCTCTTGCGAAGGTAACTCCATCGAAGCCATAAACAGACTCAATGCCGTTACGGGTGTCTTTGAATTCCGTATATTCGACGTGGTGATCAGGCGTGATGTAACCATCTATTTTAAAACCGTAGAATTCTTCGTCGACGCTGTAATCATAGTCACGCTCTGACTGGATTCCTGCGTAACGCTGGTCTTTAACCTCATCACTATACAGGAAATAGAAGAACAGACGATCCTTGATGATCGGGCCGGAAAGGTAAACATCCTTGGTATCATTGTCGTTTTCATCTTCAGAGTTAGCCGCGAGGTAAGTGTTTGGGCTATGCTCCAGTTCACTTGTGCGGTAAAGGTTAAAGCCGAAGTCCCACTCGTTCGAGCCACTCTTGGTCGTGGCATTCATCACACCACCCAGGGAACGACCGTACTTGGCCGAGTAGCCACCGGTCTTGATTTGCAGGGTATCGTAGAATTCGAAAGGAACCTGTGAGAAACCGACTCCGGTTCTGAAGTTGGTGGTGTTCAGACCGTTGATGAAACTGGTATTTTCAGCTATCGATGCGCCACCGAATGAAGCAAGGTTACCGAAACGGTTATCGCCTAAGGTAGTGCCCGGAGCGAGAAGAGCCACCGAAGTCAGGTCTCGCCTGATCGGCATTTCCAGTAGCAGTTCCGCGCTAATGACCAGGCCCGACTCCGCGATACTTGTGTCGACAGCGGCACGCCGCCTGCCTGTTGTCACGATTTCATTAATCACGGCGGTGGTTGTAGCCAGGGTTATCCGGTTAGAGCTACCCAATGTTACGTTAACATCGAGCGTATCGACGACTGTTCCGTCCTGGAGAACACGGACCTGATAGGAACCTGGTGCGAGTCCACTGATGCGAAACTCACCGTCTGCATTAGTTGATTCAGAACGGGTCGTGCCTCTGGAAGTGTTCACTACTTCGACAACCGTCGAATTGTTGGCGCCCTGGACTATTCCACGAACCGAGCCGTCGGTATCTTGCGAGAAGGCAGGACTACCTATTGTCAGGGCCAATGCACATATAGCTGCACCGAGCCCCTTCCTCGCAAAAGGTACTTTCTTGCGTGTAATTGAAATGGATTTATTTGTCATTCAAATGCCCCCAAATGTAGTATTTTAATAGTTAGTTGTGATTGCTTTGCTGCAGAAATGCCCACATGAAACCACTCGAAAAGACGGTTTCGGCGAGAGAATCAATTTACCTAATTGTGCGTTTTTTATTTCCACGCAATTATTTTCAAAGAGATACTGTATTTCTGCGCTATGCTTGGGCCGAAGGCTATCAACATAAATTCGCCACATTTAGTGCTAAATTGTGCTAGAAATTCGAAATAAAAGCATTGCCTAAGTAATCGATAAGTATTTGATACTTAAAGATATTAAATATGAATGGGAATTGCCAAAATTGGTCTTATTCAAAGAAGCATAAGTTGTTGTATTTATTAGAATTGTTACAAAATGATACAGCTAAGGTAACAACATGGCGCAGAAAAGCCATTTTCCAAAAAACTGCAGTGTAGTGGCAGGCACTTCGCCTTAATTTGCCAGCGATTCGAAAAAGAAATGACCTTTTCACTGGATAAATTGTACTTTGAAGATATGAGTAAGTTATTTCTTGTCTGAAATTAGGGAAATAGTTCCCCTGGAGCGAATCTTTGGCCTATTTAGGCTTCAATTCACCAAGATCGATAGGCATTTCACCTTACTAAGCTAGTCTATCGATTCTGATCGTAGCTGGGCCAGGAAAGACATAGATGTGACTAATCATCATCTTATTCCCATAAGTTCTCTGGCTTCGGCGGGTGACGCGTAGCGGCGACCGAGCTTTGCCGCATTCTCGGCCAGTAAAGATACCAAAGAATCGTTGTCAGGTGCTGTACTACCATCTGGATAGTACAAATTGTTTTCAAAACCTACTCGGCAATGTCCTCCCAGTTCCACTGCACTGTGCATGCAAGCAGATTCTGCTGCACCGAAGGCGCATAGCCACCAGCTATTCTGTTGCTTCACTTCCGCCAACAACGGCGGCAGGTCTTCAGCACTGGATTGTTGATCACTACTGTATTTGCCCAGGACCAATAATATTGTAGCTTCTTCCTGCGGGATAATGCCTCTCGATTGAAGCGCGTTGAAACGCTGTATATCCTCCCTGGTATAGAGTATGTATTGTGTAGATATACGCTCACGATAGAGCCAAGCAAAGAAGTCTGCAGCGACGGATTCGTCACCTGCCGCGGGACACAATTCCCTGATCGCCAGCGAAACTGCTTCGGGTCTTATTTCCCTGACCGTCTGCATTTGCTGTCTGGGATGGTAGATGCCGCCAGCTTCAGTGGTTATTTGAACGATGAGCTCGGAGCCAGCTTCCCTACGTATTGCCGCAATGGCTGTCTTATAGTGATCAGGGTCCAGTGTATGGCCCTGTTGTCTGTCTCTCACATGCAAGTGAATCATGCAGGCGCCGGCTGCCAGGCAGTTTGCAGCGGTTGCTGCCAGCTCTTCGGCGTTGATGGGAAGGCTGGGGTGGTCTTGTTTGGTCTTACGGGCCCCATTCGGTGCGACCGCAATCATCACAGGATTGGAGTCAGTCATCCCTTACTCCCATGTCAGGTGGATTGGTAACGGCTGGATAAATGCCTGAGTGTGAAATGAGTATAGGAGTAATCGACCACTACATCTATGTAGTCCCCCCGCGCACTTCCTTCTTCTTTTCTTGTTTCGAGCCCGGGACTGATTTGCTCTTGTATAGAATCGAAGCTTGTGCGAATCTTTTTGTAATTGAAACTCTGATATGTCGAGATAGCATCCGTGCCCCATGACCATTCTCACACCGCAGCGCCCTCAGACCTGGAGTTACGGGTAAAAGCGCTTGAGAGCCTGTTGGTGGAAAAGGGGCTGGTGAATCCCCATACCCTCAACTCCATTATCGACACCTATGAGAACAAGGTAGGACCACGCAACGGTGCCCGTGTTATTGCCAAGGCCTGGACTGACCCGCAATTCAAAACAGCACTGCTCAATGATGCCACTGCAGCGGTGTCGAGCCTGGGCTATACCGGCAGACAGGGTGAGCATCTGCAAGTGGTGGAGAATGGCGATGAGGTGCATAACCTGATCGTGTGTACCTTGTGCTCTTGTTATCCCTGGACCATGTTAGGTCTGCCTCCAGTCTGGTACAAATCGGCTCCCTACCGATCCCGCGCCGTCAGTGAACCCCGCTCCGTATTACGGGAGTTTGGCACGGAGTTGAATGCGGGTATCACAATTAGGGTCTGGGACTCAACATCGGAACAGCGCTATCTGGTGCTGCCAATACGTCCAGCAGGTACCGAGAGCTGGAGTGAACAACAACTGCGGCAGTTGGTGAGTCGCAATGCCATGATTGGTGTCGAGAAAGCGAAAAACCCCCGAGTAGCGGAAAACATCCCACCGTGAACGGCGGACACGATCTCGGCGGAAAGCAGGGCCTGGGTCCCATCAAGCCGGAGCCTGAAGCCCAGGAGCCGGTATTTCATGAGGAATGGGAGCGGCGTGTATTTGCTCTGACCATGGCTGCTGGCATGCTGGGGCGGTGGAATATTGATCAGTCTCGTCATGCCAGGGAACGCCAACATCCCGCAGACTACCTGAATAACTCCTACTACGAAAACTGGCTGGCAGGTGTTGAAAAGTTGCTCGCCGAAACTGGTTTGCTCGATGCAGATGCAAACAACCATGATTTGAGAATTCCAAATCCGGCTGACGCGGATAAAATACTGGCATCCGGCGGGCCCACCACCATGGATTCACACAAGCCACCGGCTTTCAGGATCGGCGACAGCGTCCGGCTGAAAAAGATTCACACCGCGGCCCATACACGTGCACCCTCCTACGCCCAGGGGTCAATCGGTGCGGTGGTGACCCATCATGGTTGTCATGTTTTTCCTGATAGCAACGCGCAGGGAAATCATCTGGGTGAACATCTGTATTCGGTACGCTTTAGTGCGCAGGAGTTATGGGGTCGCGATGCCGAAAACTTCGACGTGCTAATCGACCTGTGGGAACCGTATTTGCAAGCGCTGGACGAAACATGAATCGATTCCCGCTGCAACCTCGCGACAAAGAAGGTCCGGTCTTCAATGAACCCTGGGAGGCGCAGGCATTTAGCCTGGTGATTGCCCTGCACCGACAGGGCCTGTTTACGTGGGATGAATGGGCATCTGTCCTCGGCGAAGAAATTCGCCATGCTCAAGGTCAGGGCGACCCGGATTTAGGCAATACCTATTATCAACACTGGCTGAGTGCGTTGGAAAATATTTCTGTGTTAAAAGAGTTTTCCAGTTACTCGGAGATGTCAGCTAGAAAAAACCAGTGGATTTCTGCCTACGAGCACACGCCCCATGGCAGACCTATCGAGTTGTCTACGGCGAAGAACGGCTGACTCTATTTGTCGAGTGTTTGCAATTTATCCTTAAGCTCATCGAATTTCTCCTGGTGATGCAGCCGGTCCTGACAGATGTCTGCGGCCAGGGACAGATATCTTGTCGCCGATTCATGGCCTGGATTACTGTCGACGAAGTTATCCAGTAGTTTCACTGCGACAACAAACTGTTGCCGCGATACGCAGGCTGCTACCAGTTGTTCGAGATCAGTTTCATTCTCGAGTGTGAAATCCGTGTCGTGTTTCAGGCCCCAGTGGCACAAGTCCAAAGCTCTCATGGCATTTCGCCGCGCCAGCAACTGCGGGATATAGGGCTTGAGAAAGTACAGGCCAGGCTGCTTGTTCGGCCACTGCGAAACAATCTCAAAAATTGCATCGAACCTGGCCCAGTTACCCAGCTCAATAAGGGGCCTGATCAGATCGATTGCGACGTCGACTCGATTTTCCTTCAACTGCCAGTAAGCCGACTCCAATACTTCGTGCATTTTTTCATTGTCGTCATAAAACTGTTTTATCCGTCTATCTTCGGCGCCGAAATCTTTCTCCGGCAGCAAGCTTGCCCGGTGACGATAAATGGTCAAACCCAGGAATCGGAAATAGACCAATAAGCCATAGAGGCCGAGCGGCAGAAATAGTAAAAATCCGAATACACCTGAGAAGGCCGCGGCATAAAAGGCAGTCACTAACAGTGCGAATACTAATGTGGCAAGGAGATAGTGTCTGCCGGTAATGACCATAAAACCGATGAGTGTCACCGGATTGATGATTTCGTATAAATCTTCATACAAGGAATTGAGTGCCAGCGACGCGGGAAAAGTCAGAGCGACGAAACAGATCAGCAAAAACCCCAGGTAGTCCAGATCCCGGGAGAACGCGCCGAACATCACACTGCCAAAAAACAACATCATCACCAGCTGTCGACTGAATCTGCCCCTGTCGATCATGGCAACAGAAAGTGCGGGAGGCAGCGACTTACCCCGACAGGAGATACTGATTATCTCCAGCCCGTACTCGAAAAAAATGGCGACCAGTAAAAAGGCGGCGATGAGGCCGACCATGTAGATCGGTGCGCCCTCCGAAAAGACGAGACTGATGATGCTCGCCAGTGCCAGCAGGTAGGCAAACGCGGTGACAAAGACCAGGGCACTGAGGCTCTCAAGATGCAGAGGATAACGGAATAAGGATTCGGTCTTGGCGCTCAAGGGAAGGCCCAATATCTCACGATTGAGTTGGTATGCGGAGATTTACTTGATCAGGAGTATAAAGTGATTTCGATAGAGGACCCATTTACAACTGTAACACGCGCCAGATTGCATAATAGGCAGGTTCCTGCGATAGCTCAATTCGACCTCAAATGTACTTGCGCCAGATAAGCTCTGGCAGATATAGTTCTCCATTCACCAGAATATGAAAAAAAACCGACTGCCGAAGGAGTGAGCCCATGGGCGACACGAAAAAACCTGATAAAGACGGTGGAACTTCCACGCCAAGTCCCCTGAATCCGAAACAACAATCCAGACGCGACTTCCTCGAAGGTGCGGGCGCTACCGCTGTGGTTACGACGGCGGTGCCGGTGCTGGGCATCTCCGCTGCAAATGCGCAGCAGGCCGATAATGCGGCCAGCGCGCCCACCACCTCGATCCGACTCACAGTCAATGGCGTCAGCCACAGCGTCGACGTAGAAGATCGCTGGACCCTGGTGGAACTGCTGCGGGATCAATTGGATCTGACCGGCACCAAGATAGGCTGCGATCGCAGCGAATGCGGTGCCTGTACTGTACTCATGAACGGCAAGCCGGTGTATTCCTGCAGCCAGCTGGCGGTATGGGCGGACGGCGCCGAAATAACCACGGTAGAAGGGCTGGCGCAAAATGGTCAGCTCTCAACCCTGCAGCAGGCCTTTGTCGATAACAATGGCCCCCAGTGTGGATTTTGCACGCCGGGCCAATTGATGACGGCCACGGCGTTACTGAATAATTCGCAATCCCCCAACAGCGATGAAGTCAGGAGCGCACTGGTGGGTAATCTCTGTCGCTGTTCAAATTACAACGCCATCGTCGAGGCGGTAGTCAGTGCCGGTGAGAAGCAGGGAGGTGTGGCATGAGTGAAGCAAAGTTTTCAGGCCTGGAGCCTCTCAACACCATTGGCAATGCCACCGCCAGAGTCGATGCCGTCGAACGCGTCACTGGCGAGGCCAAATATAGCCGTGATATCAAATTACCCGGCATGCTCTATGGGCAAGTACTGCGCAGTCCCCATCCCCATGCCCGGATTAGGAGTATCGATATCACGGAAGCCTCGCGCCTGCCCGGCGTACGCGCGATCATCACCAGCGACAATGCCCAGATCGTCTGGGGCGCGGGTTCCATATCCGGTGGCCGGCAATACAATGACCCTACCAAGGATGCCACCCTGCATCGTCGCTATATCTTTAATAATCCAGTCAGGTTTGTGGGCGACTCCGTCGCTGCGGTAGCGGCGGTGGACCGCAACACTGCCGAGGCAGCGTTGGCGCTGATCGAGGTCGATTATGAAGAGCTGCCCTTCGTGCTGGAACCGGAGGCGGCGCTGGCGGATGGGGCACCCGCGATCTGGCCAGAGGGCAACCTGTGTCCCGATTTCAGGAATAATTTTGAGCCCATGGTGTCGGATATTGGCGATGTCGAGGCAGGATTTGCAGAAGCCGATCGGGTCTTCGAAGAACGCTATGAGACCGGCTTCATACACAATGCGCAGATGGAGCCGCGCTGCGCTCTGGCCTATTGGCAAGCAGACAAACTGACGTTGTATACGCCCTCCCAGGGCATCTCCAATTGTCGCCACGATACCGCCAGGGATCTGGGGCTGGAAGATCACCAGGTGCGCATCGTCTGTAATTACATGGGCGGCGGTTTCGGTAATAAAAACCAGAACCAGGACGCCGACCTGGTTGCGGCTACCTTATCCAGAGTAGCCGCGGCGCCGGTGATGCTGGAGTACTCTCGCCGTGACGACTGGCTGGGTGTACACGGCCGCTGGCCCACGGTTCAGTACTACAAGATTGGTGCCATGAACGATGGCACGGTGACGGCAATGCAGATGCGTGGCTATAGCGGCATGGGCCCGTATCGGAAAAATTCCGGTGGCATCAGTGGCATGGATGTTTATGCCTGTCCCAACCGGCTACGTACGATTTACCCGGTCTACACCAACCGCACCACCTCGGGCAACTTTCGTGCGCCCTCCGAGCCCCATGGTTTCTGGGGCATCGAATCCATGATGGACGATGTCGCGTATAAGCTGGGTGTGGACCCGGTGGAGTTCGCCCTCAAGAACATGCGCAGACCCACCGACGACAGGCCGTTTACCAACTACTCGCTGGATGAAGTAATCACCACAGGTGCCGAGCAATTCGACTGGGCCTCCCGTCGCCGGGTGACACCTGGCTCCGATGAAGGGCCACTTAAACGCGGCTCGGGTTTCTCCTTCATGATGTTCCGTGCCGGTGTGGGCACCAGTAGCGCCATCGTTCGGGTAGACTCCGCGCAGAATTACACGCTGTTTGTGGGGGTAACCGACATCGGTCCCGGCGCCAAGACCACCATGGGTATGATCGCCGCCGAGGAGCTGGGCGTGCCCCTGTCACAGGTGGAGGTGGTTTCCGGCGATACCGATCGCTGCCCTTACTCGGTGGGCGAATCCGGTTCTCGTACGACAATTCAGACCGGATATGCCGTGGTCCAGGCCGCCAAGGATTTGAAACAGCAGATCGCCGCGCAAGGAATGCCCAGTGGTAGTGAGGTGTTGATCGCCTCGGCGACACCGGTGCCCAATACGGACGGCAAGACCCGCCAGTGTTTCGGTGCTCACTTCGTGGAAGTTGAGGTGGATACAAGAATCGGCACCACCCGCATCCTCAAATACACCACCGTGCATGAGTCGGGACGCATCATCAACCCGACCACGGCAAGAGATCAGATTCGCGGCGCCACTATTCAGGGCATTGGACAGGCACTGCATGAAGATCTGCTTTACGACCCGGCCAGTGGTCAGCCACTGACGACGGGTTACTATCGAGCGCGGCACTTGACCCATCTCGACATACCCGATATCGAAGTTACCTTTATTGAGGTGGATGATGGCTACGGGCCCTTCGGCGCCAAGACCGCAGGCGAGGCGGGAATCATTCTGGCCCCCGCTGCCGTGGCTAATGCAATCGCCAACGCCATCGGCAAACGCATGACTTCACTGCCCATATCCCGGGACAAGATTCTGGGGGTGCTGGCATGAAAACACTAAGCAACATCAACGCCAGCTCCATCAGCGATGCTGTGGCGGCAGCGCAACAGGCTCTCGGCAACGGACAATCCATTGCCTTCTCCGGCGGCGGCACCGATCTGCTGCAACAGATCAAGGATGGCACCGACCGTAGCGACGTGATCATTAATCTGCGCAATGTTACCGACGCGAGTCAGATCACCAGCAATGGTAGCGGCACTGCTATCGGCGGGCTAATCACCCTGACCGATTTGAGTGGCAGCGATGTCAGCGCCGTGCTCGCCGAGGCGGCAGCCAGTGTGGGAACGCCACAAATTCGCAACGTGGCGACGCTGTCCGGTAATGTGACCCAGCGCCCCTGGTGCTGGTATTACCGCAATGGCTTTAATTGTTACAAGGCCGGTGGCAACGAGTGTTTCTCTGTTGTCGGCGAGAATCAACAACACGCTATCTTTGGCGGCGGGCCGAGTTTTATCGTGCATCCCTCCGATGTCGCCCCGGCACTGGTAGCGCTGAATGCGAGTTTCGTTGTTAGTGGTCCCGCTGGCGAAAGATCGCTATCGGCACAGGAATTTTTTGTCCTCCCAAGCCAAAACCCACAGCAGGAAAATGTTCTCGCTCCGGGTGAATTACTCAGTGGTGTAAACATTCCATCCGCCCCGAGTAATACGGTGAGTACCTATCACAAGATCATGGACCGGGAGGCCTGGACTCACGCCGAAGTCAGTGTCGCAGCAGTGTTAACTCTGGCTGGCAATCGCGTAGAGGCAGCCAGCATCGTCCTCGGTGGTGTCGCCACGATTCCGTGGAAGCTCGATGCCGTGGAGAGCTTTCTCGTCGGCAAAGAATTGACCGAGGCAGTGGTCCGGGAAGCGGGTGCGCTGGCGGTAGCCGATGCCCAGCCACTGACAAAAAATGGGCATAAAGTGCCCATGACCAGTGCCGCCGTCGAGCGCACATTGATGTCCCTGGCTTCGGTCTGATGAATCGCCGCGACTTCCTGCTTTTTCATACCGAAGACGACAAGACGGTCGCGGATTTATCCTGTGAGAAGCTGTTTGTTTATTATGAGGGCTTGAATTCCGGTTTTCACCAGGCCCCCGAAGAGGCGGGCACGCTGGATGATGCCGACTGGTGGGCCGGTGAGCCGCCGCTGAAAATTAATAGCAGTGATCCTGAATCCTTTTTCCGTAGTGTGCTGGCCGATCTCAAGGACATCGATTCCTTGCGGGTGCTGGATATGGAATGGTTGGCACAAGGCGATTTTAGAATTCGGGTAGAGACGCTGTTGGCGGCATTCAAGGCGAAGGGCGGCGATGTTGTGTTTCCATCGAGATCCTCATCTCTTGAAATAGAAGTTGAAGCGTCAATCAATCCAAGCTTAGGCAATCAGAGGGTAGAATCCACGACATGAAGTTGCAAACGCGCACCACACTTACTCTTCTCTTACTCACGCTGGTGCTTGGCATCGCCGCCTGTGCCCCGGCGCTCGAAACCGAAACCGAATCCGCTACCGATGCCAGAGATGAGCAGATTAGAATCCGGGTAGCAGCCGTAATTGCCCAAGCCGCCGACCTGCCTCAGCAGATTGCCGTCGAAGTTCGTGAGGGGATTGTGTTTATTTCCGGGTCTCTGGATTGTGAGGGCTGTGGCGGCTTGCGAACTCCCGGCAATATTGGCACGGTGCAACAGAGTCTGGGCGCGATGGTTCGTGCTGTTACCGGTGTGAATGAGGTGGTTTTTGATCTGAATCCTGAAAGTTAATCGCCCTGGCATGATCCAGTCACAATGATTTGTCGAGCAATTCGACAAAGATTCTATGAAAAAATTCTCTGAAATAAGAAGGCGCGCTGAAAAGCGCAAAGGTGGCGTGTCCGGCTTGAAGAAGCTGCTACCGAAAGTTGCCAGCAGGCGACAATTAGCGAAGCTAACAGATGATCGTTATCTGGCGATGATGACAAAGTGCATTAATCAGGCCGGTTTCAGTTGGAAAGTAATCGAGAACAAATGGCCACAATTCGAAGAAGCTTTTTTTGGTTTCGATTTGAATAAATTGGGTTTGCTATCACCCGACCAGTGGGAAGCCTACGCCAGTGATCGCCGTGTGGTACGCAATTGGCAAAAAATCAAGGCGCTACAGGAGAACGTATTTTTTGTTCGAGAGGAATCGCGCCTACATGGTGGTTTTGGAAAGTTTATCGGCGAGTGGCCTCAGTCCGATCAAATTGGGTTGATGGCGCATTTGAAGAAACATGGCTCGAGACTCGGTGGTCACAGTGCGCTGTGGTTTCTACGGCGGGTCGGTAAGGATTGTTTTATTCTCAGCCGAGATGTGGTGGTGACGCTTCGCGCCACCGGCCTGGATATTGCAGAGAATCCGACCAGTTTAAGAGATCTGAAGAAGGTGCAGGATCAGTTTAATTTGTGGCATGGGAAAACCGGACTGGCTTATAGCCATCTCAGCAGAATTGCGGCTTGTTCGGTGGGGGAGAATTATTTGTGATTGCCAGGCGCGTATAATGCGGCTGATTTCCCTGACTTATTTTTCCCCGACGATTGAATTCGGGGGAACAATGGCTTTCAGGCCATCGTCTTTTTATTTTTTGGTACCGGCGGGAGTCCATATCCTATGAGAAAGTCAATTTCCTTATTATCTGCAGTATTCGTTTTTTTGATGCTGATCCCCAACGCGGTTTATCCCTCTACGGAAGTAACAATTACTAACTCTTCTACTAAAACGCTACATGTAACCTTAGAGATCTGATACCGGACCGGAGGGTGGCAGCCCCTGTCATACAACCAGCGCAACGATGCCACAGCGATATTACGAAGATTAGAAAGGTACCGTATGACCATCGGCTCAGAGTCGAGAGATGATGACATCAGATTGATTAGAGTGCGTGCCGAGGGGCGGGCGGGATCCAATGTCGAAGAGACATGCCTTATCGAGATGGATTTCGAAACGGATACCCGGATGTTTTTTAGAATTAATGATGGTTGCTTTAGCTAGTAGATTCGGCGATACGCATTCAGAGCCGCCCTATCAATTGATGGGTGTAACAGCTGACACTCAACGAAGAGACGGCGGCGGATTTCAAATTTACAGCCATGGCAGTGGTTCTCTGAGATTATGAGCAATAAGAAATTTGTAGTCACACTATTGATCGTGCTGTGTGCGCTGGGCGCGGTGAGTGGCCAAGTGGATAGCCTGTCAAAAAATTACATAGAAAATGCGCTGAAGAATGCACTGGTGACAATTGTCATCGCCCGCACGCTAAACGGTGTAATTTCGGTTGCGCAGGGCACAGAAGTCGCGCTGGAACCAGGCGGTATCGGTGTTTCTTTCTCGGTTGGCGAAATTCTTGACCCGATCAACGACATGGTCGAGCGTTTTTCATCGGTAATGCTATTCGCCGCGAGCTCCTTTGGCCTGCAGGCCCTGGTGCTGAATATAACAGCCTGGTGGGGGGTGTCATTTTTACTGGTGATGGTATCGGCTGCCTATCTGGCTACTCTGTGGATGCCAGGGCCATCTTCCGCACGCTATGCGACACCGTCCCTTCACCTGCTGTTGGCAATTCTGTTCCTGCGTTTCTCTGTGCCGGTGCTGGTTATCGCTTCCAATGCCATCACCGACATGTTCCTGGACGAGCAACGTATCGAAGCCACCGCCGTACTCGAGGCGACCACGGCAGGCATCGACGAAATCAATCAGGACGCACAGTCCAGCCCGGCTGGGGATCAGTCGATTATCGACAGGGTAGGTAGCTTTTTTGACAGCTCACTGCAGGCACTGCGAGTCGATGAACGCCTATCTGCGCTTCAGGCCCAGGCATCCAACGCCAGCGAGCATATAATCAGCCTGATCGCTATCTTTGTCCTGCAGACGATCGTTCTGCCCCTGTTGTTTCTCTGGTTGTTTGCAAAATTTCTGAAGGCGCTGATTTTCAGGTCCAGGTATTTTAAGGAATAAGAAGTCACGATGTCACAATCTCGCACACTGGACCTGGAATTCGTCCGTCAACAGTTTCCGCCCAATCATTGGCAGTGGGCATATTTTGAGAATGCCGGTGGCGCCTTCGTGCCTTATACAGTAATAAAACGCATGTCCTCTTACATGACCGAGACCCAGGTTCAGCCGGGATATCCCTTCCCCGAATCCACCGACGCCGCCCAACGCGTGAATTCAGGCCAGCGACTCATGGCCGAATTTATCGGTGCCGAAATCGATGAAGTCACTATCACCGCCTCTACCTCGATTAATGTTTACGTGCTGACACAGGCGCTAAGACATCTGTGGCAGCCAGGCGACGAGATCATCGTGAGTACGCTCAATCATGAAGCCAATTCTGGCCCCTGGCGTCGCCTCGCCGAATTCGGCTTAAAACTGGTGGAATGGCCGGTTAGTCCCGAGTCGGCGGCGTTGGATGTGAACGAGTTGGAGCAATTGCTCGGCGACAAGACACGCCTGGTTGCCTTTCCCCATGTTTCTAATATCACCGGCGATATCAACGATGTGAAAAGCATTACGGAGAAGGTGCACGCCGTCGGCGCCATGGTTTGTGTCGACGGTGTTGCCTATGCGCCCCATCGCAGTGTAGATGTAAAAGACTGGGACGTGGATTTCTATCTATTCAGTTTTTATAAGGTCTTCGGCCCCCACCTTGGCTGTCTGTATGGCAAACGGCAACGCTTGTTAGAAGCCAGGGCACAGGGTCACTACTTTTTTGGCGAAGATGACCTCAGCCACAAATTCAACCCTGCAGGCCCTAATCATGAGTCTATTGCGGCACTGGTGGGTATCGCTGACTATTTTGATACGCTTTACAGCCACCATTTCGACAGTAGGTCAGAATCGTTTTTTCGGCGCACGGGGAAGCTGTATGAGCTCTTCGCCGCCCATGAAGAATCCCTGGCAATGCAGATGCTGGACTTTATCGATTCGAAGCAGGCCATTCGGCTTATTGGCAGCGCCACTAGCGATAAAAATTCGAGAGTGCCTACGTTTTCTTTTCAGGTAGCGTCAATGAAGGCTTCTGAAATTCCGCTTCTTCTTGCCCGGGACAAGGTAGCCATTAGTGCGGGGCATTTTTATGCCAAACGCCTGTTGGATAGTTTGTCGTTGCCACAAAGTGAAGTGGTGCGCTGCTCCATGGCGCACTACAACACCTCTGCCGAGGTGGACTTGTTGATTCAGGGTTTGGACAAGCACATCTGAAGAGCATGGGTAGAAAACGATGCTCCGCTAAGGGGCGCCTGCAACTTGGCAAACCCAGGAGAAAATTCTAACTTGTAATTCGCCTGCCGATTACTGGCTAGTTTTCAATTCAACCCAGATAGGGCGATGATCTGACATATAGTACCTGAGGTACTTATTAAACTCCGTAACCGCCTTTTTCTGAGTGCGGTTAGCCGATAGCGATTTCCACTTGTGAGCAAAAACCACGGCGTCGAAATCAAATACCCAATCGAAATCACTCTGTTCTTCAAATTGCTGGGAGAAAATGCGATTTGATCATAGGTCTTATCGTTGCCAAGATTGGAGCCACCAATTCTGGAGAGGCTTTCCGTAGTAGCGGTTTGGTCCTTGGAATAAAACTCGACAGACTTCCAATCGAAATTTTCCAGTGCCTTGAGAGTGGCCTCGTTGTCAGTCATATTGGGCACGTTCATATCGCCCAGTAACACGATGTCTTTGTCCCAGGCGTTACCGCCCTTGCTGCGGCCTCTTGCCCATTTAGCAAGGGCATGAATTTCGAGAACCCGCCGCGCATATTTTCTGCGGTTCGCTTCCTTTCCAGATTTCTGAAACGCACCGAAATACAGGTGGACATTTGCCAGCACCAAATCGATATTCCTCGCCTTGAAGCTACCTACGAAGGGATTGCGATCGAAGGGCGTATATCTAAAGTTTTTGAATATTTGTATTTTGTCTTGTCGATTCTTGCGGTAATGCACTTTGACATTTCGCTGGGGATATTCCCTGGGTCGCAGGGCTATTTCACCAAAGAGGTTGCTGGGTAACACCTTCGATGTATTGTAGATGAAGGCCAGGCGTTCATCGTTGCCGGCCGTGTCTGACATCACGAAATCGAATTTCTTTCCCATCGCCTTCATGATGGCAGTAAAAACCCGGTAATTGTCGTTGATTTCCTGAACCGCAATGAGGTCGAACCTTTTCAAAATATGGGCAATAACTAATCGCGCCGATTTGCTGCGCTTCTGTACCCCGAGATTTGCGATATTCCAGCTCGCCAGGAGTAAATTGTCAGCCTTCGATTTCGGCACCTTTCTTAGTACGAAATGCTTGTTAATAGCTTTAATCTCGACTCTGCTATTAATTCTGAGGGCTTTGTCAGGCTTGGTGAATGGTATGGAGATAGCAGGGCACCTCTTAATAATGGCATACGGTAGCTTTGATGGCGTGGTCGCCCTAGCTTGAAGTCGAAGCCCTGATTACGGGCCAATTTTTTACTTTGATCCCTATGATCTGATCCTAACTAAATTTTTATCACCCCAACACTTCCCTGGATATCTATCGTTGTCCCAAACTCGCTGGATAGCCGCTGCATCCGCTCGAGAATACGTTGAGCGATGTCGGGTGGTGCCAGACGAGGAATACCCAACCTGGAGTCCGGTCCCTCTGCTCCCAACTCGGTGGGGTATAAGCGTACCTCGGCCAGTTCGCCATCGCGGTAGTGGCTGACTGCTACCAGGCTCTCAAGTGATTGCGTTGAGCCGCCGAAATTTCGTGCAAAATTCTCGCGCGCCCCGTGCTGGTTTGCATCGGTCTGTCCCATCTGCTCGGGGAGCGTCCACAGTGCTTCGCGGAAGAACTCACCGAGGCCGTAGAAGATCGGTTTGCCCTGGTAAATTTCGATACCACGCAGCAACTGCACACCGTGACCGACGAAGATATCGGCGCCGACGTCGATGGCCTGGTGGGCTAGGTCAATGTAGAACTGGGGTGGTTTGGTGCTGAGATGCATCTGCTCGAGGACCGACTGGCCCTGGTGGATATGCGCAGTCGCGACGACGAAATCGGCGTAGCGTTTGGCATTGCGAATGCTCCTCAAAGTTCGAGTAAGGTCAGTCGATCTGATGGTGTAGTCAATCGTTCCCGGCGTCTCGCCGGGTCGTGCAACGCGGTACGTTGGATCTTCCCGCCCGGAGCTGGATGCAGGAAACCGTAATCTGTCTGAGGGTTCGTTCTGAGGCAAGGGTCGTGGATTGTCATAGTTCGAACTGAATTCCAGAAACTGGTCACGCACCTGTTTCAAAGCGGCCAACTGTTGTTCGGAGACGACGATGGTCTCGGAATAGTTGAGCATATTCAACCCGGGACGCCCGCCCAGGTTGCCTACTTGGGGCGTTGCGGCCAGGCGTCGTAACTCATGCCAGAGCGGTGCATGCATACCTACCATGGCGACCCGGCCCTGGGGTATTTCCAGATAGACCGGCGCCGCCGCCGCGTCCAGGTTTCTGCCGGTTCCGGCATGGGCGATGCCAGCTTCGTCGAGCAGGGCATTGGTGGAAAACATCCCTTCCGCTTCCGAATCGAACAGGTGGTTCTGGGCGCGATTGACCATATCGAAACCGATCTTCTTCAAATCGGCGGCAACTTCATGGGAGCCCACAAAACCATTCAATGGGCCCTCAAAATCCCTCAGATTAGCGAGCTCTCCTTCCATGTTCCCAACGGCGAGGTCAGCGTCGCGAATCAGTCGCAGTGCCGCCTGCACATCGGGGTCCGCCAACTGAGAAGCGGGACGCCGCATCATCAGGTCGCCGACACTGGCGATCGTAAAATCCCCCGTAAGCGTCATTGCCATGTCCCGCGAATTGAGTGGTGGCACCGGCGCCTGGGCAAGCGCAGAGAGAGAACACACTATCAGTCCCGCTAACAGGAAGAGCCTGAGTACCGTCGGCCGCAGAGATCGAGTATGGGAAACTATCAGCATGATTTCTACTGTTGTTTTAATTCACCTTGGGCAGTATGTAGTTTGTATGCGGACATCGCAATCGATGGCCCGCCGGGTAAGGGCATTACTCAGCCACAAGCTGAGAAAAGTTCGGTTCGAACCTCCACACCTTTGGCCGCTAACAGCGCCTGGTCGGCGCATGTCACGCTAGTGAACCGGAGCTCGACGATGTCTCCCTCTCCGATTCCGCTATTGTCGAGTAGAGGTTGGATGTTTGTGAGGTCGGGGTTATATCGAAGGTCGAGCCGCGTCAGGTTCGTAAGCCTACTCAGCGCGCTGAGATCGGTGATCGAGTTGCCGGTGAGTTCGAGGTTCCGCAGGGTCGTGAGCCCACGCAGCGGACTGAGGTCGGTGAACAGGTTGCCGGCGAGCCGCAGTTCCCTCAAGCTAGTGAGTCCACGCAGCGGGCTCAAATCGCTGACCTCCTGGGTGTGGACGTTGAGGTCAACCAGCTTCGTCAGCCCTGCCAGCGGGCCGATGTCGGTGATCGCGTTGGTAAAGAGCAGCCCTCGCGCTCCCTGATAATCTCTTGGTACTTGACCACCGATGAAATCTCCATGTCTGTGGAGGCGGAGGACGGTCAGTTCTGTAAGCCCCCGCAACGGGCCAAGGTCACCCAGCGGGTTTTCGCTCAGGAACAGGCTCGTCAGCTTCGTCATCCCGCTCAAGGCGGTGAGGTGGCTGATCCAGTTGGTGTGGAGGTTGAGGACCGAGAGCTCTGTGAGGTCTTTAAGAGCGCTGATATCGGTGATGCCTCTGTTGTTGAGAGTGAGGCGCGTCAGGCCCGTGAGATTCTGAATTCCGGCGAGGTTATGGAACACATGATCTGGGTATGGCCAACTCGGCGATCCGGATACGGAACGCACAGGGGCAGGTCCGGAGGCGGCCAGTGCAGTCAGTCCGGTAACCAGGCTACAAGTCAGCGCATCCTGTGCGCCGATAGATAACGCGTCACGAACTGCCGCTTCCAGAACGGTATCTGCAAATGACGCTATGGCTTGTGGATTATTGCTGCAGAGTTCACCGGGCTGGAGTTTCTGCTGCGCCTGTACTTCTGCAGTTGTCAGGCTGATGGAAACGACAAGAAAGAAAAGTGTAGGGAAGAGAATTGGAGTGACGATGCGCTTCATCTTTTTATTGCTCCTGGAATTCTATAGTTATGAAGGATTTCAAACTGACTGCGTATGCTGTTCCAAATTCCACCCAGTATACGCAAAGATTCGGCTTTAGTGTGAGGGTCAGGAACAAGGCTGTCCCCATTATCCCCATTCGGCACTGCTTGGATCGATACTACGCTGTGCTAGTATTGCTGTCCTCCCGGCACATCACGGACTACGGCAATGCGACGGTCTATTTCTTCGAAAATTCTAGCGATATTACTATTATTACCGAGCGGCTTGATATTCGCACAGGCGAACGACTTTACGTTTTACTCGGAACTGGCCCAGGAGTGGTACCGGGGCGGGGAGTATTTCGAATGGACATCCACAACTGTCAACAATAACAACGCCAAGGTAAATGTGTTCTATCAAACTTTCGGCGACAGCAGCAATCCACAATTACTGATAATCCACGGCTTCCCCAATTCCAGCTTCGATTTTCGCAGGCTGATTCCGTTGCTGGAAGATGACTATTACATCGCTGCGCTGGATTTTCCTGGCTCAGGATTTTCCGGCAAACCACTCGATGGCTTTAACTATATGCTTGAAGACAATGCCAGGCTGGTGGATTATTTCGTAAGAGAAATAGTCGAGTTTGATGATTTCGCCATGTTTACCCATGATCGAGGTGTCAGCATCGGACTGGCGTTTCTCGGACATTACATAGATGAGCCAAATCCCGGTTACACCATCAATTACCATTTCTTATCCAACAGCGGCATGTTTCTGCCACTGGCGAACCTAGTGCCTTTTCAATTTATCCTGCTAGATGCGCAGCGAGGCCCGGAGATGATCGCCGCCCGTAAGGCAGCGCCACGGCGCACCGAAGGTGACCCGGAGGCCGTGGCCTACGCAGACATTTTTAAATTTAACGACGGCGACAGCGCCCTGCTGCATGTGGGCAAATACTTGCTGGAGCGCGCTGAGAACGAATTCCGCTGGCTGGATAATCTTCCCCGTAGCCCGGTGCCAGTTGCCTATCTGTGGGGACTACTGGATGACATCAATCCAATCCGAATTCCCAATTATGTCTGGCTGACTTACCTCAACGAGCGAGAAGTGGAAAGTTCGTTCTGGATTTTACCTACAGCCGGCCATTACCCGCAGCGGGAAAAGCCCGAACAAGTTGCAAAAATTGTGCGCCTGGCGTTAACCGACGGGGTACCGGACCGGGAAGCAGAAAACGATTTTATGCGCTCTTACGGACGCAGCAGGGAGGCGGACGATGCAGTCTTCGTCGGCCATTCCGTAGTGAGGAAAATGGAATTCCCGGGGACGGTTCGGTATACACCTGAAGGCTATCAATAAAAGGGATAGATATCTCAGGGTCATTTAATCGATCAGAGCTGCCCTAATTTCTTATGGCGATACCTCCGCGAACTGTCGGATTCAGCACGCCATTATCGAGTACAAGCCCACCATTAACGAGCACATACACGATACCGACGGATGCTCGAGTTGGTTCCACGTACGTTGCCTGGTCCAGAATTGTATCTGGATCGAACACAGTGATGTCTGCATCGGCACCAACTCGAATGCGTCCCTTGTTTGCCATCGCTGGAACGAATGCCTCAAGCCGCTTTGCGGGTTCGATTGTCATGCGCCGAAGCGCGTCCATTAGACCGATAACCTGCTGCTCTCGTACGTATCTGCCCAGTACCTTGCTAAAACTTCCAGCGCTTCGTGGATGGCCTTTTCCATCAAGAATCCGTCCATCACTGGCAATCATCGTTAGCGGATGTCGCAGCGCAGTGCGTGTCATCTCTTCGGTGCGACTAAAACTGATCAGGCGTCCACCAATCTCTCTGTATCTAGCAAAACTTTCGCGGGTTAGGCGTTCCCCGGTTTCAACCCACATTTGCCGACCAAAACGATCTTCTTCCCAGGTTTCCCAGTTATCGAATAGTGCAGAAGCGATGTCGGAAGCGCTCGCCTCGTATGGGTACATCTCCGTCGTCACATCTTGGCCGCTGTCTCTGGCCGCTTGAATAATGGCAAGGAATTCACCGATTGAAGATCCGCCACTGGAGTTGGCGTGGACAATATGTAGGGGCGTACCGATATTGTTGGCACTGGTGATGATTTGCCGAAGCCCTTCTAAACCCCCACGTGTGTGAACATGGACACTGGCCTGAGTTTCGGCAGCGATGGCGAGCATCGTCTCAAATTCGGTCTGGGTTGCCCCGGGTGTGTAGGCGAGCCCAAAGCCCATCGCGACGGCGCCTTCCGCCAATCCCTGCCGCATCATCTGCGCCATGCGATCCATAATGCCCGGCCCGGCAATCCCATTGCCGCCAGGACCGGTCGGTAAGAATAGACCTTCATCTTCAAACAATGTCATACGAACAGGGATATGACCGATGCTGATTCCGTAATTCAACACCTGACCACCGGCCCTTTCGCTGTACCAATCTGCCACGGTAGCCGTGCCAACTTCGAGCTCAAATCCTGAAGTCACCCCATCCTGAACCATTAAGCGATAGGCTTCTTCAGTCTGGCCATGTTCATGTAGATCTACGAATCCAGGCGCGACCACCAGTCCAGCCGCATTAATTGTCCGCCTTCCTTCGAGCACTTGCTCCGAAATCGAAACGATACGACCTGCAAGAATTCCTATATGCCGTAACGCATCCAGTCCTGATTCCGGGTCCATAACACGGCCATTGTTGATGACCAGATCGAATTCTTCAGATGCGGCCATGCTGAAAAAAGGGATCAAGGCAATTGTGAATACACCCAATACGGAATACGAATATTTAAGCACGGCTAATCTCTCCCAAGGAAATCTGAATGCTCGTTTTACCGGACAACCCAGCCATTGTCTATCTGCGTGGCCGAATTCCAAATAAAGTAAGAATGATATCGGGGGTCAGATCTTGCGACTTGGCACGCCTCGGTTTTTGAAGGTAATTGACGCAACATTCAAGACTTGACCATCTTTACTGGCCTCGTCTCTCCAGAAAGCTGGCCACTGCCCTGCGGCAGCATTGAGTTGTTCTACAGTGGGTGCTAGTCTGTTTTTTATATCGAATTGAGAGCGAGTGAGGGACTCAAGATGTTGCCACGGGTAACGCTGTCAGGCGTGTTGATCGGGCTTGCCACAAGCGTGTCGCTGCAGGCTGTCGCCGCTCCGGCGTCGGTCGAATGGCAGCGCGCCCTCCTCGATCAGTACTGCATCGCCTGTCACAACGATCAGGCCCCCATGGCGAATCTCACGCTGCAGACCGTAGCGCTGGATCAGGTAGGCCAGCGCGCCGACGAGGTCGGCGTCTGGGAGCGCGTGGTGCTGAGGCTGCGGGCGAGAGAAATGCCACCGGTGGGACTGCCTCGTCCACAGCCAACCGCCTATGACCAGCTGGCGTCTTGGCTCGAAACGTCACTAGACGACGCCGCGGCGGCGACGCCCAACCCCGGTCGACCGGTCATCCACCGGCTGAACCGCGCCGAATACACCAACGCCATCCGGGACTTGTTGGCGCTGGAGATCGATGGACGCGAGCACCTGCCAGCCGACGATTCCGGCTACGGCTTCGACAACATTGGCGACGTGTTGTCCCTCTCACCGAGCCTGCTTGAGCGCTACATGATCGCGGCGGCGAAGATCAGTCAGCTCGCCGTCGGCGACCCGGGCATTCGGCCCACGCTCCAGACCTATAGCATGCGCCCGACGCTGATCCAGCACGGCCGCATGAGCGAGGACCAGCCGTTTGGGACCCGGGGTGGCCTGTCGGCACGTCACTACTTTCCGCTGGACGGCGAGTACCGGGTGAAGATTCGGCTACAACGGACCCACGCCAATCAGATCCGCGGGCTGGCGGAGCCACAGGACATCGAGGTGCGGTTTGACCGGGTACGCATTGCCGAGTTTACGGTGGGCGGCGAGGGCATCATCAACCCGTGGGCGGCGGTCATGTACGCCTCGGCCTATGAACAGACAGCGGATGATGGCCTGGAGCTGACAATCGAGGTGAAGGCCGGTATCCACGCCATCGCGGTCGCCTTTCCGGAGAAACGCGGCTTGCCCGAGGGGCTGCTCGAGCCGAGACTGTCGTCGGCATCCTATGAATTTGCTGGAGACCGCGACACACCGATGGCGTTGGGGAGCATCGAGATCAGCGGGCCGTTTAACGCCACCAGACCAGCCGACACGCCGAGCCGGACCAGACTGTTCAGTTGCGAGCCGGTGGGCACCATAGCGGGTGACCAGGCCTGCGCCACCGAGATACTCTTGTCGCTGGCACGACGCGCGTTTCGCCGGCCGGTGAACGACGACGATCTCGCCTCTTTGCTGGGGTTCTACGCCAGCGGTCGAGCCGATGGAGGCTTCGACCGCGGTATCCAGCGCGCGCTGCGCGCCATCCTGGTGGACCCGGAATTTCTCTTTAGGATCGAGTCACAGCCCACTGCTGTCACACTGGCAACGGCTTATCGGGTGACCGATGTGGAGCTGGCGTCGCGCCTGTCTTTCTTCCTGTGGAGCAGTATTCCAGACGACGAATTGCTGGCACTGGCCGAGGGGGGAACGCTGAGTGAACCGGAGGTGCTGCGTCGCCAGGTGCGGCGGATGTTGGCCGATACTCGGTCGTCAGCCCTGGTCGAAAACTTTGCCGGACAGTGGCTATATCTGCGCAACCTGCGCTCGGTGGCGCCGGACCCCGATGCGTTTCCCGAGTTCGACGACAACCTGCGCGAGGCATTCGTGCGCGAGACCGAACTTTTCGTCGAGAGTCAGCTGCGTGACGATCGCAATGTGGTGGAACTGCTGACGGCAGACTACACATTCTTGAACGAACGGCTGGCTCGCCACTATGGCATTCCAGATGTCTACGGTAATCACTTCCGCCGCGTCTCGCTAGCCTCCGGGTTGCGTGGCGGGCTGCTGGGACAAGGGAGCATCCTGACAGCGACTTCCTATCCCAATCGGACATCGCCGACGCTGCGAGGGAAATGGATACTCGACAATCTGCTTGGCGCGCCACCCCCACCCCCGCCCTCAAACGTGCCCGATTTAGAGGACAGCGAGACGACCAGTCCACGCTCAGTGCGTGAACGGCTCGAGGCGCACCGCGTGAACCCGGTCTGCGCGAGCTGCCACGCAAGGATGGACCCGTTCGGTCTTGCCCTGGAACCATTCGACGCGATCGGCGGCCTGCGCACCCACGATGGCGGCGTGCTCATCGATGCGTCGGCGAGCTTGCCAGACGGGTCGTCGTTCGATGGACCGGCCGGTTTGCGCGAGTATCTGCTGGGCAATCAGCAACGCTTCGTCGCTACACTGACGAAAAAATTGTTAACCTATGCGCTGGGTCGTGGACTCGAAGACTATGACCCGCCCGCCGTGCGCCAGATCGTGCGAGCCGCAGCCGCCGACGACTATAGCTGGTCGTCGCTCCTGATCGGCATCGTCGAGAGTGTGCCGTTCCAAATGAGGAGGTCACGACAGCTATGATGATCACCAAGAAGCACCTACCACGCCGGACGTTTTTACGCGGACTCGGGGCGACCGTGGCGCTGCCACTACTCGACAGCATGGTGCCGGCGCTAACAGCGCAGGAGGCGACGGCGGCTAAACCAGTGCATCGCCTGGGTATCGTCTACGTCCCGAACGGCATCTACATGCCGAACTGGACGCCGGCGGGCGACGGGCGTGGATTCGCGCTACCCACGTCCATGCAGCCACTAGATCCCTTTCGCGACCAGATGCTGGTGCTGACCGGACTCTCGAACAAAATGGGGGACGCGTGGCCAGGCGAAGGAGCCGGCGATCATGCGCGTGCCGCGGGTGCCTACCTGACCGGCGTGCATCCCAAGAAGACCGAAGGCGCCGACCTGCGGGCGGGACTCTCCATGGACCAGATCGCGGCGCGCGTACTCGGCGCCCAGACCCAGCTGTCCTCGCTTGAGTTGTCGCTGGAGTCGAGGGAAAACGTGGGGTCCTGCGACCCCGGCTACGCCTGCGCCTACGCCAACACGCTGTGTTGGAGCAGCGCGACTACACCGCTGCCGATGGAGAACAACCCGCGCGTGGTGTTCGAGCGCCTGTTCGGTGGCAACGAGAGCACCGACCCTGAGGCGTGGCGGGCGCGTCGTGAGGAGGACCGCAGCATCCTCGACGCGGTGGGCGACAAGATTGCCCGGCTGCAGCGCGACCTGGGGCAACCCGACCGCCGCAAGCTCGATGAATATCTCGAGGCGATCCGGAATGCGGAGCGTCGAATTCAGATGGCCGAGGCGCAGAGCGAACGCGAGCTGCCGGTCATTGACCAGCCCGCCGGCGTGCCACCGACATTCGAAGAACACGCCAAGATCATGTTCGACCTGCAACTGCTAGCCTATCAGGCGGATTTGACTCGCGTGATCACCTTCATGGTGGGGCATGAAACCAGCCAGCGCGCGTATCCAGAAATCGGCGTGCCTGACGCCCATCATCCGTTGTCACATCACGGCGGAAACGCCGAGAAGATCGCTAAACTCATCAAGGTGAACCAGTATCATGCCCAGATGTTCGCTTACTACTTAAGCCGCATGCGAGACACCCCCGATGGCGACGGCTCGCTGCTGGACCATTCCACGATTCTCTACGGCAGCGGGATGAGCGACGGCAACGGGCACAACCACCACAACTTGCCGACCCTGCTCGTCGGCGGCGCCACCGGCAATGTCATCGGCGGACGCCATATCCGCTATCCTCGTGAGACCGAGACCCCAGTCGCTAATCTGTTTCTTAACGTGCTCGACAAGCTCGGAGTGCCGCTCGACACTTTTGGTGACAGTACGGGCCACCTCAATGTTTTGGCCGGGTAAGCTTAAGTGCTCCGGATAGACATGCGGCAGCTCAAGTTCATTTGTGCGGCACTATTGCTAGCTGCAGCGGGTTTGGTGCAGGGGTTGGAACCCGGCCTGGTTGATGCAGTCGAACGCAACGATGCGGACGCGGCGCTCGCACTGTTGGCCGACGGAGCCGATGTGCACGCTAAGCAAGCGGATGGAGCCACGGCGTTGCACTGGGCTGCGCATTGGGATTTGGTCGGCCTCGCTCACCGTCTGCTCGAGGCCGGCGCCCCGGTAAACGCCGTTAACGATCTCGGGGTGGCGCCGATTTCAGTCGCCTGTCGCAACGGCAGCGTAACCATGGTTGACGCGCTGCTGTCCCATGGGGCGGATGCCCTGACCGCGGAGCCCAGTGGGGAAACGGCGCTGATGACTTGTGCGCGTACCGGCAGCACAGCGGCGGTTGTGCAGTTGCTGGCCGCTGGCTCGGATCCGAACGCTATCGAGCTCAATAGTGGCCAGACAGCATTAATGTGGGCTGCGGCCGGCGGGCACACAGCCACCGCACGCGCGCTGGACGAAGCGGGAACCGAGATCGACGCCCGTTCGAAAGGTGAATTTACACCACTCATGTTTGCCGCACGGTCCGGCGCACTCGAATTGGCACGATTGCTTTTAGGGTCAGGTGCCACAGTTAATACGGCGACCTCTGAGGGGCTTAGCCCGCTCTTAATCGCCGCCGCCAGTCTCGACGCGATCACCGGTAGCGACTATCGTCTCGTGGTGGAGTCTAGCGACCACGAAGCACTCGGTATCTTACTGCTGGAGCACGGCGCCAATGTGGCCCAGGCGGACCAGTACGGGATGACGCCGTTGCACTACACGGTGGAGATGCGCAAACCGGCGCTGCTTGAGGCGCTGCTCGCGCGGGGCGCCGATCCGAACGCCCAACTGAGCAGCGGGCTACCATTCCGGCGCGGTGACTACGTGGGGCGTGAAGCCTACAACGGGGCATCGCCTTTCTGGCTGGCGGCGCGCCTCGGCGATCTCGACATGATGCGAGCCTTACTGGACGCTGGTGCCGATCCGGAACTGCGCTCGGCGTATGGCGTGACACCACTGATGGTGGCCGCAGGTCTCACTCAGACCGACTCGCGGATGGTGGCAATAGAGAAGTTGCTGGAAGCAGTCACGATGCTGGCACTCGATGTCGGCGCCGATATCCACGCGGTGGACAGGGGCGGGCAGACGGCCGTACACGGTGCCGCCAATGTGTCCGGCGACGCACTCATCAGATTCCTGGTGGACCAGGGCGCCGACCCGATGGTCGAGGACCGCCGCGGCCGCACACCGCTCGACGTGGCTACTCGCACGCTCCGTCCTCGGCCGAACACCGCCGCGCTGCTGCGCGAGCTCGCCGCCGCACGATGAGCTCAGGGCCGTTAATCGGTGAGCAAAAACTTCAGATTAAGAAATTGGGGTTCACCGTCAAGTTACACTCTTCAGTGTCCCTTATGACTGCTTTATCGGTCCTGTAGCCTGTCGCTGTAAGAGTCACCGGTGAACATGCGGGTGACAACACCATTTTCTTCGACGAAGCGCACAATCTCTCCAACCGGCCCGCCGCCGGTCGGTGCCATCATGCGAAACAGATTATCTCCCAGCGGTTCTAGTTCGGTGGGATCACCGATGCTGGTAGACCAGGGGTTCATTCTGACCAGTTTTTCATTCATCACTAACACCTGACTGTCTCCGTTTCGACTGCGGTAGCGACCGGCAAAACGTTCCCAACTGGGATCCCACTCAATCTCCGCGTCTGGCTCTGGCGCCGCCGCTTCGGCGACGGCATCAGCGACTGTGTCCATCAGTTGGCGTGCGATCTGACCGGGATTGGAGTCGTTGGTGTTGGTCAGGACAATCACGGCAACCTTGGAATCGAGTTGTATGGTCGTGTTGGTGGTATAGCCGGGGTAGCCGCCGCCGTGCCCGATAGTCAGTTTGCCGTCGTTGCGTCGCACACTGAAGCCGATGCCCTGACCGCTGGTCCAGGTGGTTTCAAGCATGCGGACGCGGTGCATTTCACGCAATGAGGCGGTACTCAGCAGGCGGTCGTCGCCCCGTGCACCTTTGCGAAACTGCGCCGATACGAACCGAGCCATGTCTTCCACTGTCGACGTGAGTCCGGTTGCCGCAGCCATGCCGCGGGCGTCCACGAAAGGCATTACCGTGCGCGATCCATCGGGCATTCTTATGCCATAGCCCGTGGCCAATTTGGGATCCTCGGTGTCGACACTGGAGGCACTCATACCCAGCGGATCAAATATGTTCTGTTGCAGATAGTCTGCCCAGGACAGTCCGCTGACTTCTTCAACTACCATACCGGCGATGGTGTAGGCGAGGTTCGAGTATTTCCAGCGCACCTCTGGTGAAAAGGCTGCCTGTCTTTCCGAAATCAGCTCGCGCACCTCGCTGGCCGTTGGGAAATTAAGGTCACTCCAGTGGGAACCCGCTTCCCGCGGCATGCCGGAGCTGTGGGTCAACAAGTGCTCGATAGTGACTGGCGGATCGTCGGGCGAGGCTTGCTGGAAATTGAACCAGGGCAGGTACTCGGTGACAGGATCATCGAGACGTAGCTTATTCTCTTCCCTGAGCTGCATGATTGCGGTCGCGGTAAATAACTTGCTGTGTGAAGCCATGCGAAAGCGAGTGTCGGCTTGCATATGCACATCAGCCTCAATGTCTGCATGACCGAATCCCTTCGCCCAGACTAGTTCCTGGTCGGAGACGACTCCTACCGCGACCCCAGGCAGGCCCCGAATTTCCAGCTGTCCTTCCAGCCAGGCAGAGAATAGCCCGATCTGTGCCTTGACCTCCGCATCTTCCACTACGTCCTGGGCTGAAACTGGAATTGTTGCGATCGTTGAAAGGCAGAAGGCAACTAGTGTATAGCGCGTGATTTCTATTATACCCATGGCGTTTACTCCTCTGGTCAGTGTTAGGTCCCAGAGTAAAAATACAGTGGTTTTGAGCATCCTTCTATCAAAATTTTCCGGGACCAAGGCAGAAAGGTGACACTCGAAGTCTGGCCTGTTTATGTAGCGGCGCGACGTAATGACCCCCCCAATGGAGCCGAAATCGAGATAGTGCTACAGTATCAGCTATAAATAAGAGAAAGCTATTGGAGCATTATTGTGAAAACTGTTCCCTCCTCTACCCCCAGCTGCATCGTCACCTGTCTTCTATTCGTCATCACAGCGACGGCTTTCGCGCAGACCGACTACGTACTCCCGAAAACAGAATATGGACACCCAGATTTACAGGGAGTCTGGAACTTTGCTTCACACACTCCAGTGCAGCGTGCGCAGCGCTATGGAAATCGCGAGTTCTTGACTGCCGAAGAGGATGAAGAAAATCGTCTTCAGTCTATTTCTGCGTTTGAGGCAAGAGCCGAATCTCACTTCGACGGCGTCGGCGGCTATAACTCCTTTTGGTATGAGCGCGCCAGTATCGGCTATGATCTGCGCACGTCGCTTATCACCTATCCCGCTAATGGACGTATTCCGGACTTGGTGGAGGGTGCAATTATGCAAAGGGGTGGTCTTAGTGCAGATATTCCCGGCGAGCGCCCCGTACGCTTTGTGGTTGGCGGAATCTCTAAAGATGGGCCCGAAGACCGCGGACTGTCAGAGCGCTGTATCGTCGGTTTCAATGCAGGCCCTCCGTTTATGCCTAGCAGTTATAATAATAATGTGCAGATCATTCAGCATCGAGATCACGTAGTGATAGTGACTGAGATGATACATGATGCTCGCATTGTGCCTTTAAACGCTGGCCCAAAACTTCATGACGACATCCGACTTTGGTCTGGGGATTCCAGAGGTCATTGGGATGGAGACACCCTGGTTGTGGAAACCCGAAATTTTAATGGCTTGACCCAAAGTTTTACCACTTCTCCCAACGGCGACTCTTACGATAAATTACTCACCGAGCGATTTACGCGAGTCGACGCCGCGACCATCGAGTATGAATTTACTGTCGATGATCCAAGCACCTTTAGCGACAAAATTACGGTGATGGTTCCGATGACTAAAGTTGATGGCTTGTTGTATGAGTATGCCTGTCACGAAGGAAATTACGGCATGACAAATATGCTACGTGGAGCCAGACAGGAAGAGAATAAATAAGGACAGACCACGGTTTTCAATTTCTGCAACAGGCTAATTCCTGCACTGACAGAAAAACGTGGTCTGTCCCGATTTATTATTTATCCCTAATCTTGGACGAACTTCTTGACTGAGCGATCAAATACCTCGGACGCGTAGATGTTCCCGTAGGCGTCCGTCGCCACGCCCTCCGCATTGATGCCCTGCGTGATCTCGCCGAGAATGGTTCCGTCTTTCGCATTTGCGATCGTGATCTTATTGCCACCTGTAAGGAACATTATGTCGTTTGGGGTAATTGCGATGCCGGAAATCGCACCAAACTGAGGCCACTGTGTGATGAAGCCGCCATCCTGATCGAAAACCTGAATGCGACGATTGCCGCGATCGGCTACCAGCACTCGGCCTTGCGAATCCAGCGCGAGTGCATGGGGTACATTGAATTCACCGGGCCCCGATCCCAATTTCCCCCATGATCTTATGAACTTCCCGTCCTTCGAAAATTTAACAATACGCGCGTTCGTCTGGTCGTTATGCCCATCCGATACGAAAATATCACCGTCTACAGGATCGACGACGACAGCCGTTGGCGCATTAAAGTGTTCCGAGTCATTCCCGGCAACACCCTTCGTACCCAAGGTCATCACGACCTCTCCGTCAGGCGTGAGCTTGAAGACTTGATGGCCACGACCAGCCTTTACAGCGATGGGGATAGGGCCCATCAAGCCGAGGCTGGGCGGGTCGCCGACGGTCGCGTCCGCCGCCCATATAAACCCCTCATGATCTACGAAAATGCCATGGGGCCACGCCAGGAGTCCCGACCCAATTTCATTGAGAATCTTTCCCGTTGCCCCATCGATCTCAATAATTGGTGGATCAAACCGGCGGGTCGCGTAAACGCGTCGTCCTGCTCGATCCACCGCGGCCCCATTCATTTCCCAGTAGGGTGGTGACACCTCTGGAATTGGAACCCAGGACTCGTCTCTGTGGTATTGGAGTGATTGTGCTGCTGCGATCTCTGGAAGAACCAGAGTCAGTAAGGTGGCACAAGCAACTGTCATTCGCTTGAAATAGCGCATAGGCCCCTCCGCGTAAAAGCGTCCCAGTCTAATTAAGATCTTGGAATTCTATGTGAATTTCCAATTCGATATTATCGCCAACACCAAAAGACGTGAATCGACTTAGACCAAAATCCGACCGTTGAAAATTGGCACTTCCCGAAAAACCGAGGGTATATTTTCGAGTAAGAAAATTGCGGCCCCCGCCATTAAAAACGATATTGAGAGTCACCGGAGCCGTAACGCCCAATAGCGTCAGCTCACCATCAAACACGAATGAGTTTTCATTTGACTCTACAAATGAGGTTGTCCTATACACGGCTTGTGGGAAATTCTCTACATCAAACCAATTTGAACCCCGAAGTTCCTCTGCAAATTCAGGATTATTGATATCTAATCCGGCCGTATTAATTATGACTTCTATGCTGGAATTTTCAATATTCTCTGGATCAAAATCCAGAGAAGCTTCGATGTCGTTGAAACGGCCAACGAATGTCGAGAAGCCCAAATGATTTATCTTCCACAACACCGACGCATGATCTGGATCGACGGTGTACTGTCCCGCCCTGAGCCCAGTTATGTCGGTATTGAAATCAGGCGTCAGCAGGCGGTCGCATGAAACCAACAATACCGAGCAGAGCAGGATAAGTGAAAACCGATAGTATTTTTTAAATAATCTTATAAACATTGAAATAACCTATTTTCCACAGAGGCTGATTAATTACTGCTGGATGGCGTAGACATCTATCTCGATGACCACATCGTTCGGAACCTCACCTGTGTTCGCCCAGTAGCCCTGACCCACGTCGTACTCGAGTCGTTTGATAGTCACTTCACTGGTCAGGCGAAAACGAATCCTGCCGTCGGCTGTCTCCACGTTGAGTTTGAACGGAAAGCTCAAGGGGTGGGTTTGATCGCGGATGGTCAAGGTGCCATCGGCCACGAAGGTATTCAGTGACTCCAAGCGGCATTTCTCTGCTTTAAAGCTGGCTGTAGGCCATGTATCCACGTCGAACAATTCGTAGTCGAGCAAATAATCCAGGACCTCGGGGGAGTCGATACTTATTTCACCTATAGGAATCGTTACCGAGAAATTACAAGCGCCGGGGCTCATGGGATCAATCTCGAAGATGGCTTCTACGTTTTTGAATTCGCCTCGGTAGGCATCACCACCGAAGGTGTACTTGAAATAAACATGGGAATCGTCCGGGTCGATTACCCAGGTGGCGGCTAGCGCCGGTAGGCTGATAAGCAACAGAAGCGGCGCCAACACCGCTCGATAAAAATAAGTACGCATAGTACATTTCTCCTGATATTTAGTTACGGCAGGGCATAGGCCACAATCTCGGCGGGCGTGCCGCTGCCACTGACGACCATGACGATGTATTGCTTGCCGTCGTGCTCGTAGGTCATAGGCACCCCGGTTTGGGTATTGGGCAGTTCGATCTCGGCGATGATATCACCAGTTTGCTTATCGAGCGCGCGCAAGGTGGGGCCACCGCCAACGCCTTCACCCACAAACAGCAGGGTTTTTGTCAGCAATAAGCCCGATCGTGTCGCCACACCGGTGCGTGGAATCGTAACGCCCTCCAGCAGCGGGTGATTGGTGATGCGTTCCGGCGTATCCGCATTGGCCACCTGAAAGACATGATCGCCACTGTTCATATCGATCGCCGTAATACGGCCCCACGGCGGCTTGACGATCGGCAAGCCCTGGACCCGCGGCACGCGCACGCCGTAAGACTGGCTGAAATCGACGTCGGAATCCTCGTCCTTCGCCACCGACAACAATGCCACGTTCGTCCTCGAGGGTATGTACAGGATCCCAGTCTCCGGATCCATGGCACTGCCTTCCCAATTGGCGCCGCCGATGGCGTCCGGCAGACTCAGCGTGCCCACCGTGCCGTCTGGTGCGTCCGCCAGGGATGGGGGCGAGTACAGACTCGGGCTCAGGCGAAAACGGGTAATTGCCTCTTCCGCCAGCGCGAGAATTTCCGGCGTAAGATCGATCAAATCTTCTTCGGAGAAGCCTTGCCGATCGAAGGGCGCAGGCCGTGTGGGAAAAGGTTGTGTGGGGGCGTACCATTCACCGGGTACATCTCCAGCTGGAACCGGCAGCTCTTCGATAGGCCAGATGGGTTCGCCAGTCTCCCGATCGAAGGCATAAACATAAGATTGTTTGGT